>JACZKS010000114.1 GCA_014859895.1 Rhodospirillales bacterium
CAGCATGTCGCGGTCCGCCACCGGCTGGTCCTTCGGCCACCCAAACTCCTTGGCGACGTCGGCAATCTCCATCTGCCCGCTGCCCGTCTGCTTCTCCTCGAACAACTCCACTACACTGCGTAGCCGGACGTTCTTGATCAAACGCGCCCGGCGCAACGAAAGCGTCTCAAACGGGATGATCGACAGCGGCAACGTGTGCAACGAATCACGGTCAACGTCGGAGAGAGTCTCCTTCGGCCTTTCCGCGGTCGCCCCTGCGTCGCGACCCGGGACGTCCTCAGATTGCATTCGTCTTCCCTCTTGAGCCGAAGAATGGTGTCTTTCTCCGATTCTCACCGTTTTGCGGGAAGGAAGCAATCCTCCCGTCCGCTTTTCGCGCAACGTCGGGCCGCTTGCCATAAGCTTCCGCCAACAGATGGGCGTTGTTTCCGAAGACCTGGAGGACGGTAGGGTCGAAATGCTGAGGACGGGTGCGGACATCGCCTTCCAGGATGACCTTCATCGCCGCCCGATGATCCATGGCCGGCTTGTAAGGCCTGGCTGACCGCAGGGCGTCATAGACATCGCACACCGCGGTGATGCGGGCCTCGATCGGGATTGCCTCCCCGGCGAGCTTGTAAGGATACCCGCTGCCGTCCCAGCGTTCGTGATGGGACAGCGTGATGGCCGCGGCCACCTTCATGATCTCATCGGTCGACGGCGAAACGATCTCGTGGCCGATGAGGGTATGGGCCTGCATGGTGGCGATCTCGGCCTCGGTCAACAGGCCCGGCTTCATCAGGATGTTGTCGGGGACCCCGATCTTGCCGATGTCGTGGAGAGTGGCGGCCAGCCGGACTTTCCGTGCCGACGCTTCCGACCAGTCGAGCCCCTGCGCCAGGATTTCGGCATAGATGCCGATGCGCCGGATGTGCTCTCCGGTGTCATTGTCGCGGTGCTCGGCGGCGATGGCGAGACTCTCCAGAGCCTCGATCCTGGCCGAATCGACTTCCTGGGCGAGCACGGTGATCCGCTCGGTCTTTTCCACGACTTCGGCTTCCAGCGACCGTTGCGTCTGCAGCTTGCCCTCGTTACTGGAAATCCCCTCCAGGCATTTGCGGATCGCGGCTTCAAGTTGTTCCGAACTGAACGGCTTGGTGAGGAAATCCGATGCCCCCAGACGCAGTGCTTCCACGGCCTCGTCGAATCCGCCGTGGCCGGTGACCACGATGAACCCGATATCGCTGCGGATGTTGGACTTGATCTCGGCGATGACGTCCAGCCCCGACATCCCAGGCATGCGGATATCGACCAGGGCGACACCGATTTGCCGATCTTTCGCCGCCGCTTCGATGGCGGCCTCACCGTCGGCGGCCTGCACGCAGTCGAAACCAAGCCGCTGAAGGCGCCTCGTCACCGCCACGCGAATTGGCTGCTCGTCATCCACCACCAGAATTTTTCGTTCCATTTCTTCGCGTTCCGTCTTACTTGCATCCGTGCCATGCCGAGGACTCCTCTCGGGGAATCCCGATTCCCTCGCCCGCCGTGCGGCCGTTGAATTCGATTGATCGGTCGTTCTCTAGGAACCCGTGGCGATACCGCTTCTCCGGCACCCGATGCCGCCCGGAACGCGCCAACCTTTTCCGCTGGCGTTTCGCAGGAAAGCACACGCGTGTTTCGTGGTTTTGTCAGATCGGCCGGAAAAATGTTTCAGAGCGAAACAAAGTCGGTCGCGGCCGCCAAGACGGCGGCGAGGCGCATGTCGCGCGTGGCCGGCGGGCCGAAAGGAGCTACTGCTCCCACTCGATCTGCTGATCGAAGAAGTAACCGACTCCCCACTCCGTCTTGACGAACTTCGGCCGCTTCGGGTCTGGTTCGATCTTCCGGCGCAGCCGGGATATCCGGGTGTCGATGCTGCGGTCGAAAACGTCAGGCTCGCCCGCCATGAAGCAGTCCAAAATCTGCTCGCGGGTCAGCACCCGCTTAGGCCGTTCCATCAGGGCCAAAAGGACGTTGAACTCTCCGGCGGTCAGCCGCACCTCGCTGCCTTCGGGCGTCAGCAGCTTGCGCCGGGAGACGTCAATCGTCCATCCCAAGAAGCGGCCGATCCGGCCACCCTCCTCGGTCACGGACTCTTCTCCCGTCGGACGCCCGGTAGTCCGGCGCAGGACCGCATTGACCCGCGCCAGAAGCTCCCGTGAACTGAACGGCTTGGTGACAAAATCGTCGGCCCCCAGTTCGAGTCCGACCACGCGGTCCACCTCTTCGCCCCGTCCGGTCAGCATAATGATTGGAATGTCCGAGTCCCTGCGGATTTCCCGTGCCAGGTCGAACCCACTGTCCCCGGGCAGGACAAGATCGAGAATCACCAGATCGGTCTTTTCGCGAAGGAGTTCGGCTCTCATGGCCTCGCCGTCATGAGCCAGACTGATGTCGAATCCATAGGCGGAAAGGTATCGCCGTAACGAGTGCCCCAAGGCCTCATCGTCATCGACGATCAGGATTCTTCTCGTCAAACCAGCCCCCCGCCGATTTGCTCGGCTCGATACGTTCCCTCATTCAGTCGAAACTTATACCGGAACTCCCATACATTTCGAGAAAAAGCGCAACCCATAGAGAATTTTCATATCCCGCTTTCCCTCACCAAGGGCATGCGCCGGTCCCCTTTCGCGCCTCGGCACCAGCACTCTCTCACTTTTCCCGGCGCCCCTCAATCGCCACCCGCCGCCCTGAGCGGCTATTTCCGGCGGATCCGACCTTCCACCCGCGGCGTCAGGCTCTTTGTCGCGGCGATGTGGTTGATCACCGCCGTCACTACATAGGTTCCCGCGGAAGCGTCGACCACAATCTCGCCGTTTGCCAGCGGGTCGTATCCGTCACCACCAGCCGCCAGAAACTCATTAGTCGCGACGCGATAGATCCTGTCCTCGTGCAGAACCTCGCCGCCGACCATCGCCGAGACGATCCGCCTTCCCGCCGGTGCCTTCGCGTCGTACACGAAAGACATGCCGGCGATCTGCGGGAAACGCGCCGACTTCTCCTCGACCTTCGAAACGCCGTTCTCCAGCGCAGCCAGAAGGTCGATTCCCGCCAATTCGATCAGCACCGTGACATTGTCGAACGGCAGCTCGTTCAAGATATCCTTACGGGTCAGCGAAGTCCCGGGATCGTATGTGCGGTCGCCCCGAATTGCCCCGCTGTTGACAAGGGCGACGTCGGCCCCCGTCGCTTCCTTCATGGCATCGGCGACGAGATTGCCGAATCCGGTTTCCTGGCTCCGCACGATGTCCTGGCGGGTATCCAACATCACCGTCGTCTTGCCGATGACGCTGGTCAGCTCGGTCGCCATGCTGGCGTTATGCCTGTCGACGAGCTTTTTCATCTCGGGGTCGGGCGCCACCCCGGCCGTCGTCATCACGCGCCACGCCGGGCGCACGCGCAGGTGTTTCCTGCCGCCTTGCTCCTGCCATTCCACCGACAGGTCGATGGCTGCCAGGAAGTGGGCATTGTAGCCGGACTTGTGGATAAGCACGCCGCCTTCATAGAACGTGATCGGATCGTGATCGTGCCCGCCCAGGATCATGTTGATGCCACCGACCGATGCCGCCAGATCGCGGTCCTGATCGATACTGAGATGGGTGATGGCTACGATGAGGTCGGCTCCCGATTCCTGCAGGCGCTTGACTGCCGCCTCCGCGGTCTCGATGACGTCGGCAAAGACGATGCCCTTGCCGGGTGAGGAAAGAACCTCGGTCTCGGGCACCAGGATGCCGAAAAAACCGATGGTGAAATTGGCTTTCTTCAGTATCAGCAGGTCCTTGGCGCCAACTGCCGGGGTACCGTCGAGCGCCAGGACGTTGGTGCCAAGCCAGGGGAACTTCGATTCGCCGATTCGCTGGGCGGCGACCTCGGGGCCGAAATCGAACTCGTGGTTTCCCAGTACCGCGACATCGACGCCGATGGCATTCATCAGCGCGATCATGTGGGCGCCCTTGGTGATGCTCGACGACATCGAAGGCGAAATCAAATCGCCGCCGAAGGTCGTAATGCTGTTGGCGTTCCGCGCCCGCTCGGCACGCACCAGCGTCATTATTTCGGCCAGCCCGCCGATTCCGTTCTTCGGCGAGACTTCATAAATATCGTTGGCATGCAGAAACGTGATTCGGGTCGGCTCGGCCATGGCCGGAGCCGCCAGCAGCATCACCACGGCGGCAACGACAGCGACATCCGGCACCCAACGCCGGACAAAAGTTATCACAGACATTCTTTTCCCTCCCCCGGAACGGGGTCAGACAAGTACCCTGTACGGCCCTGAAACTATCACGCCGGCGTTGTGCCGGCTATCCGGCCATGGCAGGATTACTCACAATTTTCGGGGTTAGAGAAAGGAACGGTCAGGCGAATGCTTTCCAATGACCCCGATGCCGAACACAGTGCCCGCATCATCCGCGAACGTGCCGGCGACCTCGGCACTCCATCGTTTGCCATCGTTCTCGGCAGTGGCCTTGGCGCCGTCGCCGACGCCCTGACGGATGCCGTGGCGATTCCATTCGGAGACCTGCCGGGTTTCCCCCTTCCGTTGGTCCGCGGCCACGCCGGACGTCTGGTCCTGGGCCGACTGGGGGGCCGCGATGTCGCCGTCATGCAGGGGCGCGCGCACTATTACGAGGCTGGCGACGTCGCCGCCATGAAGGTGCCGCTGCGCGCCCTCGCCATCACCGGCTGTCCGGCGATGATTTTCACCAATTCCGCAGGCTCGCTTCGGCTCGAAGTAGGCCCCGGCAGCTTGATGATGATTACCGATCACATCAATTTCGCCGCAGCCAATCCGCTGATCGGCGAACCCGGCGAGGAGAGCTTCGTCGACATGACCGAGGCCTACGACGCGGAACTGCGCGCCCGCCTTCGGGCGGCGGCCGGCCGGCTTGACATTCCCCTGCACGAGGGCGTGTACGCATGGTTCTCGGGGCCGAGTTTCGAGACGCCGGCGGAAATCCATGCGGCACGGACGCTGGGCGCCGATGCCGTCGGCATGTCGACGGTGCCCGAAGTCCTGCTGGCCCGCTGGCTGGGTCTGCGCATCGCCGCCCTTTCGATCATCGCCAATCCGGCGGCGGGTATGGCCGGCAAGGCGCTTACCCACGAAACCAGCGTGACCGAGGCCGCCCGCGCGGCCGACGACCTGACCCGCCTGCTGACCACCTTTTTGGAGGACGGCGCGGCCGCATGACGCCGCATCATTCCTTTTTGCGTCGGACCCGTTGGCGGCGCAGGATGTAAAGGCTGCTGGCGACGATGACGAGAGCACCGACGACCGTCCACCCGTCTGGCAGGTCGCCGAACCCCAGGAAACCGAACAGCGTCGCCCATACCATCCCCGAATAATTGAACGGCGAAACGGTGGCGGCCGGCGCCATCTGGAATGCCTTGGTAGCCGCCAGATGGCCGGTCATGCTGAGAAAGCCCGCCGCCGCCATGACCGCCCAATCGACCGGCCGCGGCGTCACCCAGACAAAGGGAACGATGGCCGTCATCGCCAACGCGCAAACCAGGGCGGTGTAGAACACCGTGGTGCGCGGATCGTCGAGGTGCGCCAGACTGCGAGCGGTAATCTGGCTGACCGCGTAAAAGCCCGCCCCCAGCAGGACGATGACGGCGGCCGGATGAATCGCCGCGATGCCGGGGCGCACGATCAGCAGCACGCCCAGGAAGCCGACGACGACGCCCGCCCACTGGCGCGGCCCGACCTGTTCCTTGAGCATCGGCACCGAAAGGGCGGTGACGATCAGGGGACTGGCCGCGAATAGCACGTTGGTTTCGGCGAGCGGGATGTAACGAAGGCCGCTGACCATGGCGCCGGATGCCAGCAGGATCATGACGCCGCGCAGAATCTGCAGGCGCGGGCTGCGCGTTCTGGCAATCAGGGGCAGCCTTCTCGCCAGCAGTGGGGCCATGAACAGCAGATGGAAGGTGAAGCGGGCCCAGATCACCTCGGAGACCGGAAAGAGCTGGGCCAGATGCTTGGCGATGGCGTCCATGCCGACCAATAGCAGCATGGCGACGCACATCCAGAAGACACCCCAGCCGACCTTCTGGGGCGGTAATCGCCCGGCCACCTCGCTCATGGCCGGCATCCATTCATTGTCATTCCGGCGTTCCTTCCGGCTGGCGCTTCTTGCGCTGGCGGTCCAGCACGTAAAGACCACTTGCCACGATGACGGTGGCGCCGGCCACCGTCCATCCGTCCGGCAGGTCGCCGAAGACCACGTACCCCACCGCCGTCGCCCACACCAGCGACGAATAATTGAACGGGGTGACGGCGGCGGCCGGCGCGGCCTGGAAGGCTCGCGCCGAAAAGATGTGCCCGGCCAGGCTGAGCAGCCCGACGCCGCCCATCAGCGCCCAGCCCATGGCGTCCGGCGTCACCCACAGGAAGGGTACGATCACGCTGGTGCTCGCCACCCCAACCAGCGCCGTATAGAAAACGGTGGTCAGCGGATGGTCGATCCCGCCCAGCCGGCGGGTCGAGATCTGGTTGATCGCGTAGGAAATGGACCCAAGCAGCGGAAAGACCGCCGCCCAATGGATGAGATCGCCGCCCGGCCGCACCACCAGGACAACTCCGGCGAAACCGATCGCCACCCCGACCCAACGGCGCGCCCCGACCTTCTCGCCCAGCAGCGGCACCGAAAGCGCGGTGACGATCAGCGGGCTGACCGAACTCAGTACCGATACCTCGGCCAAGGGAAGAACTTGCAGGGCGATGATGATGGCAATGTTGGTCAGGATCACCATCACGCCGCGCAGCACTTGCAGGCCCGGGCTGCGGGTCTTGGCCAGGACAGGCAACCGCTTGGCCATCAAAGGCATCATGAACAACAGATGAAAAACAAAGCGGACCCAGATGATCTCGGCGATGGGGTAGGTCCGGATGAGGTATTTGGTGGTGCCGTCCATGCAGACGAACAGCAGCATGGAGGAGCACATCCAGAAGATCCCCCACCCGACGCTCTGTGGGGTTTCCCCCGCTTCGCCACGACTCATGTTGCGATTGTCCCGCCAGCCGCACCCGTTGAACCCGCTCGACAGAAATGATGAGGCTCGCCGTTTTCCGTCTGCACCACGCGTCACGCCCGCTCGGGATAAAGCCCCAGCAATCCCTCGCGAGAGGCGGCACAGACGCCGCGTTCAGTCACCAGGCCGCTGACCAGACGCGCCGGCGTCACGTCGAAGGCATAATTGGCGGCGGCACTGCCGGGGGGTGTGATGCGAACGGTGACGATGCCGCCGTCCGGAGCCCGGCCGGTGATCTCGGTCACCTCGGTGGCATCCCGCTGCTCGATGGGAATGTCGCGAACGCCATCTTCCAGAGACCAGTCGATGGTGGAATGCGGCAGCGCCACATAGAACGGTACGCCATTGTCGTGGGCGGCCAAGGCCTTCAGATAGGTGCCGATCTTGTTGCAAACGTCGCCACTGGCCGCGGTGCGGTCGGTACCGACGATGCAGAGATCGACAAGGCCATGCTGCATCAGGTGGCCGCCGACGTTATCGGCGATCACCGTATGCGGCACGCCGTGCCGGCCCAGTTCCCACGCAGAAAGGCTGGCCCCCTGGTTACGCGGCCGCGTCTCGTCCACCCAGACGTGGACCGGCACCCCGACGTCGAATGCCTTGTAGATGGGCGCCAGCGCGGTGCCCCAGTCGACGGTCGCCAGCCAGCCGGCGTTGCAATGGGTGAGCACGTTGACACGCTGCGGCTGGCCCTTTTTCTCCCAAGCCTCACGGATGAGCTTGAGACCGTGCTCGCCGATCGCCTCGCAGGTCGCCGCGTCGTCGTCGCAGATTTCCGCGGCGCGGGTGTAGGCGGCGCGAAGGCGCTCGGCATGCGGCCGGTTGCGCAGGCCGGCCTTCATCTCGTCCAGTGCCCAGCGCAGGTTGACCGCCGTCGGCCGCGTCGCCAGCAGAAGCGCGGACGCCGCGTCGATGGCCGCATCCGAAACGTCTTGGCGCATGGCCAGGCACAAGCCATAGGCTGCCGTGGCGCCGACCAGCGGCGCGCCGCGCACCTGCATGGAGCGAATGGCGTGGGCCGCCTCCTCGAGGGTGGTCAGGCGAAGGATGGCAAAGGCGTGCGGCAGCCGGGTCTGGTCGATGATGTGGACCGACCAACCATCTTCGCCAACCCAGATCGTACGGTATGCGACGCCATCGACTTTCATGGATATCTTCCCGAGGGAGTTTTCATGTCGCAACGACATTGGCCTTTGCGGCCCCTCCGTCCAATGTTTTTTTTCCGCGCCATGCGTCCAATCGGGAATATGGACTCAACATTCCGCAATCGATCGGCCATGATCTTGCGTGGGGAGTGCAAGCTCAACCGGACAGCCAAGCAGCCGTCCGGTCGGAGGGAAGAATGCACCATGGCCGAACCGATCGTTTACATTGTGGACGATGACGAAGCCGTGCGTGGAGCCATCGAATGGCTTCTCGGTACGGTCGGATTGCAGGTTCATACGTTCGGATCTGGCCAGGAATTCCTCGACTCGCTCGGCGCCACCGACGCCCCCGGTTGCATCGTGCTCGACGTTCGCATGCCGGGCAAAGGCGGACTGGAAATCCAGGCGGAGCTGAAGGCGCGGGACTGCCCGCTGCCGGTCATCATCCTGACCGGCCACGGCGACGCGCCGATGGCCGCACGCGCCATCAAGGACGGCGCCTTCGACTTCATCGAAAAGCCGTTCAACAACCAAGCCCTGCTGGACATCATCCAGAAGGCCATCCACGAAAGCGAATCCCTCATCGAGGCCCGGCGGCAGCGGTACGAGGTGAGCCGCCGCCTGCAATCCCTTTCCGAGCGCGAGCGCCAGGTTCTCGACCTGATCCTGAAGGGCAAGAGCAATCAGGAAATGGCGGGGGAGCTGAACATCAGCCGGCGGACCGTCGAGGTGCACCGCGCCAACCTGATGGAAAAGATGGCAGCCGGTTCCATCGCCGAACTGATGCGGGCCGCCTTCGCCGTCAACCTGATCGGGCAATCGCCCCATCGACGGCGGGGATAGAGCCTGCGTTCGCGGACACCCTATTTCAAGCCACCGGCGAAGCCCCTGGTCAGGCCTCGCTGCACCACCCCCACCACCGCCAGGATCGGCAGCGAGGCCAGGAATCCGATGGCCGCCAGCTTGCCCCAGAACGTCTCGTCCTCGGTGATCAGGGTGGCGATGTAGGTTGGCAGCGTGAACTTCGAGGGCGTCTGGATGAACAGCAGCGCGTACAGGAACTCGTTCCAACTCAAGATCATCAGGAAGACGGCGGTGGAAATCAGGCCCGGCAGCATGATCGGCAGAACCACGGTGGCCAGCCGGCGCCCGAGGCCGGCGCCGTCGACCATCGCCGCCTCCTCGTAAGCCAACGGAACATCGCGCACGAAGCCCAGCAGCATCCATATGGCGAACGGCAGGGAATAGACCTGATAGACGAAGACGAGGCCGGCCAGGGTGTCGAGCAGGCCGAAGGTGCGCAATACTTGGTAGAGCGGGATGGCCAGCACGATGGGTGGCGACAGCTTGATCAACAGAACAAAGAGCAGAAAGACGATGTCAAGCCGGGCTGGCAGACGCAGCCGAGCCAAGGCGTAAGCCGCGGGGAAGCCGGCCGCCAAGGCCAAGCCGGTGCTGCCGACGGCGACGATCAGGCTGTTGAGCACCTTGCCCAGAATGCCGTCGTCGAGCAGCGTGCGGTAATGGGCAAGGGTCGGTGCGCCGGGGAAAAGATCGACAGAGGTCGATACATACTCGATGGCGGGCTTGAACGAGGTGCCCACCATCCAGACGATGGGCAACAGGAACAAAGCCGCCGTCACGAACGCCACCGCCGCCCATCCCCATCGGCTAGACATGGTCGGCCCCCTTGATGATACGTGCCGCGTAAACGGCGGCCAGGGCCCCGGCGATGACAATCATCACGACGGCCGCCGCCGAGGCCAGGCCGATGTCGAAGAATCGGAAGCCCAGGCGGTAGACATACATCGACAGCGTCTCGGTGGCGTTGCCCGGCCCGCCACCGGTAAGCGCGTACACCTTGTCGAAGATCTTGAAGCTGTCGATGCTGCGCAGCAACGCCGCCAGAAAGATGTGAGGCATGAGGAGAGGCAGGATCATGTCCAGGAACATCCGGCGCGGCGATGCCCCGTCCAGGCGCGCCGCCTCGTAGACCTCGAGCGGAATGGCCTGAAGTCCGGCCAGGAGGATGAGGAAGGTAAGCGGCGTCGTCTGCCAGACATCGACCAGCACGATCGAAAGCAGCGCGATGTTCGGATCGAACAGCCATTCGACGGGCGGCAGCGCCGCCGCCCGTAATAGGTTGTTGAGAAAGCCGAAATCGAAATGGAACCAGGCACGCCAGATGGCGGTAACCACCATGGTGGACAGCACGAAGGGCGCCACCAGCGAGGGGATGACGATCCACCGCCCGGGGAAACGCCGATTGACCATGAGGGCCAGCATCAGCCCCAGCCCCACCTCGCCGGCCGTGGCCAGCAGGGTGAACGCGACGGTGTTCCACGACGCCCGCTGGAAAAAGCGGTCCCCCAGCAGGTCGGCGTAGTTCTCCAGACCGATAAATCTGGCGCCTGCGAACCCGTAGTCGGTGACGAAGAAGGACAGCAGGATGCCTCGCGCCAACGGATAAAGGGTCAGCGCCGCGAACAACAGCAGGGCCGGCGTCAAAAGGACGAACGGAACGGATCTGGAGGGGTTGTGCATTCCCTGGCGGCGCTTGACTTATGTCAGGATCGATGGGGGCGAAGACATCCTAAGGCCTTCGCCCCCATCGTCATACCGATTTGCCGGCCGGACTAACGCTTCAGCGCCCGGTCAATCTGGGCGTTGGCCTCTTCCAGCGCCTCCTTCGGTTTCATCTGGCCGACCAGGGCAAGTTGCAGGTAGTCGCCAAGGATGGTCTCGACCTTCGACCACTGGGTGATGCGGGGCCGCGCCACCGCCGTCATCAGGGCCTCCAACTGCGCCGGATACCACCGGTACTTGGCGACCACGTCGGCGTCCTTATAAACGCTCGCCCGCGTCGGCGGATTGCCGGTGTCGATGGCGATGGCCTTCTGCATCTCCTTCGACGTGACGAAGTCGATGAAATCGCGGCCGCCCTTGGCGTTGGGCGCGTCGGCCGGCACCGCCAGCAGCCACGATCCCAGCATCGGCGCCGGTCCCTTCACTTGACCGGGAGCGGCGATGACCTCGACCTTGCCGGGAACCTTCGATTTCGCCGGATCGTCGAGCGACGGCGCCCACGACGGCCACAGTTCGATCGACATGGCGGTCGTTCCCTGCATCAGGGCGTCGCGCACTTCCGAGGCGTTGTAGGTTTCGACGCCCTTGGGAGCGTAGGCCTTTAGCGACAGGAAAAGTTCCAGGGCCTTCAGGGCATCCGGGCTGTTCAGGATCGCCTGTCCCTTGCCGTCGACGACGTCCGCCCCGTGCGCCCACAGGATGGGCAGGAAGCCGGTGACGATCGGGTTGCCCTTGGTGCCGCGGTAGACGACGCCGGAAACGCCGGTTTCCTTTTCGCTGATGGTCTTGGCGGCGGTCACCACGTCGGTCCATTTGGCCGGCCGTGCCAATCCATATTTATCGAACAGGTCCTTGCGGTAGGCGAACAGTTCAACGTTGCCGACGAACGGGATGGCATAGAGCGTCCCCGAGCCGACCGGGAAGCGCGCCACGTCGACCGTTGGCTTGATGAAGTCGGCGTCGATGCCGCCGCCCAGTTTGTCGAGGTCGGCCAGCCAGCCGTTCGACATGAACTCGACCGACCAGGTGTCGTCGATCATGAGGACGTCATAGGCGCCGGCCTTTTCGCGCAGCGAGATGACGGCCTTCTCGTAAAGCCCGCCGTAGGGCAATTCCAGCCGTTCGATCTGAAGGTCCGGATGTTTCGCCTTGTAAAGGTCGACCGCCTTGGCCAACGCCTGGGCAAAACCGCCGTCGCGGCCGGCGATGACCAGCTTGTCCGCGGCCTGGGCGGAGACCGAGAGAATAAGGGCGCCCGCTAAAGCGCCCGCGGTGAGTACACGCATGATGGCTCTCCCTCCGAACCACGCGCCTGTTTGTGGCTTACGCGTGGCTCATTCGACGTTTTGAAAACGATTGCAAAGCTACCCTGTTTTTATGACGGCGTGATGACGCCATCATACAATTTTTGCGAATGAATTTCATGTAAAACGTTTGCAATGGGACGGGCCCTGCCGCAAAATTCCTGCATGGGGCGTATAACCATCCGGGATGTAGCGAAAGCAGCGGGTGTTTCGACCTCTGCCGTCTCGCGGGTTTTCACCGACGGGGCCAGCGCCTCGGCAGCAACCCGCGCCAGGGTCAACGCCGCCGCCAAGGCATTGGGCTACCGGCCCAACGCGCTGGCCCGTGCCCTGGTGGGCGAGCGCACCAACCTGGTCGCGCTGGTTATCGGCCAGGCCCGCAACGTCTTCGATTCGCTATTCCTCGAAGCCCTCGCCGATGCGCTGGCCAAGCACGGCCAGAATCTGTTGATCAGCCTGGTCCACGGCGAATCCGCGGTCGACGAGGGGATGATGAGCGCGTTGGACTATCAGGCCGACGCCGTGGTGGTCGCGGCAGGCACGGTGCCGTTGGCGACCTCCGAGCGGTGCCTCCGCCTGGGCGTGCCGATCATCCTGTGCGGCCGGGTCCTGGAGCGCGAGGGCGTCGACTGCATCCTCGGCGACAACCGGGACGGTGCCCGTCAGGCGGCGGAACTGCTGGTCCGCGGCGGCTGCCGCCGCATCGCCTATCTGGGGCGCGGGCCCACGGCCTATTCCGACTCCGAACGCGAGGACGGCCTCAGGGAAGCTTTGGCCCATCTCGGCCTCGCTCCGGTCGCCACCGCCACGGTCGATCCCGACAATGACCACGGGTTTGCCGCCGCCACCACTCTGCTTTCGGCGCCGCAACGGCCGGACGCCATCTTCTGCGGCACCGACCTCATCGCGTTGGGCGTCCTGGAAACGGCCCGCGCCCTCGGCCTCCGGGTCCCCGAGGATGTCGCGGTGGTCGGTTTCGACAACGTACCGATGAGCGCCTGGCCGAGTTTCCGCCTGACCACTGTCGATTTCCCCATCGCCACGACGGCCGAAACGGTCGTCGAACGAATTCAGGCGCGGCTCGCCGAACCCAACCTGCCGGCCATTGTCCGGCGCATCCCTACCCGCCTCGTCGCGCGGGCGACCACGCGCCGCATTCCGTAGCCGATCCCTCCGCACCGTCAAAAAATGCCAGTCCAGCGGGGAATATCCCGTCGAACTGTATTGACAATGACTCTCATTCTCGTTACTACCGCGAAGTAATACCAAGAAATTCCAAAACAAAACGGATACTTTTATAATAAATCCATATTTCGCATGCTTTAAGGAACTTTTTTAGATTTATAATGTTTCTAAGCTAGCAGACGGAAGGAAAAAAACATGACGAAAGCCTTGATTGCCTTTGGGTCGACCACCGGAAACACCGCCGAGGTCGCCAATTGGATCGCTGCCGGCCTCGGCAAAAAAGGAATCGAAGCCAAAACAGAGGACTGCGCGACCGCCAAGGTGAGCGGGCTCTGCGACAGTTACGATCTGGTGGTCCTCGGCTGCCCGACGTACGGCGACGACGAAATCGAGATCCAGGACGATTTCCTTCCCCTCCTCGAGGACCTCGAAGCGGCCGGCATCGACGGCAAGAAGGTGGCGGTTTTCGGCTGCGGCGACGACTCGTATTTCCATTTCTGCGGCGCCGTCGATGAAATCGAGAATCGGGTCCGCGAATGCGGCGGCGAACTGATCACCGCCTCCCTCAAGATCAATGACCCCCACACCGACCGCAAGGACGAGATCCTGGCATGGTCGGATCGCATCGCGGATGCAATCTAGATCCGGCTTCACGCCGGCACCCGCCCGCCCTCATGACCATCGGCTGAACTTTCGAAAGGATCAGGCTTTGTCGACGACGCGAACTACCCGCCTGGCCGTATCGGTGTCCGAGGTCTCGCTGACGGCTTCCCTGCGGGCACCGGCATCCGGCCGAGGTCAGGATCCGCTTTCCCTGCTTTTCTCGGGCGCGGTCCGTGCGATCGCGCCCGACTTCATGGGCGACGCCTGGGATATGCCGGCGCGCCTTGAAGGGCGGAACGTGACTGTCCGCTGCATTTCGGCGCCCCCCACTGCCCATGGCGGCGGAGAGACACCCGTCATCGGCCGCTGCCAGTTCTGCCCGATCGCCCACGACCTCGATGTGGCTGTCGAGGTCGATTGCTGTCCAAAGCTCTTCCACGTACTGAAGAACACGGCCGGATTCGGCGGAGGTCAGCCCGGCGCCGGAATCACGCTTATGCTCGACGTCATGGAAACCGGTGGCAACGACCTCGGATGCGGTGATGCCGTTGTCCGATTGGATGTGACACGCCTAGCCGTGACCGCCTCGCGCTCGCTCGGCGGATCGACGGGGCCTGCCGCAAGCGCCGGGATAGCCTCTCGGCCGTTGGTGGCATTCTCGGCTGTGCCGGTTCTCTGACCGGCCCCCATCAAGGATACGCGACTGCGCCCGCGCATCGACTACGGTCGCTGCCGTCGGTGCGGGCTGTGCGTCGACATCTGCGGAACGCCGGGCCTTTCCGTATCCAGGATAAGGGCAACGACGTCAGCCGATGGACGACCCACGGCGGTTCACCAAAATGCCGGGAAGGGAAAAGGCGGGGCCGCCGCCCCGCCTCCTTCTGCGTTGCCCTTCGGCCGCTATGCGTTGCCCGCCGCGGCGAGGGCCTCTTCGATCCAGCCATCAAACGTTGCCTGATTGGCCTTGATCCATGCATCGGCATGGCGATCGACGTCGGCCGACGACTTTTCGCCGTCCCGCATGCGCATGTTCTGGGCGCTGATGTCATTACTGGAAAGCCGCATGACGGCAAACAGCTTGGCCGCCGCCGGATTATTTTCGGCGAACTCGCGATTGGCAATGATGCGCTGGGCGTTGGCCTGGAAGCCATAATTGGACCCGTCCGGCAGGGCGGTATCCACCCCCTCGAGAGCCCCCGGCAACGACGAGAACGGCACCTGCAGCCACACCACATCCTTGCCCGGCACCAGGACGCCGCTCACCCAGTAGGGTGTCCAGGTATAATAGAAGATCGGCTGCCCCTGCTGATGGCGGGCGATGGTATCGGCGATGATCGCCGAGTAGGACCCCTGGTTGTGCGTCACTGAATCCCGCAACCCATACGCCCCGAGATGATGTTCGATCACCTTTTCGCAGCCCCAGCCCGGATTGCACCCCGAAAGGTCGGCCTTGCCGTCGCCATTCGCATCGAACAGCTTGGCGATCCGTGGCTCCTTGAATTGGCCGAGGTTGGTGATGCCATGTTTGTCGGCCGTCGCCTTGTCGATAAGGTAACCCTGGAGCGCACCGGGCGAGAAGATGCCCTCGCGGTAAAGCTTGGCGTCACCGCCCGCCCGCTCGTAAAAGTCGATATGCAGCGGGTCCCAGTGATCGGCCATGAAGGTGCCGTCGCCGTTGGCCAGTGCGACGTGACCGGCGGCGTATTCCAGCTCCTTGATCGGCTTGACGTCGTAGCCCAGGTGTTCCAGCGCCTTGACAACCAGAAGGGTCTGGAAGGTTTCCTCGGCAATGGAGCTTTTCAACGGCTGGACCGCTATCCCCTTGCCCGGCAGATCGGCCGCGAGTGCGCTTCCGCCGGCCGCCAGTCCGCCGCCCAGGGCCAGCGCCGCGAGCCAGCGTCCTACGGTGGGAAGAGTACGCAAAAATGCCATGGTAGCCTCCTATTCCTTGAATTCCATGAAACTCAGTTCTTCTCGGGCAGGCCATCCGGCTGCCCGAAGGGAGCTGATTTTTCGCCGGCCAGCAGGGTGCGGATGGCGCCGATCGGCCCGGTTTCGTACCAGTGGCGCGCTCCCTTGGTGCGGCTGTCGCGCCCGATCGCCTGGGTCATGCGATCAAGCACGATCGCCAGTATCACGATGCCGACGCCGCCCACGGTGGCCAGCCCCATGTCGAGGCGGCCGATACCGCGCAGGACCATCTGGCCCAGCCCGCCAACGGCGATCATCGAGGCGATCACCACCATCGAAAGGGCCAGCATGAGGGTCTGGTTGACGCCCGCCATGATGGTCGGCATGGCCAGCGGCAATTGCACCTTGAACAGAAGTTGCCGCGGGCTGGCGCCGAACGAACGGGCAGCCTCGACAAGATCGGGCGGAACCTGACGGATTCCGAGGTTGGTCAGGCGGATCAGCGGCGGCAATGCGAAGATGATGGTGACGACCACGCCTGGCACGTTGCCGATACCGAACAACATGACGATCGGCACCAGGTAGACGAAGGCCGGCGTTGTTTGCATGGCGTCGAGGATCGGACGCAGAGCACTCATCGCGCCGTCGCTGCGGGCGAGCCAGATGCCGATAGGCAAGCCGATGACGGTGCAGAACAGCACCGACGTCAACACCAGGGCGAGCGTTACCATGGCCTCGGGCCAGGCCCCGATCAGGCCGATGCCGAGAAGCGAGAGCGCAGTTCCCACGGCCAGCCGCCACCCAGCCACCTGCCAGGCGATCAATCCGGCCAGCAGAATGACGATCATGGCGGGCACCGCCTGAAGCCCCGTCTCGATCGAGGTGAGGGTGGCGTCGATGGGCCAGCGGACGGCTTGGAAGATTGGCCGGAAATGGAGGACCAGCCAGTCGAGGCCTTGCTCGACCCAATGATCGAGGGGAATAAGGGCCTCGCGGAACGGGTCTGTCCAATCGAATCCGGGATCGGCGGGAGCGCCGGCGGCACTCATCCAGTCGCCGGCCGTGTCCGGCACCTGCCCAGACGGCGGCGTCCCCCAGGGATTGGCGTTCTGTTCAGCCATCGAGATCGTCTCCCTGCCGGTTGAGGGTTTCCAGAAGCGCCGCCTTCGAGATGACCCCCAAATAACGCTTCTTGGCATTGACCACCGGAACGCCGCACGGCGCCCGGGCGACGGTGCCGATCAACTCAGCTACCGGCGTTTCCGCCGCCAGCGGCTCGATGTCCGGAACGTAGGCGGCGCTGATCCGGGTTTCGCCGCGCTGCTGGGCCTCGCGTAAGGTGTCCACCGACACCACGCCGTGGTACGTCATGTCACCGCTGACCACATAGGCGTATGTGCGGTCGGCATCCTTGAGACGGTTGATCGCCGTCTTCACGCCAACCCCCTCGCGGTCCATGACAATGGTCTGCTTGCGCTTTGCGACGTCGCCGGCGGTGAACACAGTGGTCACGTCGACGCCCCGGAAGAAAGAGCGGACGTATTCGTCGGCGGGATCGTTGAGGATCTCATCGGGCGTACCCACCTGCACCACGCGCCCTCCCTCCATGATGGCGATGCGGTCGCCGATTCGCATGGCCTCGTCGAGATCGTGCGAAATGAAGATGATGGTGCGCCGGTGCTCGGTCTGCAGGCGCAGCAGTTCGTCCTGCATTTCGGTACGGATAAGCGGGTCGAGCGCCGAGAAGGCCTCGTCCATCAGCATCACCGCGGGGTCGCTGGCCAGGGCGCGGGCCAATCCCACCCGCTGCTGCATACCGCCCGAAAGTTCGTCGGGATAACAGTCGGCGTTGGCTGCCAAGCCGACCTGATCGAGGGCGGCGAGGGCCCGCCGGGTCCGCTCGCCCCGGGAAACGCCGGCCAATTCCAGACCGAAGGCGGCGTTGTCCACGATGTTGAGATGCGGCATCAGCGCAAAAGACTGGAAGACCATGCTCATGTCGCGACGACGCAATTCGAGCAGTTCGGCATCCGACATGGCGGCGATGTCGATGCCGTCGATCAGCACCTGCCCCGCCGTCGGTTCGATCAGCCGGTTGAGAAGACGCACCAGGGTCGATTTGCCCGATCCCGAAAGCCCCATGACCACAAAGATTTCGCCCTGGCGGACGGCGAAACCGGCGTCGCAAACACCGACGGTCTGGCCCGTTCTGCTGAAGATCTCGCTCTTGTCGACACCCTTGGCGAGCAGTTCCATCGCCCGCTCGGGGTGCTCCCCGAAGACCTTGTAAAGACTATTGACGACGATTTTTTCCGGCATGCGTCTCCATTCCTGTTGAGGAGAACTGTTATCCCCCATGTTTCCGCCTTCCATGTCGTCCAAGCCACGCGATGCCACCGGTCGACGAGAGAAGGCAAAAAAGCCCTCACAACGACGCTTCCGCCGTTTTCCAAACGAACATAAACTCTCTGAACTGCGGCGACCCGCCACGCACGTAACTGGATATGCCCTTAGAATTGTTTATATGAGAAATCATTTGATGTCAAAGATACTGGCCCCGATATCAACTTTTAAGGGTCTTTCACAGACATATTCGCATCATGAGTGCAATGGCTTTCCCATGGCCAAGGAACCGTGAAAATGTCCACGAAATGCTGGCAAGATGTGTTGGTTGCCCTGCGCCAGATCATCCGAGCAACCGACATTCACTCGCGCAAACTGATGAAAGCCTGCGGCCTGACCATCCCTCAGGTCGTCGTTCTTCGTGCCATTCAGGATCTCGGTAACGTTACAGTACGAAGCATTTCCAAGCATGTTTCCCTGAGTCAGGCGACGGTGACGACCATCCTTAACAGGCTGGAGCAGCGGCAACTCGTCCGGCGCGTTCGCAGCGAGCGCGACAAGCGGGTCGTCAATGTCGTCCTAACCGAGGAGGGGAATCGGGTTCTGGCCAGTTCGCCGACCTTGCTGCACGAGAGCTTCGTCAGTCGCTTTGAGCACCTCGAGAACTGGGAGCAGACGCTGATTCTGTCATCGTTGCAACGGGTCGCCAGAATGATGGAGGCCGAGGGGCTGGATGCCGCACCCCTGCTCGATGTCGGAGCAATCGACAAGACCGAATAGAACGATTGGTGCGCAGTTCGGCCGTCCGGCCGCAGCGTTCCGCTGGAACCATCCTGCCAAATGCCCGTTATGGGTTAGCGAGCCGGCATCAGCCGACGCTGCCGGAAGCTGTGTCACGAATGCCATACCGTTGGCAGAAGCACTTATTGCCGTTTCCGGCAGATCACCCACCTAGAGAGAACTTACGGGCAGCTGCCCCAGATGCAAACTCCCCCCCCACCAACCGCACGTCAGTCAAGGAAGCCGTTCCTCAGTCGTACGGATTCGCGGCACGACGGCAAGCCCCTCCACCGCGACCCCATTCTCGACGCCGGGCGAACCTGTTGGCGGATCGCCCGTAGCGACCGCGTCAAGATCCTGGTCGATGCGGCGGAATATTTTTCCACCCTCCGCCAAGCTTTGCTGCGGGCCCAACGTTCCGTGCACATCCTGGGATGGGACATCGACAGTCGGGTAGACCTAGCCCCCGACGGTGCCCCGGACGACGAGCCAACGCGCTTGCGCCCCTTGTTGATCAGGCTGGTCGAGATCAATCCGCAACTTCGTGTCAACTTGCTGCTCTGGGACTACTCCACCCTCTATGCCCTCGACCGCGAGCCCCTGCCCCGCATCTCGTTGGGCTGGCAGACTCCGGCTCAGATCGACGTGTGCCTCGACGACCTGGTGCCGCTGGGCTCCAGCCATCATCAGAAATTGGTGGTCATCGACGACAAACTGGCATTCTGCGGCGGGCTTGATCTCTGTTCTGGCCGATGGGACACCCCCGACCATTCTCCTGACCTGCCTGCGCGCGTCGATCCAGACGGCGTGGGTTATGGCCCCTTCCACGATGTCCACATGATGGTCGACGGCGACGCCGCGGCAGCCATAGCCGAGCTCGTTCACCTTCGCTGGCACGAGGCGTCGTGCCGGCACCTGACTCCGGTCACCCCGGAAGGTGACCCGTGGCCGGAAGACGTCATTCCCGACGTCACCGATGTCGACGTCGGTATCGCCCGAACCCTGCCGCTGCTGCTCGATCGGGCCGAAGTGCGCGAGATCGAGGCTCTCTTCATTGCCGCCATCGCCTCGGCCGAGCGCTTGGTGTACATGGAAAACCAGTATTTCGCCGCCGTGGGAATCGCCGATGCCCTGGCGCACCGCCTGACCGAACGGCCAGAACTGGAAGCCATCCTCGTCTGCCCCCGCTTGCCGCATGGCTGGCTCGCGGCGAAGGCCATGGGGGCCGGTCGACGGCGTTTCAGGCGGCGCCTCGAAGAGGCGGGAGTCGCCCACCGGGTTCGCCTAGTGTCTCCCAGCGTCGACGACACCAAGGGAACTCCGGTCGACATCATGGTCCATTCCAAGGTCCTGATCGTCGACGATCGCTTCATCACCATCGGGTCGGCCAACGTCAACAACCGCTCCATGGGCTGCGATACCGAATGCAATCTGGCGCTCGAGGCCACTGCCGATCAGCCAGAACTTCACGCGGCCATCGCCGACATTCGCAACCGCCTGCTCGGCGAGCATCTGGGGCGCCCTGCCGAAACGATCGGGCAAGCTCTGCGAGAGCCCAACTCGGCCCGGGCGCTGGTCGACGCCGCGGGGACGGCAGGGCGGAAGCTCAGCCCGATCGAGCCGACGGAAGACGACGAAGAAGACCTCGTCGCCGTTGCCCTCGCCCCGATCGCCGATCCCGAACGGCCGATTGAGGCGGATCAGCTGCTGCTCGACCTGTTCGGCGGCATCACCCGCCACGCTGTCTGGCCGTGGCTGAAACGAGGGGCCGCCGGCGTCGGCGTCATTCTGGGCTTCGTCGCCCTGTGGCAATGGACGCCGCTGTCGGAACTTATCACCATCGATACGCTACGCCCCATCTTTGAAGTGATTCGCGCCGGCGCGGCAGCACCCATCGCCATTCCGCTGCTATTCGTGATCGCCAGCCTGTTGTTCTTTCCCATCACGTTGTTGATCACACTCACGGCCATTGTCTTTGATCCCTTGTTCGCCTTCGCCTATGCCCTTGTCGGGACCATGGCCAGCGCGGCCGCCGCTTACGGAGTCGGATTCAAGTTGGGACGGCCGGTGCTGCGCCGTCTCCTCGGCAACCGGCTAAATTCCGTCAATCGCGCCGTCGCCAGCCGCGGCGTCCTGGCGGTCATGATGCTGCGGGTCGCCCCGGTGGCACCCTACACCGCGGTCAATATGGTTTGCGGCGCCGCCCGCATCCGCTTTACCGATTACATGGTCGGCACGTTGTTAGGCATGGCGCCGGGAATCACAGTGCTCACTGCGCTTGGCAACAGCCTGACGCAGGTTCTCGAGAACCCGACGCCCGGCATGGTTGCTCTCGTCATCGCCGCCATCGCGCTTTGGATTCTGCTCGGCGTCGGCCTGCAAAGAATTCTCGGCAGATGGCGAGGGATGCGCCGGGATCGGGAAGCCCGGTCTTGAGTCAGGCCCGGTTCCGAGTGGCCAGCTACAACGTCCACGGATGCGTCGGGCGCGACGGCGTGTTTGCACCGGAACGCATCGCCCGGATCGTCGATGAAATCAGGGCCGACGTCATCGCGCTGCAGGAAGTGGTGGCCCCGTCGGATACCGATGGCATCCCCGGCGGGGCCCTCCATCTCCTGACGCGGTCCTTCGTCGGACATAGCGTTTGGGCTCCGGCCTATCATGGCGCAAGGCATGATTTCGGCAATCTTCTGCTCAGCCGCTGGCCGGTCGTTACCTCGGCGGTGGTCGATCTGGCAATGCGGCGGCGAGAGCCGCGCAACGCCATAGATGCCCGTCTGGCCACGCCGTTCGGCCCCTTGCAGGTGATCGCCACGCATCTTGGCCTCAGGGCCGGAGAACGGCGACGGCAGATCGACACTCTCTACCGGCTCGTCAAGGAATCGGACGGCCCCTGGCCAACCCTTCTGGCTGGCGACCTCAACGCCTGGTACCCGTTTTCCGACATCCTGCGGCTGATGGGCCGGCAAATGCCAATACGCCCGTCCGTCGCCACCTTTCCGACGCCCCGGCCGTTCCTTGCCCTGGACCGCATCATGTTGCGCGCCCCGGGAAGCCATATGACGGTCTTTCGCCATCATACCGAAGCGGCACGCATCGCGTCGGACCATTTTCCCGTTGTCGCCGACATCGATCTGGAACCGCCGGTTCCGCCGGCCGTATACTTGCGTTCAAGACGTCGACGGCAGGAGACCCCGGCAACGCCACATTCCATATCCCGCACCCGAAGCGTCCTTGGCTTCGCCGGCTTCGTCGGCGGATGCCTGGCAGCGTCGGCGGTCGGCGGGGCAATCACCGCAAGTTCCGTCGGTACCTGGTATCCGACGCTGACGAAACCCTCCTTCACGCCGCCCGATTGGCTGTTTCCGCCGGTTTGGACCGCCCTTTTCGTCCTCATGGGCGTGGCGGCCTGGCGGGTCTGGCAGCGGGCCGGCTGGACGAAAGGCCGGGCGGCCCTCGGCGCCTTCGCCGTTCAGGTTCTGCTCAACCTCGCGTGGTCGTTCCTGTTCTTCGGCATGCAATGGGTGGGGGTGGCGCTTGCGGAAATTCTTGTTCTGCTGGCCGCCATCTTGTGGACGGCCTCGCGGTTCGCCCGAATCGATCGCCCGGCCGCCCTTCTCCTCGTCCCCTATGCCCTGTGGGTCGGCTTCGCCGCCGCCCTCACCGCCGCGATCTGGCTCAACAACTAGAATCCGCCTTCGATCACGTTGCTGGGCTTGCCGGCAACGAAATTCTCGACGTTGTCGATGAGCTGGTCGGCAAGTGCCTGTTGCGCTTCCCGGCTGGCCCAGGCGACATGCGGCGTCAGGATGAAGTTCGGTAGGTCGAGCAGTTGCATCAGCGGGCTGTCCGGGGCCGGCGGTTCCGGCGGCTGGGTCACGTCGAATCCGGCGCCGGCAATCAAGCCCTGGCGCAGTGCGGCGGCCAGATCGTCTTCGTTGACCAATCCGCCCCGCGCCGTGTTCACCACGATTGCGGTTCTTTTCATGCGCCGGAACTCGGCCATCGCGATGGTGTTGCGCGTTTCCGGCAACAGGGGACAATGCAGGGTGATCACGTCGCTGGTCTCGATGACTTCGTCGAAAGGCGTGTAGAGGGGGCCCAGGCCGGTCTTGCCCTTGTGCGCGGCAAAAAGCACACGCATGCCGAAGGCCTTGCCAAGTTCGGCCACCGACTGGCCGATCGACCCCTCGCCGATGATGCCCAGGGTGCCGCCGCTAAGCTCGGAAATGGGGTGGGTGAAAATGCAGAACTGGTTTTGGCGCTGCCACTCCCCAGCGACGACGTCCCGGCGATAGCCGATCAGGTTTCGCTTGAGAGCCAGGATTAGGGCGAAAGCATGCTCGGGCACGGTGCTGCGTGCGTAGTCCCGGATATTGGAAACCGTGATGCCCTGCTTGGCGCAGTATGCCAAATCGATGCAGTCGGTCCCGGTCGCTGCCATGGCGATCATCCGAAGTTTCGGCAGGCGGGTCAGGGTTTCCGCCCGCAGGGGTACCTTGTTGTCGATGATGATCGTCGCATCCTGCGCCCGCTCGACGGCTTGGTCCGGGGCGGTTTTCCCGTATTCCCGCCACTCATGCTTAAAGGCGGGCCGGCGCACGACGATTTCCGGGGCAATCGTCTCTCGATCCAGGAAAACAACGTGTTCGGTCATCAAATCCCTCCGTCCTGTCAATGCTCCATTCCCGGGTTGGGGCGGCCGCGCCTCCGACCTCGTCCTCCAACTCGACCGGGCACGGCACAGACGTTCGTTCCGCACCACGCCAGATTCGAGCTTGGGAATCTTGCGGATGAACGCAATCCCCCGCCGAGAATGGCCTACACGCTCGGCCGGACTGGGGGAGACGGGACCGGAGGGTCCGTCTGAACGGCCGCAACGGATCATTACCCATTTGTCCGGACCGCTCAACCCCGGATCCCTCGGATTTGGCAACGCCTTCGCCCGGGATCGGACATCCGACAATTTTCAGAAAGTTTTATAAGTTTTTAAGTAAAATACGTCTAGAAATTGCGTTTGTTACATATGTTACAAAGACTGTCTGGTATTCAGCAAAATTTTTACGTATTTTATACTTGTTGAAGGCCTGCCTGCCTCGCGGCTTACGTCGCTCCGGACCCGGCTGGGAGGCCGGAATCTTAAACCTTCTTCACCGCGGCGGATTGCAGCCAGTGAACCGTCCAGCATGAATCAAAACGGCATCGACACAACCCAGCCGGATCAGACGAAGCCCCGCCAGACAATTCTGGTGGTCGACGATGACCACGATTTTGCCATGGCCATGGCGGAATCCCTCGAGATTTATGGCTACACGGCGAAGACGGCCAACACCGCCGAAGATGCGCTCGCCGTAGCCACGACCCTCCAGCCCGACGGCCTCCTCCTGGACCTCCGTCTCGGGGAACGGAACGGCCTGGAGTTGCTTCCCGCGCTTCGCCGGTTGTTCCCCGACCTGGTGTGTATCATCGTTACCGGCTACCCCGACATGGAAACGGCGATAGGCGCCCTTCGCCATCGCGCCGACGACTACTTCCGCAAGCCCTTTCCCCCGCAGGATGTATGCAAGGTTCTCGACCGCTGCTTCCGGCGCATCGTGGCCAAAAGGCAGGGTGAAGCCGGGCGAGTCCGCGAAAATTTCTTCGGCCGCCTGCTCGTCCGGCGGTTTTCCACCCTTTTTGTCGAGAACGAAAGCAACCTCTCCGGCGAGAAAGTTCTTTCCCGGAGCATCCTGCCCGGCTTCTTCGTCGCCGTCGACATGATGCTGGGGCCCGAGCGCGTCGAGGAATACCAGAAGCAGTGTCAGGACATCGTAAAACGTCTCAGCGATGGCGACCGCACGCGACTGTCCTGGGACGAGTATTACAGCGATCCGGAAGCGGTCAAATTGGCCTTGGATGCCCAGATCAAGATGGCGCTCCATTTTCGCGAAATCGACAAGCGGGTCATTTGGCTGACCACGCTGATCAACAATCACGTGGGGTCGGTCGCCCATCGGCCTGCCGGACAGGCCATCACGCCACGGGATACCATTACGCTTCTGTCCTTCCTTTTTGCGGACCTTACCGCCATGCTCTCGACTGAAAGTGGTCGCAGGTTCGTTTTTCGCCAGTACGGGCAGGATACCTTTGCCCGACTGGCTTCGGTTGCCGATCGGTTCAGGCCGGAAACCGTCCGCTGAACCGGTGTGGCATAATCAGAGAAAAACGGTGGGGTTTTTCCAATGGTCCAGGAAAGAAACAATCAGCGGCATAGCGGCCGGCGAACCGGCCTGAACGCTATCGGCCGGAATGGCCTGATCGCTTCCTTCTGCGCGTTCCTGTTGTTCGGGTGCGTCGGTGAAAGCGGCCCCGATCGGATCGATGGCATCGCGCCGAGCGACCGTTGGACGGTCACCAATTTCTCCGGCAGCCAATCTGCCTGGCGCGAGGGCTCCGGCGATTGGCGCTCCCTTTCCATCGGAACGACCTTGGATGCCGATATGGAGATCAGGACCGGCGCCGAGAGCGCTGCCGTTCTGGCACGGGGGGGCGATACAATCACCTTGGCTGAAAACAGCCAGATGTCGTTGCCGCCGGCCCCGGTGGCGTCCGACGTTACCCGGATCATGCAGTCCGTCGGCACGCTGTTTTTCCAGGTTCAGAAGCGGCCGGCACCGCATTTTGAAGTGACGACCCCCTATCTCGTCGCCACCGTCAAGGGCACCACCTTCTCGGTGTCCATTTCTTCCGCCTCGGCAACCGTCAGCGTTCAGGACGGCGTTGTTGGCGTGACGGATACCGAAGGCGGTCCAAGCGTCGACGTCACCGCCGGCCTGTCGGCGACAGCGGCTCCGGGGACCGGCGTGTCGGTTTCTCCCGCGACACAGGCACCGGCCGCCCCCTCCATCGCTCCGGACGCGAGAAGCGCCCCGGGTGCTCAGGGCCGAAGCCAAGCACAGAGCCAGGCGCAAGGTCAGGGCCAAGGTCAGGGTCAGGGTCAGGGTCAGGGACAGGGTCAGGGACAGGGCAACAGCGCCGGCAGCAACAGTGGCGGCAATAGCGATAACGGCAACAGCGGTGGCGGCAACGACGGCGGCAACAGCGGTGGCGGCAACAGCGGTGGCAACAGCGGGAATAGCGGGAACAGCGGAAACGCTGGCGGAAACAGCGGCAGATAGATGACCATGCGAAAACGGGGCGGCGGACCTCGGAGTCTTGGATTGAAAAAGCGCGCCCCGTTTCTCGTTGCCTTCCTTCTGGTCGCATCGGTGTATGCCCTGGAGGGTTTCCAGTTTCTTGAATTCCGCCTGATGGACCTTCGGTTCGGGCTGATTTTTCGCCCGGCAACGGGGGCATTGGTACTGATCGACATCGACCCGGCGAGCCTCAATGAAATCGGCGTGTGGCCGTGGCCTCGAACCGACCACGCAAAAGTCGTCCGCCTCGTTGATTCGGCGGGAGCAACCCGCATCGCCGTCGATATCGATTTCAGTTCCCACTCGACACCATCCAACGACCGGGCGTTGGCGGATGCATTCGCCGGCGCCGAACGCAAGGTCATCCTTCCGGTGTTCAGGCAGTTTGATACCTCCCGCGAGGAAGCAGGAGCCACCATCGTGACGGCCCCCTCAGCGGAGTTTGCCGATACGGCCGTTCTTGCCTTCTCGAACATCCGCCCCGACGCCGACAGCCTGATCCGCAGGATCGCCCTGGACGAGGTCTGGAACGGGCAGATCTTCCCGACATTCCCGGCAGCCATGGCCGGGCTCGCCAAAGGCGAAGCCGGGGTGTTCCATATCGACTACTCGATCCGACCAAAGACGATTTCCCGGATTTCCTATACCGATGTCCTGAACGACCGTGTCGATCCAGCCTTGTTCCGAGACAAGGTCGTGCTCATCGGCGCCACGGCCATCGAGTTGGGAGATCAGCTGGCGGTACCGTTGTACCGGGCCCTGCCGGGTCCCATGGTACAGGCTCTCGCCTTCGAGTCCATCATCCAAGGCCGCGCCATCCAGCGGCTTGCCGCGCCACCCGTCTTGTTCGCGGCTTTTCTTCTTGCCGTCTTCCTCGGCCCGCTTATCGCCCGCCAGACGTGGCGCCGGGGGCTTGTCTATCTGGGCGGCGTTTGGGTCTCCGGCCTGCTGGGTTCGCTGGTGGCCCAAGCGGTCTGGCCGGTGAGCCTCGACGTCGTGCCGTGGCTCGCGGTTTCCGGCCTTTCCTTCCTGATCGGTCTTTTCAGCCGGCTCGATCGCCAATCGCTGCAGGTCTTCCTGGCCGGCATGGCGGCCTCCCACACGCGAATCGTCATGCGCCATATGGCCGACAACGCCACCGACGGCATCATCCTGATTGGTCCCAGCGGCAACATCGAGATGTTCAATCGGGCCGCGGAACGCATTTTCGGAAGACGTGCCGTCGAAGTCGCCGGCACACCGATATTGACACTGCTTCCCCAGCTTTCCGGCGGCCCGCTTGACGACATCCCTGCTGACGATCAGCTTCCGGTCCTCATAGACCAGACGTGGATGAGCGGCGGTGTACGCGAGATCCTTGCCGCGCGCAGTGACGGCACCGAATTTCCGATGGAGATCGTCGTAACCGCGACGGAACTGCGAATCAGCCACCATCCGGTAGAACGACGCACCGCCCATCGCGGCGTCCTGATGTGCATCGTTCGCGATGTCAGCGAGCGCAAGGAGGCCGAGCAGCGGGCACGAGAGGAACTCGAGCGTAGGGTTGCGGAGAGAACCGCCGAACTGAACACGGCCCAGGAACAACTCCTGCGCAGCGAGCGGCTGGCAACGCTCGGGCAGTTGACGGCTACTGTCAGCCATGAACTGCGCAATCCCCTCGGCACCATTCGCTCCACGGCATTCGTGGTCAGGGAACTTCTCGGACATGGCAGCGAGGAGCGATTGACACGAGCCCTCGATCGCATCGAGCGCAACGTCGAACGGTGCGACCGCATCATCGACGAGCTTCTCGAGTTCACCCGGGAACGCCCGCTTGCCGTTCAGGCGGTGGCCGTCGATGCGTGGCTTTCCGAGGTCCTGGAGGGGCTGGCCCTACCCGAAGGAACTCGCCGCCACCTCGACCTGGGATGCGCCGACGAAACCGCATCCTTCGATCCGGAAGCCCTGCGGCGCTGCGTCATCAATCTCCATGAAAACGCCTGTCATGCCCTGACCGCCAAGCGCCAGAGAGCCCCCGGCGCCGACCTTGTCCTGGCCCTGCAAACGCGACTTGCCCCCGATCGCCTGGAACTGCGCGTCGCGGACACCGGGATCGGCATCAAGCCGGACATTCTGTCGCGCATCTTCGAACCCCTTTTCAGTACCAAGGGATTTGGCGTCGGCCTCGGCCTGGTCATCGTCAGGAAGATCATGCAGCGTCACACCGGCGGCATCGAGATCGCCAGCGTCGACGGCAAGGGCACCCAGGTGCTTCTGTGGCTGCCGCGCTCTGTCTGAGCCGGCGGGCCACTCGCGATCAGGCAAATCCGCCCATCAGATCCTTGAGCCCCTTGAAGACGAGATTCAGGGCCGCGACGACCAACACGATGCGGAAGGCCCAGAAGAACCGTTCGCGGGGCAACCGTCCGAACAGTTTCGAGCCGACGAAGCCGCCCAGCACCGAACAGGGCGCCAGAACCAGGCATTCGAGGAGCAGAGGCAGGCCGATGAATCCACCGACCCC
The DNA here is from genome assembly GCA_014859895.1 of Rhodospirillales bacterium. Lineage (GTDB taxonomy): Bacteria > Pseudomonadota > Alphaproteobacteria > Rhodospirillales > Shumkoniaceae > Shumkonia. Next base: position 28,589 of record JACZKS010000114.1, read on the forward strand.
CAACATGGCCATCCGCCACACCATGATCACCGTCGCCACGGCCAGGATGGTAGCACGGAAGGTTCGGGCCTCGGGGCACAGGATCTTGACGTAAAGAGAGGTGAGGATGACCCCGGCGGCGCCCGTCAGACCGGCCAGCAGGCCCGAAACGCTGGCCATGACCGTGCCCACCCGGCGGGGATGGGCACGGATGGAACCCTCCCACCGCCGAAAGACCGAAAAGCCCTCGGCTGCAATGACGGCGGTCAACACTACGCCAAGGACCAGGCTCAGACCCGACGTATCGAGGCGCCCGAACAGCCATACCCCCAGTGCAATGGATGGCAGGTAGCCGAGAACAAGTCCACGCACAACCGGCCGGTCGCCGTTCCGGATGCTTTCCGGAATGAATTGAAGTTGGCTGATGGCGTTGGAGACCACGGACAGCAGAACGGCATGGTGGGGATCGACGATCAAAGCGCCGAAGATCACCAGCGGCGGTTGGGCGCCCAGACCGAACATCCCTTTGACGACGAAGGAGAGGAAATAGAGGGCGATGAGCGCCGCGAAGCTTTCCACCGAAAGATCGGCAAAAACGGGAATGCCCAAAATACTCACGCCGGCACCTCCGCCCGCCCCTGCCAGACGCACGCCACCGGATCAGTCCTCCATCTCGAGCACGTCGAGGCTGCCGTTGCGGTCGAGCAAGAAGATCACCCCCCGTTCGTCCACCTCGACGTCCATGCTGTCCGGCGCGGCGAAACCGGCTACCGGCGGCGGAATGAAGCAGCCAATTTCGCTTGGCCGCAAGGGGTCGGAAATATCGACGACCCGCAGGCCGCCGGCGCACCACGTGGCGAAAACCCGATCACCGGTCGGATGCTCGACGATCTGCCCGGCGCCGAACTTGCCGGCGCGGCTCCAGGGCGAGTCGAGTTCGCTCACCCTGAACACCGACAACGGGCTGATCGCCGCCGGATCGGTGACGTCGAGGACCCACAGCATGCCGTGCGGCTGGCCGCGGGGGTGGTCGTCGTGTTCCTCGTCGATGGCCAACGCCAGCGAGCGGCCTTTGTGGGTCTGCGGGAGAGCCATCACCGTATGGGTCGGCTCGAAGAACGGCGGATGGTAATTGTAGGACCCCAACACTTCGGGCCGGCTCATGTCGCCGGCGTCCAAAACCCACACCCCGGCCTGCCAGCAGGCCGCCCAGATCCTGTCGCCGCATCGCAAAGCATGATGCAGCCACAGGCCACCGACCGGCCCGGTCATCCAGTTGCCCGGGGACTCCTGGCCCGGAAGGCACCAGCGCGACACCTCGTACGGCTTTTCCGGATCGAAAAGATCGAAATTGACCAGGATATTGCCCCGGTAACCCTTCATTTCCGTCGACACGTAGGCGTAACGGCCGTCGAAGTCGAGGCCGTGCGCGCCGTGGCCGCCTGTCCGCTGGAAGGCGATCTCGCGGGGGGTTGAAGGCTTGCTGATGTCGTAAACCTTGAACCCGCCGTGCTCATACCCGTTGACCCACTCCGCCCTCAGTACCGGGACGTCGGCTTCCTTCACCTTCAGGGGAACGGCGATCTCGGCGTCGGAGGGCGCCCGGCCCAGTTCCTTCTTCAGCGCGTTCTCCGTCTCCAGCAGCTTCTCGGCCTTGCGGAAGAACTTGCGGCGATGCCGCTGGGAGTTCACCACCATCAGATCGCCGGACACCGCCACCTTGTGCGAGTGAGAGTGGTTTTCCGGCAGGGCGACCCGGGCCAGCAGGGCCGGCTTGCGCGGATCGCGGATGTCGATGATCGAGGTGCCGTGCGGTGGCGCCATGTGGCCGATAAAGAGCAGGCCATCTCGCGCGACGACCTGGGCGCCGCTCGGCACATCCATGTGAGCGATGCGCCGCAGGTTGCGGGCGACGCATCCCTCGGAATCGATCGGTGGAAAAGGTTGGGCGACCGAACGATCGGACATTGGCGAGTTCTCCTTTCTAGGCCGTTATCGCCGGGAGATGAAATCCGCTTCCAGCCGCTCGGCGACTTTCACCAGGAACGGACGGGTATTCAGCCAGGAGGGCGTACCGGCGAGAATGGCCAGATCCTTGGTCATGGCGCCGCCTTCCACGGTATCGATGCAGGCCTTCTCCAGCGCCCGGGCGAAGGCCTGCACCTCGGGCGTCCCGTCGAAACGTCCCCGGTGGTAGAGGGCACCGGTCCAGGCAAACAGCAGCGCCGTCGGATTAGTCGAGGTCTCCCTGCCCGCCTGGTGTTCGCGGAAGTGACGGGTCACCGTACCGTGCGCCGCCTCGGTCAGAACAATGCGGCCATCCGGCGTCAACAGCGTCGAGGTCATCAGGCCAAGCGAGCCGAAACCGGCCGCCACCATGTCCGACTGGATGTCGCCATCGTAGTTCTTGCAAGCCCAAACGAAACCGCCGGACGAGCGGATTGCATGCGCCGCCAATTCGTCGACCATGCGATGCTCGTACTTGATGCCTTTGGCCTCGAAGCGGGTCCGGAATTCCGTCTCGTAAACCTCCTCGAAAAGATTCTTGAAGAGGCCGTCGTAATGTTCGAGTTCGGTATTCTTGGTGCCGAGGAAGACCGGCATGCCGCGCTCCAGCGCGTAGTTGAAGCAAGACAGCGCGAAGCCACGTACCGACTCCTCGGTGTTGAAGATGCCGAGCGCCGCGCCCGGCCCCTTGAAGTCGTGGAATTCCCATTCGGTCGCGGCGCCGCCATCCGCGGGCACGTGCTTTAAGTACATCTTGCCGGGCCCGACGCTGACATCGGTGCCGCCGTAAAGGTCGCCGAAGGCGTGACGGGCGACTACAATTGGCTTGACCCAGCCGGGGACCAACCGCGGCACGTTCTTGAACACGATGGGAGCCCGGAACAGGGTGCCGCCGATTTGATTACGGGTGCCGCTGTTGGGCGACTTCCAGGCTTTCTTGAGGCCGAATTCCTTGACCCGCGCTTGGTCCGGATTGATGGCCGCGCACTTGGCGCCGACCCGGTATTTCTTGATGGCATCCGCGGCGTCGATCAGCACCCGGTTCTCGGTGGCGTCGCGATGGCGGACGTCGTAATCGAAGTACTTCAGCTCGACGTCGACGTAGGGGAGAATCAGGATTTCCTTGATCCACCGCCACACCACGCGGGCCATTTCGTCGCCGTCGAGTTCAACGATGGGGCTGGCAACACGAATCTTCTTCACGGCTTTCTCCTGGGGATGACGCCGTCCCGGCGACCGCCGGAGCGGCCTGCCATCGACATCGATCCCGATGCTTGACGGTTAAACCTCTTCCACGATGCGGTTCCGGCAGCTGCCCAGTCCCTCGATCTCGGTTTCCATGAGATCGCCGGGTTGAAGGAACGCCGGAGGGTCGTAATCCTTGGCCAAGCCCCGCGGGCTGCCGGTCGCGATGACGTCGCCGGGTTCCAAAGTGAAGACCTCGGAACAGAAGGAAACGAGCCGGGGAACGTCGAATACCAGATGGCAGGTGCTGGAATCCTGAAGCACGCGGCCGTTGACCGAGAGCCGGACGCCCAGCACCTGGGGATCGGAAATCTCGTCGCGGGTGGTAAGGTAGGGTCCCATCACCGAAAAAGTATCAAACCCCTTGCCGCGGGTGTTCTGGCCGTCCCGCTTGGTAAGATCGCCCGCCGTGATGTCGTTGTAGGTCATATAGCCAGCGATCACGTCGTAGGCACGCTCCAACGGCACGTGCTTGCAGCGCTTGCCGATGACGACGGCAAGTTCCGCCTCGTAGCCCAGTTCCCGGGTCATGCGGGGCCGGATCACGTCGTCGTCCCAGCCGCATACCGAGTTGGCGAACTTCGAGAAGATCTTCGGTTCTTCCGGCGCCTTCTCGCCCCGTTCCTTGATGGCGTCCCAATAGTTCTTACCGGCGCAGATGATCTTGCGCGGATGGGCGACCGGCGCCAGCAGGCGCACACTGGATGCCGGCAATACGATGTCGAACCCGCGAACCGCCCCCACCGCAAAGCCCTCGCCGGACACCCACTCGAAAGCCTCGACCGCCGCCGTCAGAGCGTCGCCCTCGCCATCGAGAAAATCGATCATGTCGGGAGGCACCATGACGCCGGCCAAAGCCCGCGCCTTCCGCCGTCCCTTCTCCTGCAGCATCGTTTCGTAGGCCAGGGTGAGGTCGATCACCCTCTCCCCGGCGATGCACCCCAAACGGGGATCTCCAACCGTCTGGAACGTCACCAGCTTCATTGTCTGTCAAATCCTTCCGCCTGTTTCGAACCGGCGTCATGCGGGCGGAGTTGCCGTCCGCATGACGCCTTACCGATTGACGATCCCTGCCTAGAGGATCACGCCTTCGCCTTGCGGAACCGGCCGATGAAGAACGGCGCCAACAGCGAAATGGCCAGCAGTGCCCACAGGAAATTGCCGATGGTCGATGTGAAGAATACCGTCAGGTCGCCATCGGAAAGACGCAGGGCCCGCAGGAAGTACTGTTCGATCATCGGCCCCAGGATAACGCCGATGAGGATGCCGACGACGTGGTACCCGGTCTTCCTGGCGATGAAGCCGAGAATTCCGAAGGCCATGGCCAGCCCCATGTCGAACAGGTAGGCGCGGGGCGCGAAGGCTCCGACCAGGGTGAAGCACACGATGACCGGGACCAGGTACATGGTCGAGATCAGCGTCACCCGGGACAGGTAGCGGGTCAGCGGTATGATGGTGAACAGCATGATGATGTAACTGACGATCATCGTGGTGAACACGCCGTAAGCCAGCCCCGGATCCTCGACGAACAGGCGCTGGCCCAGCGGCACGCCGTGATAGTGCAACACGACCATCATGACGGCAGCGGTGCTGCCGCCCGGAATGCCGATGACCAGCAGCGGGATCAGGCTGCCCGAGCCGACGCCGTTGTTGGCCGACTCAGGCGCGATGACGCCTTCCGGAATGCCGGTGCCGTAAAGCTCCGGCGTTTTGGAATACATGCGGGACTGCTGGTAGGCGACGAAGGAGGCGATGCTCGCCCCCGCCCCCGGAACCGCCCCGATGAAGAGCCCGATCATGCCGGTCCACACGATGTGCCAGAGGCGAGCGATCGACATGCGCACGCCTTCCCAGGTTTCGGCCCAGGTGGCCTTGAGCATGCGGGCGCGGCCGCCTTCGGTGAGCATCGACTCGGTCTCGATCATGACCAAGGCCTCGGAGATCGCGAACAAGCCGATCAGCGCCGGTACGATGGGAATCCCGTCGTAGAGTTCGAGGAAGCCGAAAGTCCCGCGCGGCGTCGAATAGATATGGTCGGTGCCGATCGCCCCGATGAGCAAGCCCAGGAAACCGGCGATCAACCCCTTCAGCGTGTCCTTGGCCGCGATCACGGCGATCAGCGTGATGCCGAACAGCATGATGATGACCATTTCGACGCTATGCAGGCTGTAGGCGATGCGCGCCAGGTACGGCAGCGTGAACAGCGCTGCGATGGCGGTAACGAGGCCGCCGATCGTCGAGGCCATGAAGGAGAGGACCAATGCCTGCTGCCCCTGTCCCTTCTTGGACATCGGGAAACCGTCCAACGTCGTCGCTGCCGCGCCTCCGGTTCCCGGGATGTTGAGCAGGATGGCCGGAATGCCGCCCCCCATGTGGGTCGCCACATAAAGGGCCACCATGAAGGTCAGTCCGATGTGGATGTCGACGGCCAAGGTAAAGGGCAGCAGGATGATGATGGTGTTGTGCGCTCCGAATCCCGGGACGGCGCCGACGATGATGCCGATGGTCGTTGCCAGGAGGATCAGCCACCATTGGCTGGCCGACAGGAACAGAACGTCGGTGAGCAGTTCGAATGTCATGTTGCTTTCCCCCGGCTCAGAAAATCGCGGCCAAAAGGTCTTCGATCGGGCCGTGCGGGAACCGAGCGTTCAAGGCCAGGATGAACAAAACGTAGCCGCCCGCCGCCACGCACAACGGTATCCCCGCCAGTTTCATTGGCGAACGGATGCCGAAAAAAGCCAGGGTGGCGACCATGAACAGGAAGGTCGACAGGGTGAACCCGAGCCACGGCAGCGCGAGGACGAACACCGACGTGATGACGATCAGCCCCAGGCGCTGCCAAAGAAGCCGCGGGGTCCCCAACTTGCTGCCCAAGCGGAGGTCCACTTCACCCCGGGCGAGCCGACCAAATGTCTTGATGAGGAAAGCCGCCACCAGAATCAGCAGAATGGTTGAATGGAAAAGGCCGTTGACCTGAGCCTCCCATCGAATGTTCCAGATGGAGGTCAGGTAGTAGACGGCAAACAGCAGCCCGGCGACGGGAATGATCAACTCCGCGCCGATCGAGGCCTTGCCGCGCTCCGGTTTGTCACCCGCTTTCATTGTTTCGTTTCCTTCTTTTGAAACAGCCCGCCGGCTCGACGACGCACTTCGGCAGCATCAGCGGGCATACCAGAAAGCCGACGGGAGCAACGCCTCCCACCGGCTTCTGGTGATGTCGGACCGCCCCTCGGATTTCGCGGCGACGGCCCCCGCCCTACGAAATCACTTCGTGGCGGAAATCAGGTCCTTGTACTTCTGGGCCAGGAGGACGACTTCCTTGGCCGAGGCGGTGCACTCTGCCTCTTCCGTGTATTCGTTGAACTCCCAAAGGTTCTTGCCCTTCTCGACGGCCTTGCGGTAGGCCGGGTCGTTGAAGGTCTCTTTCGCCGTCTTCTTGAGGAGTTCGTAACGCTCGGGATACTCCTTGATGGCCTTGGTCTGGATCGCCCAGGCGCGGTTGCCCGTCATCGACGGGATCTTGCTGCCGAACACCGAGTTCACGGGCGGAGCATTGTTGGACTTGTCCGGCACCCGGTTCTTGTTCTGGAAGACGGTCAGGAACTTGATCTGATCGGCGAACTTGAGCGACGAATTCATGAACGTCGCGCAGGCGTCGCACTCGCCGGTGATGGCGGCCGAGCGTGCGGCATTGCCGCCGCCGTAGGGGACCAGCTTGAACTTGGCTCCCGTCGCCTCGGCCAGAGCCAACACGCCCAGGCTCGACGGATGGGGCAGACGGCTGGTCGAGAAGTTGATGGTACGCTTCTTGCCTTCCTCGACCAGCGCCTCGATGGTCTGGAACTTGCTGTTCTTGGCCACCCAGATGACGGCGTCATCGGCATCGATGCTGGCAAAATAGACGTAGTCGTCCGGGAACTTGTAGCCGGGGTTCTGCGTGCCATACATGATCATTTCGGGACCGATGTTTCCGAACAGCAGGGTATGGCAATCGGATTCCAGCTTCTTGACGAAAATTTCATAGCCAACCTGGCCGGACGCGCCCGGGTAGTAGCTGTACTCGAAGCTGGCCCCCAGCTTTTCGGCCCACACATTGGTAAATGCCCGCGCCGCGTCATCGACGCCGCCGCCCTCGCCGGTGGGAATGGCCACCCGCATGCTTTTCGACGGGAATTTGTCGGCCTTCGCCTGGCGCAACGGGAATGAGCCGAGCGCGGCAGCGCCAGCCACCGCCGTCGCTCCCTTCAGCAAGCCGCGCCGGGAAACTGTGGAGAACACATCAGACATTGAGGAAACCTCCTGAACATGAATCAAGCGCCGGGGAGTTTAGCACCCAGCCGTTAAATTGCCAACACTAGTGTCGACAATGTTGTTTACAGCATGGCCACAACTTCGCCGCACGCTGCGGCACCAAGAAACATTTCGGCATCCCGCGCCATTTGCGCAATCTTCTCGTGCGCTGCAAAAAAGTCCGTTCAGCCGCCAATCCCGCTCAGAACAAAGGGATGGCCGATACGAATCCAGGCGTAGGCGACCCCCAGGCTGAGCACGGTGATGGGAATGCCCATTCGCGCATAGTCCACAAAACCGATGGTGACGCCCAAGCTGCGGGCCCGCTCCACGGCGATGATGTTGGCGACGCTGCCGACGATCAGGAAATTGCCGCTGAGCGTGCTGAACAGCGCCAGAGAATACAATGCCGGTGCGGTCCAATCGGGGGTCACCGACAAAAGGAAGACCACCAGGGGGACGTTGCCGATCGTGTTGCTGCCGGCCAAGGCCACCGCTCCGAGGGTCTCGATTCCATAGGCTCCCACGGAGATCGGCGCGGCGAAGACACCGGGGATCAACGCCGGCCTGGCGCCCAGCGCCCCTGTCACCACGAAAAGGCCGGCGAACAAAAGCAGCAGATGCCAGTCGACCATGCTCAGCATTTGCCGAGTCGCCAGTTTGCGGCTGAGCAGCAAGGCACCGGCAATCGCCAGCGCCCAGGTTGCCCGTTCCTCCGCCACCGAAAAGACAATCACCAGGGCAACCGTTGCCACGAGGGCCTTCGCCAAAGGTTCCCGTTTCAAGACTGCCGGTTGCCCGACCCTTTCCGTGGCCGGATTCCGCGGGACCGCCGAGCCGATGCCGGAGCGGGCCTTCAGGATGACCCCATAGACGATGGCCAGTGAAACCGCCGCCGGAACGCCGCACGCCAGAAGGAATGGCCAAAAGCCGAGCCCCCCGTATTCGCCGATCAGCAGGTTCTGCGGATTGCCGATCATGGTCGCCGCCGATCCGGCGTTGGCGGCGCAGGCAAGGGCGATGACATAAGGTCGCGGGTTGAGGCCCCGCAGGAGCAATCCCTGTACCAACACGGGAGTCATCGCCCAAACCACCACGTCGTTGGTCAGCAGCGCGGCCAGCACGCCGCCTGTCAGTACAACATGGAACAGCAGGACCTTTTGGCTGACGTGTCCATGGGCGATGCCGGTGCCGATCCATTCGAAAAATCCGCTGGCAGCAAATTGCGCGGCGATGACCATGAGTGCGAACAGCACCGCAATGGTCGGAAAGTCGATGAAGTGGAAGGCCGCCCGGCCGTCGACGGCGCCCGAGACGGACAGCACGATCGCCCCGATGACGGCAACCCCTGTCCGGTCGATGGCAAGGCCCGGCCATCGGCCCAGGGCCATCCCCAGATAAACGACGGCGAAAACGCCGATGACCAGCCAATCCAGTTCCATGCCCGCCTTACCGATCGTTCCGGTCGCGGACGTTGGCTTAGCAGTCGGCGGGTCGCGAATCACGGCATTTCTTCGCGCCGGTCAAAAGCGATCACCCCGCCTCGAAAGGCCCGAGGTGGCACCGGCTCGCTGGCTGCCCGGGGGAAGAATAGGTGGCTGGCTGGCTGGTGGGTTTAGGGGTGCCGGGCTCCTGCGTTCGTCGGGCCCGTCATCCGCCTAGCGATAAAGGATCAGTTTCTTCTGTTTGGTGATGCGAAGGCAATACTCCAGGCCTTCGTGCTCGATGCACATCTCGGTATGGCCGGCCGGGAACAATTGTTTTGACGACACCCGAGGTCGGCCACAGGAACACTCGACCAGGCAGAAGGCCCAACCGGCTCCCTGCGTGTCGTCCTGGGCGATCACCTCGGCCGACAGAAATTTCTGCAGTCGATTCGTCACAGATTCCTCCTCGTGGCAGGGCGTTCGGATTTGCCGTCTCGCTGGCTGCCTAAAGGACGATAGGTGGCTTGCTGGCCGGTAATGTCATGGGAAATGCGGACGCCCGGCTCGGCCGGGCCATTCCCTATCGGTAAAGGATCAGTTTCTTCTGCTTCGTGATACGAAGGCAGTATTCCATTCCCTCATGTTCGATACAGATCTCGGAGTGGCCGTCCGGGAACAGGTCCTTCGACGACACTCGCGGCCGGCCGCAGGCGCAGTCCGTGAAGGATACCGCCCACCGGTCCTTGCCGGCCCAGCCCTTCGTCGGATCAGACGTGTCGCTTTGTCGTTCCTTCATATCCCGCTCCATCCTCAGACTTCCCCGCCCTCGCCCGGAACCCGCGCGGACGCCGGCACGGCGGCAAGCGGAAGAAAGGACATGCGCACCACTATTTCTTTGCTTGTCTTCACTTTTAGTCGGCCCGCCTTATCTAGTTTATAATCATTCTAAATACTTGATTCGTTTCCCCCATTAAACCTACGGTTTACGTTAATGCATCGCATTATCATTTTCAAGGCCCGCTTCTTCGAAATGGCGCATAGAAAAAAACACCCCACCGGCCCGACTGGGGGCCGATGGGGCGCTTGGGCCGGCAGATCAAGCCGGAACTTTATGGCCGGCAGCGATATAGAGCGCGTAAAGAAGGTTGGTCTCTCCGGCCAAACCCTTCCCCGCGATGTCGAAGGCGGTGCCGTGGTGAACCGTCAGGATGGGGAACGGCGCGCCGGCCAGCAAATTGAACAGGGTTCCGAATTCGGCCAGCTTGATGCAGGCGTTGCCGTGGTCGTGATACATCGAGATGATGACATCGAACTCCCCGGCCTTCATGTTGAGGAAGACCGTGTCGCCCGGATAGGGCCCGAGAGCCACGATCCCTTCGGCGCGGGCGTCCTCGATGGCCGGAATGATCTGCTCGATCTCTTCCCGCCCCATCAGCCCCCCCTCGCCGCAATGCGGATTGAGGCCGGCAACGCCGATGCGCGGCCGTTCGTAGCCGACCGCCTTCATCCCCTTGTGCGTCAGTTGGATCACGCGAAGCACGGCCTGGCGCGAACACAGCCGCGGCACGTCGCTCAGCGGCACGTGGGTGGTCACCCGCGTCAGGTTGTAGACCTTGCCCAGAGTGATCAGGATGGTGTCGTCGCAGCCGGCCATGGCATTGGCCGTCTCGCGGAAGCCGGCGAACTTGTAGCCGCCGGCATTCTGGGCCTGCTTGCTGGCCGGCCCTTGGACAACCGCCCGCACGACGCCCTTCCTGGCGCAGCCGATGGCGGTTTCGAGGCACTTGCCGCTGAAGGCCCCGGTGACGGCGCTGCCTTCACCCACCTTGAAGTCGGACATCGACAGCGAACCGACCTCGACGACGTCAACGGTTCCCGCCTCGCCCCGGGCCTCGCTCGCGTCGGCGATGGCGCGGATCTTTGACGTGACGCCCGCTACCGACTTATTGGCCTCCAGCACCTTCGCGTTGCCGAAAACGACAGGAATCGAGAAATCATACAGTTCGCGATGGGCCAGCGCCTTCAGGGCGATTTCCGGTCCGATCCCGGCCGGATCGCCGATGGTAACGGCGACCCTTGGACGTTCGGCGGTCATCATGCTCCCCCTTTCCCCGGCTACCAGCGGCTGACCGTATAGATTGGCGCCAAGTCGCGAAGCTGTTCGGCCGAGCGGTGCGGATTGAAGATGCCGCAGGCGCAGGGTTTGGCCAATTCGACGCTGGCGTCCCACAACGACCGCCGGCCGGTTTTCACCTTGCGGATCGCCTGGCGCACCAGGTGCGGCGACACCACGGCGTGGCCGCACATGGTGGTGAACTGGCGGATGTCGGGCGGAGGCAGCAGATCGGTACGGCCGTGAACGCCAAGGGACAGATTGATGGTGTGGGGATCGAGGCCGGCCTCGGCGGTGATTTCGCGCACCTTGTCGATCATGCCGCTGACCATGATGGAGACGCCGAGATCGGCCTTCTTCATCTGGATCAGCAGGTTCTTGACCTTCTCGCGGCTGTTGAACGTGGCATAGGCGCGCGCGCTGTCGGCGTCCTTCCTGATGGCCTCGAGCATCTCTTCCGGCGTGACCTTGCTGTAGAGGTTCTCGCGCAGTGACGTCGACGAGCAGTTGGACGCATCGTTGCCGTAAAAGATCTCGAACAGCTTGCTGACTTTCGGTCCCGATCCTTTGTTGTTGAAGCCACGGGCCGGATAAATGAACACGCAGAAATCGCGTTCGAGCTTTTCGAGATTACCCTCGCGGTGCAGGCTGTGTGTCATGTCTTTGTCCTATTCCCCGGCCCGTCCCAGGCCCATATTGATCTTGGCGTTCGGCCGCCACGGCAGGCCTTCGGCTTCGAGCAGGTCCAGAATCCGCTGCTGAATGGTCAGGTTCGGCCCCAGCGTCGAGAAGATGTCGAGGGTAAAGACGGAATCGAGTTCCTTGGCGACCTCCTTGGCCGTCCGCAGGACCAGCGCCGCCTTCTCGAACGGCACCGACATTTCGATGATCGCCGACAGCACCCGCTCGTCCAGCAATTCGGGCTTGAGGTCGCCGGTTTCCGGGTTGGCGTACATCGAGTGAATGGGGTTGCACTCTTCGATCTCGGTAATGCCGGCCTTGGCCAGCGCCCGCGAAATCTTCTGGACGTCGTGCAGGTTCATGCCGAGCGTCGGCCGCCCCACCTCGATGGCGATGCCCACCTCGTCGGGACCAACGCGGCCGGTCACGTCGTTGGTCTTGGACTCTTCGGTGCCACGGCCGGAAATCCCGGTTGCCTTATGGGTGGCGGCGGGATCGCTGAAGAATTTGCGCAGAGCCCGCGGATATTCGAACACCAGCGGATGCTCGTACAGGGCGTCGACGGGGCAGACATGAACGCGCAGGCAGGTCCCGCACTCGACGCAGGCCACCTGATCGACGACGCTCTTGAGGCCCAGGTAGCCGATGGCGCCTTCCGGGCAATAAGGCTGGCAGCGCCCGCACCCGACGCAAACATCTTCATGGATCAACATGGTGTGCTCTCTTTCACGGCGAAATTTCTGGCCCGATAGGATTGCCCCAGCCGGGTCCATGTGGACGGCCGGAAGGCTCGGGTGCGCGGCGCCAGCAGACCGGCGACACGCTGCGAGACGTCCTCGGCGTTGGCCATGGTGAAATGCAGCGGCCCGGCACCGGCGATGTCGCCGACCAGGGCGCCGCCGACGATCCGGCTGTCATCCAGGAAAAATTCCCGCCAAACGCCCTCGCCCGGCCCCGGCCGCGCTTCGATCGAGGACCCGACCCCGGGACCGCCCAGGATCATCAGAGGCACGCCCGAGATGTTCTGGGCGTTGACCCGCGTCGTGCGCTTGAGCGGCCGCGGGCTGGCACTGAACGCATTGGTCCCGGCCAACTTGCCCTGGGCCACCGCCTGCGGCCATGTCCAGGGATGGGCGCGGGCGCCGTCCGGCGTCTGGATGGCGACGGCATCGCCGATGGCGAAGATGGCGGGATCGACGGTCTGCAGGGTAGTTGACACCACCAGCTCGCCATCTCGCATCAAGTCGGTCTCGCGGATGAAGCCGACATCCGGCGTCGAGCCGATGCCGACCAGGAAGGTGCCGCAGGGCACCCACTCGCCGGTCGCCAGCCTGACCGCCTTGACGGCACCGGCCGCGTCGGCCTTGAACCGGTCGATGGTGGTGCCGGTGCAGACCCTGACGCCCATGTTCTCCAAGTGCCTTTGCAATGGCCGCGCGGTGTTGGCCGAAAGCACGGTTGGCAGGATGTGGGCCTCGCGTTCGACCAGCGTCACCGAGAATCCGGCCAAACGCAGGAAGACCGACGTCTTGGAACCGACCAGCCCGCCGCCTAGGACGACGATGTCGCGATGGGCAAGCAGCCAGGCCTTGATTTCCCGGGCAACGCCCAGGCTGCGGACGGGAAACACCCCGTCCGGCGTCACCGAGCGCTCGAAGACCGGCGGCACCACCGGCCGCCCGCCCGGCGCCAGGATCAGGCATTGATATCCCAGCGTTTCACCGCTCTCCAGGGTCAGGCGCTTGGCCTGGCGATCGAGGGACCGCACTTTGACGTTCGTGCGAACCTCAAGGCCCATGCCCTCGCCGGGCCGCCAGAAGAACAGTTTTTCCTCCGGCAGCTTGCCGGCCATGAACATGGGAAGGAGCGTGCGGTAGTAGCCGACCTCGGGCTCCTGATCGACCAGCACAACCCGCTTCTCGGGATATCGCGCCCGGCACGAGAGGGCCGCGTTGAAGCCCGCGGCGCCTCCCCCGACAACCACCAGATCGAAATTGGCCTCGTTCATGACGTTTCCTTTTCGCGCTGTGTTCCGTCTTCGCGGCCTTAGCGCTTGATGAACCAGGCACGGACCTCGTCGGCAGTGGCCGGATGATCGAAGTGGGTGAAGGAGCCGCCGCAGGACTTGACGGCGGCCGCCAGGGCGTCCCGGGTCCCGCTGCTTCCCCAGAGTGGCAGCGGCACCGCCACACAGACGCGGGCACCCAGGGCCGCCGCGCCCAGCGCGGAAGCCAGATCGCGGGAGCCGCCCAGACCGGTAAAGGCAATGCCACGCAGCCTGGAGAGACCGCCGGCGGAGACCGCTGCGTCGATGGCGTCCAATGCCCCGCGGGCACCGTCGAGCACGCGCGCCTGAACGCCGGGATTGCCGCCGGCAAAGCCGCGTTTGGCCATCCACAGGGCAGCGTCCCCCCAGGATGCCACCTTGCATTTGGCCGCGGCGAGTGCCGGCGGCAACTCGGTCGGCAGCCACCCAAGGGGCGACTGCAACGTGTCGACGCCGCCGATGACGGCAAGATGTGCCTTCTTGTCCGCTTTCAGTTCGGCGGCCAGCGTCTCAGCTGAAATCACCTCTCCGGCACCGACGACGGCCGGATCATCCTGAAGGCACTTTTCGCCTTTTGCTTTCGCCTTGACGGCGGCGGTCACGACGGCCTTGGCATCTGCCTCGGCCGCAACGAAGGCCGGAATGCCCAGTTGGGCGCAGAGGGCCGGCACGGCGGCACCGGCCACCGGGCCCCAAACCACCGCATCGATAGCGCCAGAAGCGGTCACCAGTTCGGCCTCGGCCGAGGTACATGCCATCGGCAGTAAGGCCTTGCCGCCGATCCAGCTTCCCAGTGAGACCACGCGGACGGCGGTCTTGGAGGCTTTGGCGGCGGTGAGAAGGCCGTCGACAAGATCCGGGGCGACTTGGCCGCAGACACCGATTGTGGCCGCCTTGCCGGCCAAGACGCCATAGCCGACCGAGAAGGGAACCGGCTTCTTCGCCGCCCGCGACGGGCGGACACCGGCGAGGCCGAGGGTCAGCAGGCCGAGTCGAAGGGCCCGGCGAACCAGGGCCGGCGCCCCTTCGGCCGGACGCGCCAACGCCGCCACGCCGGCAAAAATCTCGGCCGATGACAGATCGCCGCCGCCCAACTTCTTCAATGTTGCAGCCGCCGGTTTGGCGAGCGCGGACGGCCAGGCCGGAACGGCCGATCCGCCGGCCTTGCCGGACATGTTCACCGCTTCCAGCGCGCCATTGACGCAAAGACGCAGCAGCAACGCCGCCGCCATCCCATCGCGCTCCAAGCCACAGAGACCCTTGGAGGCGCCACGGCCGAAGGGATCGATCCGGCACGGCCCCTGCAAGCAGCCGTAAGGGCAACTCAGACCGGTGCGCAGGAAACCGTCCTGCGGCTGCTGCTTCTCGTAGCGTTCCCAGTTGAGGTCGATGCCACGCCGCGCCGCCGAGCGCAGCAGGTCCTGGCTGATCGGGTCCACCGTCTTGATGTGAATGCTTTCCATGACTTTTTATCCGCCCAATGGGTTTGTTGTTATTTCGCGAGGTCGAGAACCACGGCGCCGCCCTTGCCGGCGACGGCAGCGGCGACCGAAGCCGCGGAGCGCCGCTTTTCAGCGAACACCTCGCCCAACTGGTTGATTTCGACGATTTCCAGCGCCCGCGTCGGACAGACGTCGACGCAGGCCGACGATTCCATATGCATGC
Source organism: Rhodospirillales bacterium (assembly GCA_014859895.1). GTDB lineage: Bacteria > Pseudomonadota > Alphaproteobacteria > Rhodospirillales > Shumkoniaceae > Shumkonia. The sequence goes on from JACZKS010000114.1 coordinate 44,043, forward strand.
AGCGGTCGCACTTGAGCGCCATCTTGCGTTCCGCCCACGGATAGATGACGCCGTAGGGGCAGAACATCACGCAGGTCCAGCAGCCGATGCAGCGGTCGTCCTTGACCCACACCATGCCGGTTTCCTCGTCGCGCGCGAGGGCCCCGGTCAGGCAGGCATCGAGGCACGGCGCATCGAGGCAATGGCGGCACTGGAGCGGCACCGAGACACCGTCCCCCCCTTCGACGCGCACCCGCGCCTGGGGCAACGGCGTTTCCTGAACCGCCTTCAGCAGGGTTTTGCCTTCACTCCCCCGCTCGGTCGCACAGAACAGCTCACAGGTCTTGCACCCCGTGCAGCGGTCCACGTGCACTGCAATAACCTTCATGGATGTTTTCCTCCACTCGGATGTTTTTCTTTTTAGACGATGTCTTCTTCGCTCCACGCCATAGAAACCCGCGACCGTTCCTCGGCTGGCAGATTCATGGACCGGAGTGTGCGATTGATTCCCGCCATGCTGTGCGTGCGCATGACGCGCGCGATGCGGGAGGGATTTCCGCCTTTCAATTCTTCGACGATGCCCCGGTGTTCGTCGCAGGAGGCCCGCCGGTTGGCGTCCTCGTTGAGACCGCGACGGCGGAACACATGCAGTTCCTTGTTAAGCCCCTCATAAAGGCGGACCAGCCGCCGATAGCCGGTGAAGCGCATCAGCGAGGCGTGGAATTCCAGGTTGCGGGCATAATAGACGTCGGGATCCTGACGTTCGGACGCCGCCTCCATATCCTCGATCAACCTCGAAAGCTGGGCGATCTGTTCGTTGGTGATGCGCTGGGCCAGAATACGCCCGGCGAAAGCGAACAGCGCCGCCCTGATCTGGTAGATCTCCAGAGCGTCCTCGAAGGCCAATTTTTTGACGAACACCCCGCGGTTGACGATGAAGTCGACCAGTCCGACCTCTTCCAGCCGGCGGCAGGCCTCGCGCACCGGACCGCGGCTGACGCCATACTTCTCGGCAATCGCGGTTTCGTTGATGCGTTCCCCCGGTTCCATTTCCCCGTTGAGGATGGCGTGCTCCAGACTCTCGAAGACGACGCTCGAAAGCGACTGCGTCCGCAAAATCTTCAGACTCTGCTCCGGAGCCGACGTTTCCGCCGATATGGATCGAATTGTGCTCATGAGATCTCTCACCTGATGGTCAAAAACTGACCCATCTTCCCAAATCTGTCAACTGTTAACGATCTACGGTTTTGATGGCTGTTTCCCGCATCGTGGAATGAAGGGACCTCCGCCATCCCCGCGCACCGAAAACCAGTGACCATTCGACGCTGTCGGCGCGTTCCCTTGATTTTCGGCCTTTCGGTCGGCGATTCTGCATCTCCTCAATGATTGTAGGACTATTGGATCGATTTTCCAGCCCGGATCGGTCGTCGCATGCGAAGTTCAGGCAGCCGCCAAGCCAAGCTGACGTTCCGACTCAGCCTCTCCAAAAATCGTTGACAATCAACTATTGACAGAGTCCCCAGGCGGTTGGCAAGATTCAAGAAAAATCAAACTCAACAGGGGGACGGTCTTGCCTGCCCTTTCAGCCGACGCCGCGACCCGCCATCGCTCCGCCCTTCTTCCGTAAGCAGGATGGCGTTTTCTTGGGACTTGGTATCGTCAGGCAACACCCCAACAGAGGCACAGAAATTCTCTACAGCGTCTTAGCTCAACTCTGCTTAACAAGGAGGACGTAAGATGACGGAACGGAGTCTTCACGAACATCGCTTGACGCGGCGCGCCTGCATGGTTGGCGCATCCATGGTTCTCGCCGTCGGTCTGGTGACGGGCGCCGCGCAGGCCCAAGAAAAATTTCCGAGCAAAGCCCTCAGCGTGGTGACCCACGCGGGCGCCGGGGGTGGTACCGACGTGTCGGTTCGCATGATGCTTCTCCAGGCCCGTGGCGCGCTAGAGCAGGATCTCATCGTGCTCAGCAAGCAGGGTGGCAACGGCGCGGTGTCCCTCAACTATCTGGAAAGCCAGCCGGCCGACGGCTACACCATCCTGGCGATCACGCCGAGCCATCTGGCGACCATCGCCCAGGGCAAGGTCAAGGTTAAGTTCGAAGACCTGGTCGGCCTGGCCCGGATGACCGACGATCCCCAATATCTGATGGTCAAGAAGGGCAAGTATGCCTCGGCCAAGGCCATGATCGAGGCCGCGCAGAAGGGCAAGCTCAAGGTTGCCGGCACCCAGGTCGGCGGCGTCGACCACATCGCCATCGCCTCGTTCGCCAAGAAGGTCCAGGGCGGCTTCAACTTCGACTACGTCCCCTACAAGGGCGGCGCCCATATCGCCACGGCCCTGATCGGCGGCGACGTCGACATCGGCGTGGTCAACTATTCGGAAGCCGAAGCGCAGGTTCAGGCTGGCGAGATCGAACCCATCCTTTCGCTGACCATGAAGCGCAAGGAGATCACCCCCAACACGGCGGCGGCCGGCGAGTTGGGCATCCAGGTCAAGATGTCGACGGTTCGTGGTGTCGTCGCCCTCAAGACCGTGCCGCAGGATCGGCTGGACACGTTGGAAAAGGCCCTGGTCGGAAGCATGAAGGACAGCGTTTTCCAAACCTATCTGAAGAGCGTCGGTCTGGGTCCGGACAGCGTGGCCGGCGCCAAGGAATGGAATGCGCAGATGAAGGATCTCTATGAAGAGACCCAGGCTCAGTTGAAGGAGCTGGGCTTCATCAAGTAGTGCATCCGTCCCTCAACCCGATTGAATAAGAAGCATCTCATGAGCGATCAACGCAACCCGTCGAACGCTCCCGCCAAAGGGGCAGGGCCGGAAACTCCGGCCCGCCCCCGGCTGCGGGGCGACGACAAGGTGGCCGCCCTTGTCATCGTGCTTTCGGCCATCGTCTTCTGGGTCTCCACCACTTTCGACGAGGTCCCGTCGGCGCTGACCCAGGGCGTGCCGCCCGAATCGTATCCGCAATTGCTGCTGGGAACCCTGATTTTCCTCGCCGTCGTCCTCGTCTTCGAGAGCCGCGTGCGAACGGAAAAGGCGAAGAAGCCCATCAAGCCGATCGTTTATTACACGGGAGCCGTCCTGGTAGTCGCGGCATTGTCCATCAACTGGCTGGGCATCGTCGGCGCCATGGTCATCGCCTGCGCCGCGATTCCTCTCCTCTGGGGCGACCGCCGCTACAAGGTAATCGGCGTCTTCGTCGTCGTCCTCCCCGTTGCGGTGTACCAACTGTTCCACGGTGTCCTGGAGGTTCAGTTCCCCCTCGGCATCTTCAAAGACATGTTCTGAGGCCGATGCGATGGAAAACCTTGTTCATGGATTGGCGATCCTCACGGATCCCTTTTCGCTCTTCGTCATCCTGGCCGGGACCCTTGGCGGGGTCATGATCGGCGCCCTGCCGGGCCTGAGCTCCACCATGGCGGTGGCCCTTCTGTTGCCGTTCACCGTGTCCATGGACGTGATCCCGGCTATTGCCATGCTCTCCGCGCTCTACTGCGCGGGCACCTATGGCGGGGCGATCACCGCCATCCTCATCAACTCACCAGGCACCCCCGCCGCCTGCGCCACCGCGTTCGACGGCTATCCGCTCGCCGAAAACGGGCAGGCAGGCCGAGCCCTGGGCATGGCGGTCTGGAGCAGCTTCGTCGGCGGCACCTTCAGTGTCTTCGCGCTGCTGCTGGCGGCGCCGGCTCTGGCCCGCCTGGCCTATAACTTCGGCGCGCCGGAATACTTCGCCCTGGCCGTCTTCGGTATGTCCATGCTGGCGGCGATCAGCGGTGAATCGGCGGTGAAGAACCTGATCGGCGGCGCCTTCGGGCTGCTGATCGCCACCGTCGGCATCGACTTCACCACCGGCGTCGAGCGTTTCACCTTCGGTTTCCCCGAACTCATGGACGGAATCGACTTCATCCCGGTGATGATCGGCATCTTCGGTATTTCGGAGCTGCTGACCCAAGCCAACGTCCTTGACCGGGTGTATCGGCGCCTGGCCGCCGAGGCGGTGAAGCTGCCTTCGCGCGAAGACTTCCGCAAGGTGTGGAAGACCATGGCCCGCTCCAGCTTCATCGGCACCTTCATCGGCATTCTGCCGGCGGAGGGCGGCACCGTCGCCTCGATGATCGGCTACAACGAAGCCAAGCGCTGGTCAAAGGAGCCCGAAAAGTTCGGCCACGGCGCCATCGAAGGGGTCGCCGGCCCGGAAACCGCCAACAACGCGGCCACCGGCGGCGCCATGGTGCCGACCCTGGCCCTCGGCATCCCGGGCAGCGCCACCACCGCCGTCATCATGGGGGCATTGATGGTGCACGGCCTGCGTCCGGGACCGCACCTGTTCCTCGAACAGCCGCACTTCCTGTACGCCATCTTCACGGCCATGCTGGTTGCCAACTTCCTGTTCCTCGGCATCGGCATCGTGGGCGCCAAACTGTTTGCCCGCATCACGCTGATCCCCAATACCTTCCTGTGGCCGGCCGTTTTCGTACTGGCCATGGTCGGCGCCTACTCGCTGGAGCAGAACGTCGTCGACATCTACATCATGCTGGTATTCGGCCTGATCGGCTACATCGGACGGCGGCACGGCTTCTCGCCGGCCCCCGTCATCATGGGCCTGGTGTTGGGCGAGATGATCGAAAATACCTTGAAGCAGTCGCTGATCATCTTCGATCACAACTGGCTGCGCTTCTTCGAGCGGCCAATCGTGGACGTCTTCTTCGCGCTGGCCATCCTGGGCCTGTTCAGCCCGCTGCTGTTCAAGATGTTCCAAAGCAGAAAGTAGTCAGTCAGTCATGTGACCTCTCGGGGAGGGACGCGGTGTCCCTCCCCATTTTTTCGTCTATGCGCCGCCGTCGTCGGCTTCCGGCAAGGCGCCGAGCAGGCGTTCCTTGCCAGTGTTGGCGTGCTCGGCGAAGACCTGGGCGGCCCTTTCGGCATCACGCGCTTCCAGCGCCGCGATCATCTTGCGGTGCTCGGCGGCGGACCGGTCGAGGCCGATGCCGACGTGCAGGCTTCGGCGGCGGAACAGGTAGAGTTCCTTGTCGATGGCCGCGCACATGGCGGCCAGGCGTTCGTTGCCGGCGAACCGCAAAATGGTGTCATGGAATTCGACGTTCAGCGGATAGTAGGCTCCGATATCGCCCACCGCCGCCATCCTTTCCATGCGCCCTACCATATCCTTGAGTGTCGCCATCTGGTTGTCGGTAATGACAGCCGCCAGGATGCGCCCGGCCAGCGCCGACATGGAGGCGCGGATGTCGCACAGGTCGGCCGCGTCCTTGGGCTTGAGCTTGCGCACGAAGACGCCGCGATTGACGATGATCTCGACCAGCCCGGCCTGTTCGAGCCGGCGGCAAGCCTCGCGGATGGGGCCGCGGCTGACCAGTTGGCTGGCGGCCAGGGCCTTTTCGTTGATGCGCTCGCCCGGCTTCAACTCGCCGTTGAGGATCATTCGTTCGAGTTCCTGAAGAACGATCGTGGTCAGCGAGTGCGTCCGCAGGATCTCGAGGGTTTCGGCGACCCTGGTTCGGATATCTGAATTTTGTTCGCTCATGGCGGACCGGGATGTTGGTGGAAACGCGAATGGCTGTCAACAATTGGCGAACGGCACCCTCAAGTCAGCACATTGCGCCCCTCCCTGCCATTAAGCACGTCCAGCAGCTGCTCGACCACAGCCACCGCGCTCTGCTCGCGGGAATCGATGGTACCGGCGCCGACATGGGGCGTGCCGACGAACGAGGGGATGCGAAACAGGGGATGATCGGCCGCCGGCGGTTCCCGCTCGAAGACATCCAATGCGGCACCGAAAAGCGCCCCGGAAGCCAGAGCATCATAGAGCGCCGCCTCGTCGACGATGCCGCCGCGGGCAACGCTGACCAGGATGGCCGTCGGCTTCATCATGGCCAGTTCGCTGCGTCCGATCAGTCCACGGGTTTCGGCCGTCAGAGGCGCGTGGATGGACAAGAGATCGACTTCCGGCAACAACTCGGCCAAGCTCTCGGCCCGCCGGCCGAACTCGGCCAGAGCCCCGGCCGGAACGTAAGGATCGTGCCACAATACGTTCATGGCGAAGGCACTCCGCCATTTTTCGGCGGTCCGGCGGCCAATGGCGCCCATGCCCAGGATGCCGACCGTCTTGCCCCAGAACCCCTGGGCGCCGCCGGCCCTGCTGCCGTCGAAATCCTCGCGCGCCACCGTTGCGCCCGACCGCAGCAAGCGATCGAGCATCGGCACCTGCCGGGCGGCGCAGAGCGCGAGCGTCATGGCCATTTCGGCAACCGCCTCGGCATTCAGGGCCGGTGTATTCATCACCCGCACACCGTGGGCGCGCGCCGCCGCCAGATCGATCTTGTCGACGCCGGTTCCCTGCTTGCTCACCGCCTTGAGCCGGACGGCCGCGGCGAAATCCGCCGCCGTGATCGGCGTGTTGCCCCGCAGAATGATGCCGTCCGCCTCCTCGCGCCACCGGCCAATGCCGGGATCGTCCCACAGCACAGCCTCCACCTGCCGGCGCAGCACGCCGACTCCTTTCGCGTTGATCGCATCCAGCACGAAAACTTTCATGGCTCCTCCACCCCAATCCACGCCGGCTCAAGGCCGGCATGTTAGAATTATTAAATGTGCATACTGTCGACACTTTGATGTTGACACATTTCGCGGGGACTTTGTACCCTCTTTGGCGTCGGAAACAGAGATCGCTTTCCGGCGCTCGTTCCGAGCCGAGATTCCTCTCGCCGCCCATCCCTTGGCGAAAGATCCTGCCGCACTGACCCGTTCTGAAGAGCATGGAGAGATGACAGATGAAACCGCGGATCGGCGTGCTCCTTGGCGACCCCAATGGGGTCGGTCCCGAATTGGCGGCCAAGTTGCTGGCAGCCGACGATATCGGTGAGCGCGCCGACGTCATCGTCATCGGAGACGAGGGCGTTCTTCGCGCGGGCGAGGTGGTGGCCGGCTGCCGTGTTCCTGTCCGTGTCATTGACGATATTGCCGAAGCCGATTTTTCCGGTCGAGAGTTGCCCTTCCTCAACGTTCCCGGCATTGCGCCCGACGAGGTGACACCGGGAAAGGCCACTGCGGCGGGCGGCCGCTCCTGCGTCGTCGCGCTACGGGTTGCGTTGGCGCTGGCCAAGCGGGACGTCCTCGACGGCTTCTGCTTCTCGCCGCTCAACAAGTACGCCCTGAAGCTCGGCGGCTGCCCGGTGGCCGACGAGCACATCTTCTTCGCCCACGAGCTCGGCTTCGACGGCCCCTTCTGCGAACATAACGTTCTGGAAGGGTTGTGGACCACCCGCGTCACCTCCCACATCGCGCTCAAGGACGTCTGCGCCCTCATCACCCCCGAACGGGTCTTGCGGGCGATACGCCTGGCCCACGACACGCTGGGTGGCGCCGGTTTCGTCCACCCGCGCATCGCAGTCGCCGCGCTCAATCCGCATGCCGGCGACGGCGGCATGTTCGGACGCGAGGAGATCGACGTCATCGCCCCCGCCGTCAGCCAGGCAAAAGTCGCCGGCATCGACGCCCAGGGACCGTTCGCCGCCGACACCGTTTTCGTGAAGGCCCGCGATCGACAATTCGATGCCGTGGTCACCATGTATCACGACCAGGGCCAGATCGCGATGAAGCTGATGGGTTTCTCGCTGGGCGTCACGGTCAGCGGGGGCCTGCCCATCCCGATCACCACGCCGGCCAGCGGCACCGCCTTCGATATCGTCGGCAAGGGCGTCGCCAATCCGGAAGGGTTGCGCCAAGCGTTCCAGTTGGTCTGCCGGATGGCCGAGGTCCGCCGCCAACGCGCGGCGTCCCGCCTTGCCGCTGTCGTTTGATTCTTCACCCTGGACGAGGTCTTGATGTACGAAACGCCGATCAGGAAATTCACCCCGGAGATCGACCCCGAGAAAGGCCGCGGCCTGACCGACGAGGTGGTCGGCTTCATCATCGGCACCCAGAGCTCGGACCTGCCGGACGATCTCATCGAGTTGGGCAAGAAATCCATCCTCGACGGGCTGGGGCTGGCCTTGTCAGGCACCGTCGCCAAAAGCGGCGAACTGATCGCGACGTATCTCTCCTCGATGGCGCTCAGCGGTCCCGCCTCGGTGCTCGGCACGCGGCTTAAGGTGCCCCCCCGCTTCGCCGCCTTCGCCAACGGCACCGCCATCCACGCCGACGACTACGACGACACCCAGCTGGCGGTGGGCAAGGACCGCGTCTATGGCCTACTGACCCATCCCACGGCGCCCTGCCTGCCCGCCGCGCTGGCGGTAGCCGAAGCCGATGGCTTGTCGGGCGCCGAGTTGATGCTCGCCTATCACATCGGCGTCGAGGTCGAGTGCAAAATCAGTGAAGCCATCTCGCCGCGCCACTACCAGCACGGTTTTCATTCGACCGCGACCTGCGGCCCCTTCGCCGCCGCCGCCGCCGCCGCCAAGCTGAAAGGCCTCGACGCCACGGCGACCCGCCGGGCGCTGGCCCTCGCCGGCAGCCAGTCAGCCGGGCTGCGCGAGAACTTCGGCAGCATGACGAAACCTTTCCATGCCGGCCGTGCCGCCGAAAGCGGCGTCGTCGCCGCCGATTTCGCGGCCCTGGGCTGGACAACCGCCGATCGCATCCTTGAGGCGCCGCGCGGCTTCTTCCAGGCGCACGGCGGCGGCTTCGACGCCGACGCCATTCAGGGCAAGCTCGGCAAACCGTGGACCTTCCAGTTCCCCGGCGTGTCGATCAAGCCGCATCCGTCGGGCTCCCTCACCCATCCCGGCATGACCGAGATGGCGCGCCTGATGCGTGCCCACGGCATCACCGCCGACAAGGTGCACTCGATCAATGTAGGCACCAACCACAACATGCCGAACGCGCTGATCCATCACCGGCCGACCAACGAACTGCAGGCCAAGTTCAGTATGGAATTCTGCATCGCCATCCTGCTGGTCGAAGGCAAGGCGGGCCTTGCCGAATTCACCGACGAGGTGGTCAACCGGCCCGACGTCCAGGAGATGATCGAGCGCATCGATTTCGGGGTCCATCCCGAAGCCGAGGCGGCCGGCTATGACAAGATGACGACGATCATCGATATCCGCCTGACCGACGGCCGCACGGTGTCGGGCCGCGCCGATTTCGGCAAGGGCAGCCCGGCCGATCCCATGTCCTACGACGAAGAGGCCGAGAAGTTCAGCCAGTGCGCGGCCTTCGCCGGGTGGCCGGGGAAGTCGGCCAAGGAAGTCGTCGAAACGGTCCGCCACCTCGAACGTCTCGATAACGTCCGGCGGCTGACATCTCTTATCACGCGAGATTAATATATAAACGTAATTGATTGAAAAAAAATAAACTATTGGAAACGGTTCCGGGAAAGTCCGGCTCATTGCAAAAGCGTGCCGGGGGCGCGCGCGTTCACCGATCCAGACACCACGGAGCATTTCTTATGCAGATTAAAAAGATAACGGCCAGCGTCCATCAGTTCCCGATCTACCTGCCGATGATCGACAAGCCGCTCGAACATCGCGTTCTTGTCTTCTGCGAGGTCGAGACCGACGACGGGCTCAAGGGCTGCGGCGTCACCGGCGCCTTCCTGCCCTGGGCCACCATCGCCGCCATCGAGCAAGAGATCTTTCCGGTGATCAAGGACATGGACCCGCGCGACACCGAGGCGGTCCACCACGCCGTGTGGTGGAAGGTCAATCCCCGCGCCTACACCGGCGTCGTCTCCAACGCGCTTTCGGCCATCGATATCGCGTGCTGGGATATCCATGGCAAGGCCACCGGGCGCACGGTGGCGCAGCTATTGGGCGGCTATCGGGACTGGGCCGGCACCTACATTACCTTCGGCTATCCCTTCTTTTCCATCGACCAGCTCGTCGAGTACGCCAAGAAGTTCGTGTCCGAGGGGCATACCCGCCTCAAGATGGTGGTCGCCAACGACAAGGGCGGCTGGCGCGAGGACGCCCGGCGGGTCCGCGCCGTGCGAGAAGCCGTCGGTCCCGACGTCGATCTGATGATCGACGCCAACTACCGCTTCCCGCCGAACGAAGCCCTCATGCTGTGCCGGGCCATCGAGGACTGCGACCTGACATGGTTCGAAGAGCCGCTGCATCAGAACGACGCCCGGGCGCTCGCCGATTTGAGGCGGCGTACCAACGTGCCGATCGCCTGCGGCCAGATGGAGGGGCATCGCTGGCGCCTGCGCGAACTGATCGAACATCACGCGGTGGACATCCTGCAGCCCAACTGCTGCTACAACGGCGGTTATACCGAAACCGTGAAGGCTGCCCACATGGCCCAGGCCTACAACCTGCGGATCGCCAATGGCGCCGGCTGGCCGATCTTCAACATGCACACCATGGCCGGCCTGATGAACGGCTGGCTGGTCGAATTCCACTGGGGCATGTGGCAGGCCGGCCAAAAGTTCTTCAAAGGCGCGCCGGGTCCCGAAAAGGGCAAGGTCAAGATCCCCGATGCCCCGGGCCTCGGCTTCACGCCGGAATATGACGCCTTGGCCGAATGCCGGGTCAAGGAGCCGACCGGCCTGAAGGCCGCCGGCATGCAGACCAATGAGGGCGGGATCGTCAAGGTCTAGCGTCAGGTCGCATTCCGAACGACGGGCCCCCGGTGCAAACCGGGGGCTTATTTTTTCCCTTCAACCGAATGGCCCCCAGAATACCGACAGCATTTCGCCACAATCCGTCGTTATGTGCCGCCAGTTCCGAAAGTGCAAAGAGATGCTATGATGGCGGGAATGACAGATTGGCGGGGAAACAGGGTGGATAAGACAAGCGGGCCGGGAACGTGCTCAAGATCGGCAGGGGCCGCCCTCATCGCGGGTGCCGCGATCCTGGCCATCCTCCCCGCCCCGGTCGCCGCCGACGAGCCAGCCGGCCAGCCGGACGCCGTAACCCTTCAGGTGGAAAATGACCTGTTCGGCAGCGGGTCCGACAGTCATTACACGCAGGGCATGCGCATTTCGTGGCTCCCCTCGCCCAAGACGGTGCCCGATTGGATGCGCGAGGCCGCCCTTCTGGTTCCTGGCATCGACACCAAGGACCACCTGACCTTCGTCTTCGGCTTAGGGCAGAACATGTACACGCCCGAGGACATCTCGCGTTCCAGCCCCGACCCCACCGATCGCCCTTACGCCGGCTGGCTCTATGCCACCTTCGGCGTTGCTGTCGAGGACGCGCAGCGCAACCTGCTTCACAACGTCGCTCTCGACCTTGGCGTCGTCGGTCCTCTTTCTCTGGCCGGCCCGACTCAGAAGGTGTGGCACAAGCTGATCGACTCGCCCGAGCCGCGCGGCTGGAGCCACCAGTTGGACAACGAACCCGGCATCATCCTCACCTACGAGGCCCGCATGCGCCAGTCGATCGCCGCCACCGTTAGTGGTTTCGAGCTCGACGTCACGCCTAAGGCCGGAGTGGCGCTCGGCAATATCTTCACTTACGGCGCGGTCGGCGCCTCGCTTCGCTTTGGCCACAATCTCGACCTCGATTACGGGCCGCCCTTCATCCGTCCCAGCCTGCCCGGCGCCGGCTTGGTGAAGCGGCGCGACGAATGGGGTTGGTATGCGTTCGCCGGCGTCGAGGGGCGGGCCGTTGCCCGCAACATCTTCCTCGACGGCAACACCTTCTCCGACAGCCCAAGCGTCGACAGCCTTCCCTTCATCGGCGACCTTCAGTTCGGCATCGTGGCCACCTACAACCGGGTGCGCATTTCCTTCACCCAGATCTTTCGGACGAAAGAATTCGAAACTCAGCGGGAAGGCGACCATTACGGCTCTCTGGCCTTTACCTACCTGTTCTGATCGCCCTGCAGCCCCCAGCACGCCTCGCGAGTCTGTTGACAACTTCTGGATAATTGTTCAGAGTTTGCCCTAAATTGTTAACAATAATTGTGGGGCCGCATGACTCTGGAGACGGATGCCGATCCCGTTCTGGAAAGGACGGGGTCACTGACCACCATCGTGCGCGAAAAGATCGAGCGCATGATCCTGAGCGGCGAGATCGCGGGCGGCGAGCGCCTGAACGAGAATGCGCTGGCCGCCCAGTTGAACGTCAGCCGAGGGCCGTTGCGCGAGGCGACTTGGTCGCTCGAGCAGGCCGGCCTGGTTCAGATCGTGCGCAATCGTGGCGTCTTCGTGCGCAAGATCAGCCTCGAAGAAGCCCTTCACCTCTATGATGTCCGGTCCGGTCTGGCCCGCGTTGCCGGCCGCCTAGTGGCCAGCCGGGTCACCGCCGAACAGATCGCTGTCCTCACCGGCCTCTACGAAGCGTTGGAGCGGGCGCGCGAAACCCAGGATCAGGCGGCCTACAACGAAGGCAACCGGCGGTTCCACACCCGCCTGGTCGAGTATACCGGCAACAATCGGCTGATCAGCTACCACGAAACCACCGAAAAGGAATTGCGGCTGTTCGTGCGGCGCGGCGTTCTCGGCCCCGCCCGACTGCGCGTCTCCAACCGCGAGCACAAGCAAATCCTGGATTGCATCGCCAAGGGCGATGATGAAGGGGCGGCGACGGCGTTTGAGCGCCACATCCTCAACGGCAAGCAGCGCATGCTCGAAAGCCTGTCACCTGCCGAAATTTAATCGGGCGGCCGGGCCGGCCACCAATGTCCATCAAGGAGAAAGCGAAGAGATGGCGATCGTCGAGAACACCATGAAGAAGAAACTGGAAGCCGGGCAGATGGCCATCGCCTTCAGTGTCGTTCACTGGCGGATGGCCAACGTCGCCGGTATCGCCAAGGAATGCGGCTACGACTGGCTGTTCATCGACATGGAACACAACACCATGGACGTCGATGCCGCCGTGCAGATTTCGGTCGCCGCGCTGCCGACCGGCATCACCCCCATCGTCCGCGTTCCGGCGCACGAGCACTTCCACGCCACCCGCGTTCTCGACGGCGGCGCCCAGGGTGTGGTCGTACCGCACGTCAATTCAGTCGAACAGGCTCGTCGGGTGGTCGAGAACTGCAAGTATCCGCCCATCGGCCATCGTTCGCTGACGGCGCCGATGCCGCAACTTGGATTCCGCACGATGCCGGTTGCCGACGCCATCGAGGCGTTGAACCGCAGTACGCTGGTGGTGGCGATGCTGGAAACGCCGCAGGCCGTCGACAACGCCGACGCCATCGCCGCCGTCGAGGGCATCGACGCGCTGCTCATCGGCACCAACGATCTGGCTGCCGAGATGGGAATCCCCGGACAGTTCAGCGACGCGCGCATCGAATCCGCCTACGCCGCCATGATCGCCGCCACCCGGAAGCACGGCAAGTTCGCCGGCATGGGCGGGGTCTATGAGCACGGGCTGATGGAGAAGTTCATCCGCATGGGCGTACGCCTCCTGCTGGGGGGCGGCGACGTCGCCTTCATGATGGCGGCGGCGCGGACGAGGGCCGACTTCCTCAAGTCGCTCAAACTGTAAGAGCCCATGAACGGATTACGCATCCCTTGGAACACAAGGGAGGTCAAAAACAAAAACACTAAGAAATCAGGTAAAAACAGGAGGTATAGAGCATGTCAAAGTTCAAAATCGCTTTGGCCGCAACGACCGTGGCGGCCGCTCTCGTCTTCACTGTCGGGGCGCAAGCCTGGGAACCCACCAAACCCATCAAGATCGTCGTCGGGTTCGCGCCCGGCGGCGGTGCCGACCTGGTTGCCCGTAATCTTGTCGCGTCGAGCCAGGAATTCTTCCCCGTTCCGCTGGTCGTGGTGAACAAGGCCGGCGCCAGCGGAGCCCTGGCGGCCGATTTCGTCAAGAACGAAAAGGCCGACGGGCTCACCCTGCTGGTGGCCGGCGGCAGCGAAAGCACGGCCGTTCCCAATTTCCAAAAAGTCACCTATTCCCTGGATGACTTCCGCGGGGTCATGCGTTTGATCCGCCAGCGCGTCTTCCTCATTTCCAAGGCCGGCAGCGGCATCAACAGCATCGCCGATTTGAAGGCCAAGGCACTGGCCAATCCCGGCAAGCTGTCCTACGGCTCGTCGGGCCAGGGCTCGATCTACCATGCGGTCATGCTGGTGACCACTAGAGCGCTCGGTATCGAGATGCAGCACGTGCCCTACAAGGGCGGCGCACCGATGATGGCGGCCCTGCTGGGCGGCCACATCGACATCACCATGGGAGCGCCCGAGGAAACAAGCGCTCAGCTCGATTCGGGCCAGGCGATTCCCATCGCACTGCCCTCGGAAACCCGTTACGCCGCCTACAAGGACGCGCCGACCCTGATGGAGCTCGGCTACAACGTCTATATCGAGAATCAGAAGGGTCTTTTCGCCCCCGCCGGCACTCCGGACGAGGTGGTTCAGTACCTGCACGACAATTTCAAGAAAGGCATGGACAGCGCGACATGGAAAGCCATGGCCGGCAAGCTGTCGATGGAGACGGCCTACCTCAATGGCGACGACTTCATGGCCGGCGTGAAGTCGATGTCGAAAGCCATCGGCGAAGCCGCGGCAGGCTTGGCAAAATAGGCCGCGATTGATCTGTCGATAGAAGGGGATGGGCAAGATTGATGAACACAGATCGCGTTTTCGGAACGGCCGTCTGTATCTTGGCTTTGCTGTTCCTGACCTTGGCCATCCCCACCATTCCGGATGACTGGCAGCACACTGCGGGGACCTATTATACGGTGGGTCCCCGCATGTTTCCCTACATCGCCGGAACCCTGTGCCTGTTGCTGGGGCTGGGTGTCATCCTTCATCCCGAAGGGCACAACAAGCTGTCCGGCCTTCGCATCGGCAAGGCCAGACGGGGCGTCGTGGCATCCCTGGGCCTGACGCTCGGCTATGTGGCGCTTCTCGAAGTCGCCGGCTTCACCTTGTCGACGATCGCCGCGCTGGTGCTGTTTTTCACTGTGTTCGGCGAGCGCCGATGGTACGTCATCGTACCGATGGCCGTCGGCGTCGCCGTCATCACCAAGTTCGTTTTCCTGAAATTCTTTCTGCTCGAACTGCCCGCCGGGCTGTTCGACCTGCCGATCTGAATGCCATGGACATGTTCCTCGCCGCCGTCGCAACTGTCTTCGAACCGGCCAACATCGCCATCCTGCTGGCCTCCACGGCGGCCGGCATCGTCATCGGGGCGATTCCCGGATTGACCGTCACCATGGCCATCGCGCTCGCCGTGCCGCTGACCATCACCATGCCGCTGACGCCGTCGCTCCTCATGCTTCTCGGACTCTACGGCGCCGGTATCTATGGCGGCAGCATTTCCGCCGTCCTCATCAACACGCCGGGCACGCCGGCCTCGGCCGCCACCAGCATCGACGGCTACGAACTGGCCAAACAGGGAAAGGCCCTCAAGGCCCTCAAGATGGCGCTGATCGCTTCCTTCTATGGGGGCCTGTTCAGCGTCGTGCTGCTTGTCGTCATCGCGCCGCAACTGGCCGCTTTCGCGCTGAAATTCGGACCGGCCGAGATTTGCAGCCTGCTGATCTTCGCGCTGACCATTGTCGCCGTGCTGTCCGGCGATACCATCATCAAGGGATTACTGGCCGCCGCCATCGGCATGCTGATCGCCACCATCGGCGCCGATCCCATGCTGTCGGTGCCGCGTTTCACCTTCGGCGTTTATGATCTGTACGACGGCTTGGCCTACATCCCACTGCTCATCGGCCTGTTCGCCATCGCCGAGATGTTGGCCCAGGCCGAGGAATCGTTCACCACCGGCGCCAAGCTGATCGACATCAAGGACATCGACAAGGATGCCAACCGCCTGACCCGCGACGATTGGCGGCGCAGCGTCGTTCCCATGATCCGCTCGGGTTTCCTGGGTTCCTTCGTGGGCATGCTGCCCGGCCTCGGGGCCGCGATCGCCACCTTCCTCGGCTATGCCGAGGCCAAGCGCGCCTCGAAGGAGCCGGAGCGCTTCGGCAAGGGCGCCATCGAGGGGGTTGCCGCTTCGGAATCGGCCAACAACGCGGTCACCGGATCGGCGATGATCCCCATGCTGGCGCTGGCCATTCCCGGCGATCCGCCCACCGCCATCCTGCTGGGCGCCCTGTTGATCCAGGGTGTGACCACCGGGCCGCTGATTTTCGTCAACCACCCCGACGTCGTCTATACCGTCTACGTCGCGCTGTTCGCCTCCCTGGCCTTCATGGGGATGGTCGGATGGCTGGCGCTGAAGCCGATCGTTCAGGTCCTCAAGGTGCCGAAGGTGCTGCTCTACCCGGTCATCCTGGCCATGTGCGCGGCCGGCAGCTATGCCATTCGCAACAGCATCTTCGACGTCTTCGTCATGGTCGGCGCCGGCCTGCTCGGCTATGCGCTGCGCCTGTTCGGCGTACCGGTAGCGCCGCTGCTCATCGCCTTCATCCTGTGTCCGCCGCTCGAGGAAAGCATGCGCCAGGCCCTGATCAAATCGCAGGGAAGCTTGATGATCTTCCTGAATCGTCCGATCTCGGCATTTTTCCTGTTGCTCGCCCTGGCTGCCATCGTCTTCACCGTCCGGCGCCAGATCAAGAGTCATCAGGCCTTGCCCAGTAACATCTGAACGGGCTCACGGTGCCCGGAAAATCTCGACCGGAAGGAAAAGACAACCCATGTCGACATTTGAGAAACCAGTGGCCGTCGGCTTCATCGGCCTCGGCGTCATGGGCAGACCCATGGCATCGAACATCCTGAAGGCGGGATTTGCCCTTGCCGTGCATGACATCGACCCTGCCAAGGTGAATGCACTTGGGGCGGCAGGGGCCCGTGACGGGGGATCGGCTGCCGGCGTCGCCGCGTCGGCCGATGTCATCGTGATTTCGGCGCCCGACACCGCCGATGTCGAAGCCATCCTCTTCGGGAAACAGGGTATCGCCAGTGCGGCGAAACGCGGGACCGTGGTGGTCGATTGCAGTTCCATTTCGGCGACGGCGACACAGGATTTCGCGGCGCGCCTTGCCGCCAATGGCATCGCCCTGGTCGACGCGCCGGTCAGCGGCGGCGCCAAGGGCGCCGAGGAAGGCACCCTTTCCATGATGATCGGCGGCGATGCCGGCGTGGTGGAGAAGGTTCGCCCCATCCTCGAATGCATGGGCAAGACGCTCAAGCACATCGGCCCGGTCGGAGCCGGCCAGGTGGCCAAGACCTGTAATCAGTTGGTCATCGCCGGCACCATGATGGCCTGCGCCGAGATGGTGGCGCTGTGCCGCAAGATGGGCGTCGACCCGAGCTCTGTGCGGGAAGCCCTGTTGGGCGGCGGCGCCCGCAGCTTCGTCCTCGAAAATCACGCCCAACGGATGATTGAGGAAAAATTCGCGCCGGGTTTCCGAGCCCGCCTGATGCTCAAGGACATGAAGCTGGCGGCCGGTGTCGGTGCCAGCGTCGGCGGCTTCATGCCGCTGACGACCCTGGTCGCCCAAATGATGCAGGTCCTGTGCAACAGCGGCCGCGCCGATCTCGACCATTCCTCGCTGGGCGCACTAGTCCAGGACCTGTGGGAGGCCGGTGAAACGGCCAGGAAATAACCGACGGAACGACGGCGTCATGGAACGAGCCATGCCCCCGGCCCCCTCCTCCCGCCGATCCCGCCTGACGGTGCCGGCCGGGGCATGTGATTGCCACATGCACGTCTACGGCCCGGCGGTCCGCTTTCCCTATGCCCAGTCGGTCAAGACCTCACCCCCCGACGTTCCCCTGGAAGCCTATCTGGAGCTCCGGCAACGGTTGAGCCTGCAACGGACCGTGTTTGTCCAACCCAGCGCCTACGGCACCGACAATGCCTGCGTGCTTGATGCCATCGCCCGGACGGCCCCCAACGGCCGCGGCATCGCGGTAATCGATCCGGCGGCGCCGGAGGCCGAAATCGCACGCCTGCACGCCGCCGGGATGCGCGGCGTGCGCTTCCATGACATGGTCGCCGGATGCCTGCCCTTCGATGTCCTGGAACCGGTCGCCGCCCGCGTTCGCCCTCACGGCTGGCATGTCCAGGTCCAGCTAGACGGTGACGGCCTAGTCGATCTGACGCCACGCCTGGCCACCCTGCCCGTCGACGTCGTGATCGACCACATGGGGCGCATCCCCGTCGAGGGCGGAACCGAACGCGCCGCATTCAAGAGCCTGCTCCGCCTTCTCGATACCGGCCGCTGCTGGATCAAGCTGTCCGCGCCCTACCACGTGTCACGCGCCGGCCGTCCCGCTTACGCCGACTGCGCATCGCGTGGACGCGCCCTGATCCGGGCCGCTCCGGAGCGCATGCTATGGGGGAGCAACTGGCCTCATCCAAGCGTCCGGGAAAAGCCCGATGACGTCGATCTGCTAGACATCCTTGCCGACTGGACGGACGACGAGGTGACGCTTCATCGCATCCTCGTCGACAACCCCGCCGCGCTGTTCGGCTTCTGAAGCAACGCAACGCCCGCCGTTACTGCGTCGATGTTGCCAGCGGCACAACGATTGTTCACATTCACATCGAAACGGATGGCCGTGACCAATGGGTAGCCCGATGGATGATTCCGAAACCGTTCCGATCGGCGAGCGCATGGAATCGCTGACAACGCTTGTGCGCGATGAACTCGAGCGCATGATCCTCAGCGGCGAAATTCCCGCCGGGGAACGGCTGAACGAGAACGCTCTCGCGGCCCGCCTGAACGTCAGTCGCGGGCCGGTCCGCGAGGCGACATGGGCGCTGGAGCAGGCGGGACTGGTGAAGATCATCCGCAACCGCGGCGTTTTCGTCCGCATGATCAGCCTCGAAGACGCGCTTTACCTCTATGACGTCCGTTCCGGTCTGGCGCGGATTGCCGGCCGTCTGGCGGCCAGTTGCGTCACGTCCGAGCAGATCGACGCCCTCGGCGCCATCTACGACGGCCTGGAAAAAGCCCGCGATGCGCAGGATCAGGTCGCCTACCACGAGGGAAACCGGCTGTTCCACGCCAAGATTGTCCATTTTGCCGGCAATCCGCGCCTGATCAGCTACCACGAGACGATCGAAAAGGAGTTGCGTCTGTTCGTCCGGCACGGCATCCGGGGGCCGGACCGTCTGCGCATTTCCAGCAGCGAACACAAGCAGATCCTTGACTGCATCGCCAAGCGCGATGACGAAGGGGCCGCCGGCGCATTCGAGCGTCACATCCTGAACGGTAAGCAACGCGTGCTGAACAGCTTGACGCCCAGCGGCGGCTAGCCATCCCGCCCCTTACGCCACGGGCGCTTTTTTCCACTCCGCAAATGTCTGGCGGACCATCTCGAAGCGTTCGGACTGCCGGGCGTACATGTTTCCATAGAGGCGGCCGACAGGATGATAGGCCTCCGGCCGCAGGCGAAAGGTCTGCGGGTCGATGACATCGTCGCGAGCCCGCATCCATACCACTTCCCCAATGATGAGCGAGCGGTCGGGCCGGAATGTGATGCTGTGCATGTGCCGGCACTCGAACGAAACCGGCGATTGGGCAATCCGCCCGGGCTTCACCGCCCGGCTCGGCTCGAGGGTGAGCCCCGCCTCGTCCAGCTCGCTATGGCCCGAAGGGAAGTCGACGGCGCAGACGTTCATCTGTTCGGCGATCGCCTCGTCGACCATGTTGATGACGTATTCGCCGGTATCGAGAATATTGCGGGTCGTGTCCTTCATGGTCCCGTCCGGCCGCATCTGGATACCCAACACGACGGTCGCCGGATCTTCACCGAACACGTTGAAAAAGCTGAAGGGTGCAGCATTGGCCATGCCATCGAGGCCCACCGTCGTCACGAACGCAATGGGTCGCGGAATTATGAAACCGACGAGCAGCTTGTAGCGGTCCTTGGCGGCGAGATTCGCGAAATCAAATTCCATGAAATCCTCTTTCGGTGATGTCACGCGGCATGCTGCCGAAACAGACAGACGCCGTCGTCCCGGCATGTCCGGATCATGCGGCCCCGGCCGACCAAATAGTGAAGGTGGGCCAGGCTTTCGCCGACGGCGAAAAAGACCTGATGGTCGTCCAGCGATTGTTCGAACAGCACGTGCAACACTTCAAGGCCGGTGCGCGGCTCCTCACAGGCCTCCCAGGTACGGGTCAGCCTCTCGTCGTGGTGGGCGGCCAACGCCTGGAGCCGGCCGGGCAGTCCGGTGAAAGGGCGCCGGTGCCCGGGCAATACCAGGGTATCCGCGGGTAGTTGGCGAAACCTATCCAGACTGGCCAGAAAATGGCGGAGCGGATCAGCCTCCGGCTCGGTCGGCCAAACGCTGACGTTGGGGGAAATCTGCGGCAGGACCTGATCGCCGGCAATCAGCACGCCCAGTTCCGCGCAATACAGGCTGGCATGCTCGTAACTATGTCCACCACCGACAATGACCCGCCAGTCTTTCCCTCCGATGCCGAGCACCTCGTCGTCCTCGATGCGCCGCACGGCGAAGGGAATGGGGCTGATGCGGGTGGCATAGTTACCGCTCCGAGAGGCAACCAGCTTCATCAAATCGGGGCCGAAGCCTGCGGAGTGATAGAAGCGCCGATACCCCTCCTCCGCTGCCGGGCTGGCGCCGGCACCCAACACGCGGGCAACCGCCCATTCGGCAAGCGGCATCCACAGGGCGGCGCCGAAGCAATCCGCCATCCAGCCGGCCAGGCCGACGTGGTCGGGGTGGAAATGGGTGACGATCATGCGGCGTAACGGCTTACCGGCGCAGTGGGTCGCCATGATCCGCTCCCATGCCGCCTTGGTTTCATCGCAAGCGATGCCGGTGTCGATGACCGTCCATCCGTCATCTTCCTCCAGGAGCCACAGATTGATGTGATCCAGACGGAAGGGCAGCGGCATGCGCACCCAGAACACGCCAGGGGCCGCCTCGCGAACCTCGCCGTTGGTCGGCACCCCGTCGAAGGGATAGTGGATCTCGGCCGGCAATCTCGTTCCTCTCCTCAGACCATGCGGGAAACCGCCAGCTTGCGCAGCATGGCCGTCTTCTTGGACTGGTGCGCGTCCATGCGCTCCAGCACCTCACCCAGGAAATCGACCGCCTCGACGATGTAGGGCCCCTTGTTGAGCATGACGCATTCGGCCCGCCCGCTCATCGCCGCGTCGGTCACCTCGGCCCTGGAAGGCATGCCGGTGCGGGCCATTTCCTCCAGCACCTGGGTGGCCCAGATCACCGGCACGTGGCCCGCTTCGCACAGCCAGAGGATTTCCTCCTGCACTTCGGCAAGGCGGTCGAACCCCACCTCGACGGCAAGATCGCCCCGGGCGACCATGACACCGACCGGCGGCGAGCGCAGGGCTGCCAGCAGCAACTGCGGCAAATGGTCGAAGGCGAAGCGGTTCTCGATCTTGAGCACGATTCCCAGGTGCTGGGCATCAAGGCGCGTCAGGTGGTCTTCCAGCAGGTAGATATCCTCGGGCCGGCGCACAAAGGACAGGCCGACAAGATCGACCACCCCCACCATCATCGTCAGATCGGCCACGTCCTTCTCGGTCAGCGCCGGGATGACGATGTCGGTATCGGGCAGGTTGATCCCCTTTTCCGCACGCAGCCGACTGCCTTTCGGCCCGGTAAAGCCGATCTCGATGGCGATCTCCCGGCCGTCATTGGCCGTCACCACGCCGTTGATCTTGCCGTCGTCGAACCACACCCGTTCGCCCGGCTTGACGAAATCGAACACCTCGCCGAGCGAACACGGGATGCGAGCCGCCTGTAGCACCTCTCCCGCCTGATTGCGTATGGCCGGACCACCCGGCTCTCCACTTCGCGTCATGACCAGGGTGTCGCCCCGATGCAGGACGATGGGAAGCGCGCTCGCCGGCAGCGGGCCGATGCGGCCCGTGGCCACCCATCGATCATCACGGCGCAGGCAGACCTCGGCTCCCTCGGCCAGTTGAACCGTCTGATCGGCAACCGCCCAACAGGAACGCCCGGCGCTTTCGGCAATGGCCAGGGTCCGTTCGCGGCCGCGGCTGTCCTCAAGATCGATGACGTCGCCCGGCCGGGCCTCCGCCAGCAGGTCGCCGTCGATCGGCAACACGCCGTCGGCGCCGGCAGGAGTCGGTTCAGGCGTCTCGGCCGGGGTCATCCAGATGCGGGCGGGAATCGTCGCTCCCCGCCCGTCGCGCCGTGGCTTCAGCTTGACCACATGCTCGATGGCCGCGAGGGGACCGGTCCTCAGCTTCGGCCCGGCCAAGTCGACCAGAATGCGGCACGTCCGCCCCAGCTCGCGCTCCGCCCGCCGCAGGTTTTCCACCATCCGCATCCAAGCTGGCGGATTGTCGTGGGCACAGTTGATCCGCATGACGTCCATGCCGGACCGCAGCAATTCGCGGACGAGCAGCGGATTGTCGGCCGCGTCCGACGGCACGGTCACCATCACCCGCACCTGCCGATTGGCGGGATCGGGCCCAAGCAGCCGCCGCGTATGCTCGGCGAGCCTCTCGGGGCCGGACCAGAAATCGACCGCCAGGTCGTCCCCGCCGATGGCCTTCGCCGGCCGGCCGCGCAAAGCACGCAGCGTCGACAGCACAGAGGTGAGCGTCGCCATGGCATGGGCCTCGAGCCGGCCCAGGGACGACAGGCCGAGAGACGACAACTCGTCCTGCAGAGGCCGCAAATCCTGCTGGCGCAGGCTCAGATAGTGCAGCAGGTTGCCGGCGCTTGGACGATGGGCAGGATCGACTTCGCCCAACTCCTGCTCATGCGCCCGCTCGAAAGCCAATGCGCCTTCCCGAAGCGCCTCGATCGTCTCTTCCAGCCGCTCCAGCAACCGCATCGTGTCCCGAGACTTCATGATTCCCGCCAGCCCCCTCCCCGGTTTCGGCCCGCCTTCGCCATTGGGGTGGGATTGCGGTCAATCCTGAGGGCGGCGGGCCGCGGGAAGCAAGAGAAACCGAGAAGTTTCATGATGGTGCAACAATTCCGGCATTGTCGGGACGCCGGCGGGAACCTTTCGCCCCGGTTAGAGGCTGGCGCAGCGGCGCTCCAGGGCCTCCATCAATGAATCATAGGGATCGATGAACTTTTGGATGCCCTCGTCTTCGAGTTGCCGGGTCGCCTTGGCAAAATCGATACCGAGCTTGGCGATCGCCGCCATCGTCGCTACCGCGTCATCCATGCCGTCCTCCACCGTGTTGGCGGCGGTGCCGTGGTCGGCGAAAGCCGTAATCGTTTCCTCGGGCAATGTGTTCACCGTGTGCGGCCCGATCAGCGCGTCAACATACATGACGTCGGAATAATCCGGATTCTTGGTGCTGGTGCTGGCCCACAGCATCCGCTGAACGTGGCCGCCCTTGGCCGCCAGCGCCTGCCAGCGGGCCGAGCCGATGCTCCGCTTGAATTGACGGTAGGCCAGCTTGGCGTTGGCGATGCCTGCCTTGCCGAGAAGGTCGCGCGCTTGCGGGTGCTCGGCCATGCGTTCCTTGAGCAGCCCGTCGATCAGCACGTCGATGCGGCTGAGGAAGAAGCTGGCGACCGACGCCACGGCGCCGATCGGCTGGCCTGCCGCAACCCGGCGTTCCAAGGCCCGCATGTGGGCCTCGGCGACGGCCTGATAGCTGTCGATGGAAAACAACAAGGTGACGTTGACGTTGATGCCTTCAAACAGCAGTTGCTCGATCGCCGGAACGCCTTCCTTGGTGCCGGGGATCTTGATCAGAAGGTTCGGCCGATCAACCGCCTGCCACAGGCGGCGGCCCTCGGCGATCGAGGTTTCGGTATCGCGCGCCAAGCGCGGCGACACCTCCAGGCTGACGAAGCCGTCGCTGCCGCCGCTCTGGTCGAACACCGGGCGCAGGATGTCGCAGGCGTTGCGGATGTCGGAGGTGGCCAGCGCCTCGTAGACCGCCTCGACGTTACCACCGGCTGCCCTCGCCTCGCGGATCTGGGCAGTGTAGTCCTCGCTCTTGGAGATCGCCTTGCTGAAGATGGATGGATTGGATGTGATGCCGCGTAATCCCTCCTTCTCGACCCGGGCCTTCAGCTCGCCGTTCTCGATCATCCGGCGGGTCAGGTTGTCCAGCCAATAGCTCTGACCCAAATCGGCGAGCTTGAGCAACGGATTCATGGGTATCCTCCTTGGTCTACAATTTCGGTTCTTCGGTCGTGGCCCCGGCCGGCAGACTGCCGGCTGCCGCCCGATCCAGAAACCAGGTCAACCGCCCTTGCGAGCGCACCAGGGCCGCCGGATAGAGTCTTGCAGGGTCTTCCTCCCGGCCGGCCAGGATCGCCGCTACGATATCCGCCTTTGACGCGCCGTGCACCAGGAAGACCACCTCGTGGGCGGCATTGATCGCCCTGAGGCTGAGGCTGATGCGCGGATGGGGCGGCAACGGGCTTCGCGTCGCCACCACCGAGCGGGATGTCACCAACTGCGGCGAGTGGGGAAACAACGAGGCGACATGGCCGTCCCCGCCCATACCCAGCAGCACCAGATCGAACCACGGCAGTGGCCCGCGGAACACTTCCGCCAGTTCGCGGGCATAAGCCTGGGCCGCCAGCCCGGCCGGCAGTTCGCCCTTGATCCGATGGATGTCCGGCATCCGGGGCAGGTCGGCGAGCAGCGTTTCCATGACCAGCCGGTAATTGCTGGCGGGATCGTCGGGGGCAACGCACCGTTCGTCGCACCAGAACACATGAACGCGCGACCAATCGATGAGGTGGCGGTAGGGCGGCGCCGCCAGGCGCGCATAGAGCGGCCCCGGCGTCGTGCCGCCGGAAAGCGCAACGCTGACCGTCGGCTGCACCGACAGCCGTCGGCACAGGGTGTCGGCGATGTCGCGAGCCGCCGCCTCGACCGATTCCGCCGGAGCATCGGCGACGACAACGCGATCCGCGGCTAGCTGATGCGTTTGCATCGCACAGGGTCCTCCTCGCCCGGCTGGTAGAGCCGGTCCATCTCGTCGGGCCCCCAGCTTCCCGCCGGATAGGGGTAGACGGGCAATTCGCGTTCCAGAACCGGCGTGAACAGCCGCCAGGCGGTCTCGGTCTCGATGGCGTGGACGAACAGCGTCTGGTCGCCGCTCAGGACATCGAGGAGAAGCGTCTCGTAAGCCGTGGGCAGCTTGCCGAAAGCATCGGCGTAGCTGAACGACAGCGGCACCACGTGGAGTCCGTCGGTGTCGCCCGGCTCCTTCACCTGGATGCCCAGTTCGAACCCCTCGTCGGGCTGCAGGCGCAGGACCAGCGCATTGGGGTGCGCCAACTCGCGGCCCATCGTCCGGAAGAAGGTCACCGGCGCCGAGCGGAAGGTCACCACGATCTGGGTCACTCGGCGCTGAAGCCGCTTGCCGGTGCGTACGATGAACGGTACGCCCTGCCATCGCCAATTGTTGATCCGCAGGCGCACGGCAGCGAAGGTATCGGTCCGGGAATCAGGAGCGACGCCATCTTCCTCCAGATAACCGGGCACGGCTTGGCCGCGCGCGGTGCCGGCGGTGTATTGGCCAAGGATCACATCCTCCTCGCGGATGCGCTGGATGGCGTGCAGCAGCTTGATCTTCTCGGCCCGAATGGCTTCCGGCGCCGCCGTCGAGGGCGGTTCCATGGCGATCAAGCTGACCAGCTGCGTCGCGTGGTTCTGCATGATGTCGCGGACCGCGCCGTTGTTCTCGTAAAAGCCGGCCCGCCCCTCGACGCCCAAATCCTCTGCCACCAGCACGTCGACGCTGGCGATGCGGTCGCGGTGCCACAGGGATTCGAAGATGAAATTGGAGAACCGGAAAACAAACAGGTTCTGGACGGTCTCTTTGCCCAGATAGTGATCGATACGATAGACCTGAGATTCGTCAAAATAGGTGTGAACCAGGGCGTTCAGTTCTAGCGCCGATTGCAGATCGCGACCGAACGGCTTCTCGATGACTAGGCGGGTCCAGCCCGGCCCCTTGTTGAGCTTGCTCTCGCCCAGCCCCATGATGGTCGGAGCGAAAACCTGCGGTGGAGTCGAGAGGTAGAACAGGCGGTTGCCCGTAAGTTCGTGCCGGCGCTCGACTTCCTCGATTTTCTTGCGCAGAGCCCCGAAGTTCTCCGGCCGTCCCTTGCCGACGGAGTGAGCGTGCAGGCATTCCCAGCACCATTGCCCCATGTCGTCGCCATTGGTGACGCCGGCATCCTTTAAGGCCTTTTCGACGATCTGGCGGAACTGTTCGTCGTTGAAATCGGGTCGGGTGGAGACACCCAGGATGGCATGACGCTGGCCCAGCCGGTTTCCCCTGGCCAGCGTGGCGATGGCGGGAATCAGGTTGCGCTTGGAGAGATCCCCGGTCGCTCCGAAAATGACAAACAGATGGGGTTCGACTCGCAACTCACCCATAATGGGGGATCTCCTTCCCGACGACGGAACCGCCGGGCTTGGCGGTTTGACTTCAACCAAGGATTAAGGCCGGAATCCGGGGAAATTCAAGCGCCGACACCCGATTTGTTCGGCTGTTGCCAAATTTCCGGGGGACAAAGATTCGTCGTTGCTCTTAACTGGAGCCTGCGGTGGCCGCCAAGGAATCGCGCCGGCCGCTCCTGATCGATCCGTCGCCACGGAGACTCCGATGTCCCAAACCGCCAACCGGCCCCGCGTTCTCGTCACCGCCAATTTTTTCGGCGATTCCGACCCCCGCACCTTGCAAATCCTCAAGGACACGGGCGCGGAAGTCATCATTAGGAACGACCACAACATCACCGAAGACGAGGTCGCCGGCTTGATCGAGGGCATCGATGCCCTGGTCGCCGGGGTCGAGCCGATCACGCCCCGAGTCATGGACGCCGCCCCCGGGCTCAAGCTGATCGCCCGGGTCGGTGTCGGTTACGACAGCGTCGACGTCGCCGCGGCCCGCGCGCGCGGCATCCGGGTAACCCATTCGCCAGACGGCCCCTGGCCGGCTGTCGCCGAACTGACAATCGCCCTGATGATCGACCTGTTGCGCTGGGTTGGCCCGGTTGACCGCGAGGTTCGTCGCGGCAACTGGCGCCGCATGATCGGCCGCCGGCTGGCGACCTCGACCATCGGCATCGTCGGCGTCGGGCGCATCGGCAAGGCGGTCATCCGCCACGCCGTGAACGGCTTTCCCGGGGTGCGAGTGCTGGCCAACGACTTGGTTCCCGATCTCGCCTTCGGCAAGCAGTTCAGCGTCGAATGGACGGGGAAGGAGCATCTCTATCGCGAGGCCGACGTCATCAGCCTGCACGTCCCCCGGACACGCCTGACCCGCAATCTGATCTCCGTCAACGAACTCGCGCAGATGAAGCCGACCACGAGCCTGATCAACACGGCGCGCGGCGGCATCGTCGACGAAGCGGCGCTGGCCGCCGCGCTTAAGGCCGGCCGCTTGGCCGGCGCGGCCATCGACGTCTTCGCCAGCGAACCCTATGGCGGTCCCCTGACGGACTTCGAAAACTGCATCCTGACCCCGCACATTGCCGGCAACACCACGGATTGCCGGGTCCGCATGGAAGCCGATGCCGCCACCGAGGTGAAGCGCCTGCTGGCCGGCGAACCGCCGGCTTATCCGGTACCGGACGAGGAATAGGAAGGCGCCCATCGGCGCCTTATTCCGCCGCTTGCTGGTGCGCCTTCATCTGACTTTCGAGCTCGCGCGCCACGGCGTTGCTTGGTTTGGCAAAGCGGGCAAGGAGGTCGTAAAGGACCGGCGTGACGAAGAGCGTCAGCACCGAGGCGAGGCCGAGACCGCCGATGATGACGACACCGATTGCCGTCCGGCTTTCCGCCCCGGCCCCCGAGGCGAGGACTAGCGGCACCGCCCCAAGCACGGTGGACAGCACCGTCATCACGATCGGACGGAAGCGCAGGGCGGAGCCTTCGACAATCGCGTCCCGCACCGAGCGGCCCTCGGCACGGAGCTGGTTGGCAAACTCGACGATCAGAATGCCGTTCTTCGCCATCAGGCCGATCAGCAGCACCACCCCAATCTGGGTATAGACGTTGAGCGACAGCCCGGTGATGGCCAGCGACGCCAGCGCCCCTGAAATCGCCAGCGGTACCGACAGCATGATGATGAGCGGGTGGACGAAGCTTTCGAACTGGGCGGCGAGGACCAGGAACACGATCAGCAGCGCCAGCCCGAACGTCAGCATGACGCCGCCCGATGTCCGCTGGAATTCAAGGCTTTGGCCGGCGAAGCTTAGCCTGGCCTCGGCCGGCAGCACGTCGGCGGCTACATCCTGCATGTAGGCGATGGCCGAGCCCAGGTCGTAGCCCTCGGCCAGAGCCGCCGACACGGTAACCGACGGCAGCCGGTTGTAACGCCGCAACTCTGGTGCCGATGCCAGCTCTTCGAGTTTCACCAGCGCGTTGAGCGGAACCAGATCCCCGGTGGCGCCGGAGCGCACGAAAACGTTGGACAGATCCGAAGGGGATCGACGATCGGCAAGCTGTGCCTGAAGGACGACAGGATAGACCCGCCCGCGGTCGATGTAGTCGGTCACGTCGCGGGATGCAAACAGCGTCTGAAGTGTCCGGCCGATCTCCTCGATGCCGATATCAAGGTCGTCGGCCTTGCGCCGGTCGATCACCACGTTGATCTGCGGCCGCGTCGCCTCGAAATCGGACTCGACGTTGAGAAGGTCGGGGTTGGTTTCCGCCCGGGCAACAATTTCGTCGGCCCATTGCTGGACGCTCGCGTAATCGGGACCGCCGACGACCACCCGCAGCGGACTGGTACTGCCACGCTGTCCCAACCCGGCTGGGCTGACCGGAAAAGCGCGAACGCCAGCGATCCGATTCATCTTGGGAATGATGTCACGGATGATCTCCTGCTGGCTGCGCTGGCGATCAGCCCAATCGACGAGGCCGACGACGACGAACCCCCGCTCTGGTCGGCCCCAGTGTCCGGCCACCGAGAAGACGCGGTAGGCCTCGGCGCTTTCCAGAAGGGGCATGACCGTTCCCTCGACGTCGCGCGCGTGGTCGTCCGTATAGGCGACCGTCGCTCCCTGCGGCGAGGTGATGGGAATGAAAAAGACGCCGCGGTCCTCCTGCGGCGTCAACTCCTTCGGCAACTCGAAATAAAGCCAGCCGGAGGCCGCCGACAACATGGCGGCGACGAAAAGCACGACGGCCGGTATGCGGAGCGTCCGTTCGAGAAGCCACCGATAGCCCCCGGCCATGCCGGCAAAGGCCCGTTCGAGACCCCGCCCCACCGGCCCGGCCTTCTCCTTTGTCTTCAGCAGCTTCGAAGACAGCATGGCGCACAGCGACAGCGCGACGAAGGTCGAAATGGCGACAGCCGACGCCATGACCACGCCGAACTCGGCGAAGAGACGGCCGACGCTGCCCTCAAGAGCCGAAATGGGCACGAAGACGGCAATCAGCGTGAGCGAGGTGGCGATCACTGCGAAGGTCACCTGCCGGGTGCCGAGAAAAGCCGCGGCCAGCGGCTTTTCCCCGTGTTCGACCCGGCGCTGAATGTTTTCCAGCACCACGATGGCATCGTCGACCACCAGACCGATGGCCAACAGCAGGGCCAGCAGCGTCAGCACGTTCAGCGAGAAACCGAACAGCGCCATGAATCCGAAGGTGCCGATGACGGCAACGGGAATGGTGATTGCCGGCACGATGGTGGCCCGCACCGAATGAAGCAGCAGCAGGATCACCAGGATAACGAGGACCACCGACAGGCCCAACGCAACAACGACTTCGCGGATCGACTGTTTGATGAAGGTCGCGTCGTCCGAGGCGATGGCAACCTCCATCCCCTCGGGCAACGTCGGGCGAAGGATATCGAGTTGCGCCCTCACCTGCTGGCTGACGGCGATGGTGTTGGCCTGGGCCTGCCGCAGGATGCCTAACCCGATGGCCGCGCGGCCGTTCATGCGCACACGCGACTTGTCGTCCTCGACACCCAGTTCGACGGTTGCGAGATCGCCCAGTCGCACAGTGTAGCCGCGAAGCTGGGTTATGGGAACTTGGCGGAAGTCGGCAACCGTCCTGAGTCGAGTATCGGTTCTGACGGTGAACTGCCGGGTCACGGACTCCACCTCACCGGCCGGCAGTTCGATGTTGTTGCGCCGAAGTGCCTGTTCGACGTCACCGACCGTAAGGCCGCGCGATGCCAGCGCCTGACGGTCCAGCCAGATGCGAATGGCATACCGCCGCTCGCCGAAGGTATCGATCTGGGCGACGCCATCCAGCACCGAAAGGCGGTCGATAATGAAGCGCCGCGTGTAATCGGTGATCTCGGCCGGCGACATGCGGTCGCTGGTGATCGAAACGCGGATGATCGGTTGGGCGTCGCTGTCGGTTTTGACCACCTGCGGCGTTTTCGCTTCGTCGGGAAGATCGCCCAGGACCCGCCCCACAGCATCGCGCACGTCGTTGGCCGCCTCGTCGATGTTCCGCGAGGTAGAGAACTCGATGACGATGCGGCCTCGGCCGAGGCGGCTGCTCGACGTGATCGAGTCGATGCCGTCGATGCCGCTGATGGCGGCTTCCAGAACCTCGACGATTTCGGTGTCCACGATCTCGGGCGCGGCGCCGGGGTACTCGGTCGTCACCGTGATGATCGCCGTGTCCACGTCGGGAAGTTCGCGAACCGACAGCCTGTTCAAGGCGGCGATGCCGATCACCATGATCAGAAGACTCAGCACCGTCGCAAAGACGGGCCGCTTGATCGAGATGTCGGAAATGGTCACCCGGCGCCCCTCGTCACCGACGAGACTTCGTCGCCGGTGCCCGCCGGAGCATTGAGGATGCGGATGGGCGAGCCCGAGCGAAGCCGCTGGATGCCGGCGGTGACGATGGTATCGCCGGGGGCGAGCCCGGACACGACTTCCACCTCGCCGACGCGCCGCCTGCCGAGTTCCACCTCGACTCGCTCGACGCGGTCGCCATGCACGCGGAATACATAATTGCTTCGCCCTTCAGGCAGGATGGCCTGCTCGGGCACCAGCACGACGTCCGGTCGCGAGGCCAGGACGATTTCCACGATCATGAACAGCCCCGCCGGGATCGTCCCCTGGGGATTGGGAAGCTCGGCGCGCACCCGGAAGGCACGGGAAACCTCGTCGATCCGCATATCAATCGCCGAGATCGTGCCGACGAACACCTGGCCAGGCAACGAGGTACTCTTTGCTCGGACCTGCTGGCCGGGGCGAATCTGGCCATAGAACAACTCGGGAGCCTGGAACTGCAGTTCCATCAACGAGCGGTCCTCGAGCCGCGTGATCTTGGTGTCTTCCTCTACCCGCGCACCGACATCGATCTCGCGCAAGCCGACGACACCCTGGAAAGGCGCCCGCACCACCCGCTCGTCAAGCCGGCGTTCGGCCGCCTGCAACCGGGCCCGCGCCGCCGCGTAGGCGGATTCCAGTTCATCCACCCGTGCCTGGGAGACATTGCGATTGGCGACCAGCTGACGGGCCCGCTCGAACTGCGCGCGGGCGTCGCCCAGAAGGGCGTGCGCCTCCGCCAGGTTGGCGGATTCGATAACATCATCGAGGCGGGCCAGGGGCTGCCCCGGTTTGACCTGCTGCCCGGCCTGGAACAGGATTTCGGTGATGCGTCCACTGACGTTGGCCACAAGATCGATGGACTGGCGCGCCCGGGCCGTGCCGACGGCTTCGATGACGTCCTGGACCTCGCCGACGCGCACCGGCGCCACTTCCACCGACACCGTCGAAACGCGGGCCGCATTACCGCCCGACGCCTGAGCCGGCGTCACGTCGGGCTGGGGAAAAAACCACCACGCCGCGCCGCCCGCCGCACACAGGACAAGAATAAGCAGAACCTGCCTGAATCCGGACAATCCGCAGTCCTCACCGTCGCGCGCATGGCCGCGCTTGGACTCAAGCTTTTGGAGGCCACCGCCGCTCTCAACAATATTTGCCTTCGCGGATGGGATACAAGACTTTCCCCCTATCGGCACGTCACGAAAACGTGACGCGATGGCGGGGTGGTGGCCCCAAATGCAGAGCGACGCCGCCCCCGAAGGGGCGACGCCACCTCTGCAGGACACCTGAATAGCTATTTATTAGGATCGGGAAGCCGCGGAAGCGCGGAGCTTTGGCTCTGCTGTTCCTTGGTCGCGAATTCCGGGGCTTTCTCAAGCTGGTCTTTGGACAACGGAAGCGTCACGGCCTCCGCGTCGATGGCGCCGCCGACATCCTGCCAAGCGACGGCTACTGATTTTCCGCCGATGCCCATGAGGCCGCCGGTCTTCACGACTAGGCCGGCAACCGTTCCGTCCTTGCTAAGGACGATGTCGTTCACCGTCCCCAGCTCTTCTCCCGAGGCATCGACCACCTTCTTGCCGATCAACGCCTCGGCACGGATCTGCGAGGCCGTCTCGACCGGCAAAATCTCGCCGGTTGAGGCACCCACCGCCGCCGCGCCAGGTTGCTCCTTGTCCATCGCCGTGGGAGCATCCGGCGTTTTCTGATCCGACGCCGACGGCGGCGCCGTGAACTGATCACCGCCCGTCGCCGGCGCGCTGGGCGCTTGCGCCAGGGCTGGCCCGGCGATTAGCAGCATGGCGGCTGTAGATAGGAGTGTTCGTTTCAACATGATTCCCTCCTATGACAAAGCGTGACCGCTAGGGTCTGAAAAGTTGACCTGCGTAGGCAGGCCTCTATTCCGGCGGGCAGGAAAAAGCCCCGGAACCTCAGAGGTTCCGGGGCAAGTTGTGGTCAGGGAGGCACGGTGCGGAAAGCGAATGAAGAAACGCACCGAACAGCCTGAGTGGAGGAACACTGACTAGACCACCCTATCGCGAGGCCTATTCCCGGCAGCGGGTGGAAATTTCGACCAGGGATAGCGGACTGCGTGCAATTTCGCGTCAATTGTAGGCGGCGGCCGAGCGTTCCAACCCGCGGCGTGCCTTGGCCCGACCGGCCACAAGAACGCTCGGGGGGGCCGCCTCGGGGTCCAGGGCGGTCTGTAACGCCCGACGTCCGCGGCTCAGGCGGGACATGACGGTCCCGATCGGGATGTTCAGGCGATCGGCGATATCGCGGTAGGCAAGATCGTCAAGCCCAGCCAACAGCAGCACGTCGCGCTGTTCCTTCGGCAGTTCCTTTATGGCCGCGACCACTTCGCCGCATATGATGCGATCGGACTGCGTCGCACGGCAGACCGGAAAAAGGTGGTCCTCCAGCGGCCGACGATCGCTCGATCGCTCGCGCTTGGCGTGATCCACCCTCACATGATGCAACATGGTCAGGAGGTAGGAGCGCGGATTGCGGATGTCTTTGCCGCTATGAGCGTACGTCAGGGCCCTTTTGAGGGTTTCCTGTACGAGGTCATCGGCGTCCGCCACGTTGCCGACCAGAGCACGGGAATACCGGCGCAACGCCTCAATGTGCGATTGCAGGTCATCGACCACGGCGGGATGAATCGTCTTTGTGAGATGCTTCGTTGTGTGACTGGCCACACGTCCTCTCCCATTTCCATTTGTTCCTGAGGAAAAGATACGGGTGGGCGTGGGGCACTTTCGGGAGAACGCTGTGACAAAGGCGTGGCACCTTGGGGCATAAGGGAGGCGCGACCGTTGAGCGGCGTCACGGCCCGGATGAACGGCGGCCGCTTCCCCTGGACCCCAGCGTTGAAACGATGAAGAAAATAACCGCGGCAAAGGGAATCCAGGCCTCGGTGGCATCGAGGGCAACCAGGGTCGCGCCGCTGACGACGCACCATATCACCGGGACAAGCAGCAGCCATCTCGCAGCGCCTCCCGTGGCCAGCGTTAGAAGGCCGAGGGTGGAGATGGCCAGAGGGTCCGGCGCAATCCCGAAGATTTCTGCCTGAAACAACCGGCCGTCGAGGACCGCGGTCAGTGGATGCACGGCAAGGCCGTAAAGGAAAAGCGCGAGGCCGATTCCGCCTCGGATGCTCCGGTCCGCCACCATCCGCAGGCGGCCGGTCAGGCTGCCGAACACGAGGAACAGCAGGCCTTCCAACGCGAACGCGGGAACTACATAGATGACCGCCCAGTTGATGGTGGAGTAGCGGGTCCAGAGGAAACTCCATGCGACCCATATCCAAGCGGCGGCCATAATGGCCGAGACGGTGCGATCCGAATAGGGCCGTGGCCGGACGATAGCCACCAGGATGGTGACGCCGAGCAGCAAGGCCGGCACCTGCAGGGGCCAGACCGCCCTGTTGTGCAGATCGAACAGCCGCCAATAGACGCGCGGCGAGAACAGCAAAAAGTCACCGATGCCGTACGTCAGCCATTCCGACATCAGAGATCGTTCACGTATGCAGCCATACGCAGGCGCATCGGTGCATCTGGTAACGGCCCCGAGGCGGCGGCCACGTTCTCGCGCACGTGATCGACGCGGGTGGTCGCCGGGATGGCGGCGGTGACGGCGGGATGCGAAACGATGAACTTCAAGATGAACTGCGCCCAACTGGCGGCGCCGATATCGGGCGCCCACGCGGGCAGAGACTCGCCCTCAAGCTTTCGGATCAACGCTTTTTCCTGGAACGGCCGATTGGCAAGAACCGCCATGCCGCGTTCAGCCGCCAGGGGCAGAAGGCGGTCTTCCGCCTCGCGGTCGACGACGTTGTAGGTCAACTGGACGAAATCGAGCGGTTGCGCCCGCATGATCCGTTCGAACAGGTCATGGCGCCGCCTCTCGGAGGTCGTGATGCCGACATAGCGGAGCCGGCCCGCCGCCTTCATTTCGAAAAGCGTCTCCAGGTGCGCCTCCCAGGCCAGCAGGTTGTGGACCTGCAGGAGATCGAAGCGGGGAACGCCCCAGAAGCTGCGGGAGTCCTCGATTTGGCCGGGGCCTTTCCCTCCCGAGGAAGTCCACACCTTGTCCGCCGAAAACAGGCCGGGCGGACGACCCAGCTTCTCGAGGCCGTACCCCACGACCGCCTGCGAGGAGCCATACATGGGCGAGGAATCGATGACACGGCCGCCCGCCTCGAAAAAGGCCGCCATGACGTCGACACACTCGTTCCCGAGCACCGGATCATTGCCCACGTTAAACGTGATCCACGTGCCCAGACCCACGCAGGGAATGGCCTCGCCGGACGAGGGAATGGGTTTGGAGACCGGCAAGCCGACCCGCGCCCGCACGCGCTGCCCCCACGGCAGCACGACAGCTGTTGCGGCCACCGCCATGCCCTTCAGGACCTCCCGTCGCGTCGTCCTCATGGAGATGTTCCTCTTCCGGTCGGAGCCCCACGCCCATTCGTAGATAGGTCCGGGCCTGTTCATTTCGAGGGGGTGGCCGGCTCTTGACAATGCCGTCGGTCACAGTCATATTGTGAATGAACGTTCATTCATCAGGAGATCATCGTGCGCGCGGAAAGGGAAAACAAGACCAAAGTCGAAATGGCGGCAATCGGCCTTTTCGCCGAGAAAGGAGTGGTTGGCGCGTCGGTGGCGGAGATCGCCTCGGCGGCCGGGGTATCGCAGGGCTATCTCTACAGGCACTGGAAGGACAAGGACGAGATGGCCTTCGACCTGTTCGCGCGTCTCTACCTGGCTTTGCGCGACCGGTTCCAGGCGGCGGCCGAGTCAGAACCGACGACGCGCGGGCGGATTGCCGCCGTGATCCGCGAGGGCTGCCGCGTCCATGACGAGGATCCCGCCGGGTTTCGATTCCTTCTCACCACCCAACACCAGCATCTTGGACGCCTGCCTGCCGGAACCCATACGATGGTGGACGTCGTAAGAGGAATCATCGCCAAAGGCATCGCCAAGGGCGACATCGGGCTCGCCGACGAGGCCGCAGCAACCGCCGTGGTCTTCGGCATCTTCCTTCAGGCGGCGACCTTCGATCTCTACGGAGACCTTGGCCGCTCGTTGGGAGAAACCTCAGAGGTTCTGGCTGCGGCGTGCTGGCGCGCAGTTGCCGGCCGGAGTGCTGCATGATGAACTTGAAATCGCCGCTTCTCGTCGTTCTTGCGCTTCTTTCGTGGGCACCCCAAACCCTGGCCGAGAGCACGCCGCCCAGGCCGGCCGACCCGCTTGCGGCCTTCCAACGCGCGATGCCGGAGCTCATGTCGGCCGTCCTGCGCGACCGCATGGTTTGGGGCGACCTCGCCGTGCGGCACGGCTGGCGCGTTCAACAGGAGAGGCTGACCGGCGGCTGCCGCATCCTCGACGCGACCGACAGGCCGCTCGTCAAGGGCGATTGCAGCGCGGCGCTCGATGCCTTTTCGACCATGGCGCCCGAATATGACGCGGCGGATCGTTCCCCGCTGGTGATTCTCGTCCACGGCTACAATGGAGCGCGACACGACCTGATGCCGCTGGCGCGGCATCTTACCGGTTTGGGATTCAGGGCGGAGACGGTCGCCCTGCCGACCTTCCTCGCCGGCGTCGACGATCAGGCCCAACGTCTGAACGCCGTCGTCGCCACCATGGGCGGATCGGGCCCCGTTATGTTCGTCGCCCACAGCATGGGCGGCTTGGTGGTTCGCCGGGCGCTGGCCGACAAACCGCAATGGATGGCACGCCGTGGCACATCCGGGGCGGTCTTCATTGGAACGCCGTTTGGCGGATCGGCCCTGGCCCGCATCGCCGCCGATCTCGGCGTGGCGCCCTTGGGCGGCCCCGCCGTGCGCGATCTTCTGCCCCTGGCGGCGGAGGTGCCGCCATCCCCGCCCGTCCGCTGGTGCGTGATCGCCGGGGGCAATGGCGGTGAGGGCTGGAATCCACTGGTCCCCGGCGATGACGACGGAATGATCGCGGTGGACGAAACGCGCCTTGCCGACGGTGAGGACCGCATTCTGATCCATGCCATGCATGTGGGACTCCTTCGCCATCCGACGACGCTGGCTGCCGTGGCGCGGTTCGCCCGCGGCGGCTTCTGCTCGGGTGCGAAGGCATCCTGACGACAGGGAAAGGGCAAACCATGCGGACGCCGATCTGGACATTCTTCACCCTTCGCCGCTTCGCGCCGCTGTTCGCGACGCAATTCCTGGGCGCCCTCAACGACCACCTGCTCAAGAACGCGATCGCCGTTCTAGTCGTGTTCCGACTGGCTGGGCCTGCCGGCCTCGACGGCAATCTGCTGGTCGCGCTCGGCGCCGGCGTCTTCGTGCTTCCCTTCTTCCTGTTCTCGACCCTGGCAGGCCAGATTGCCGACCGCTTCGCCAAATCGCGGATCGTCCAGGTTCTCAAGGGCGTGGAGGTCGGCCTGATGGCGTTGGCCGTTGTCGGCCTCACATGGGGGAACATGTGGTTCCTGCTGGGCGTGCTGTTCCTGATGGGAACACAGTCGGCCTTTTTCTCTCCCGCCAAGTACGCCCTGTTGCCGGAAATCCTGCGCGAGGACGAGTTGGTCGCCGGCAACGGCGTGTTCGAGGCGGGCGTCTATCTCGCCATCCTTGCCGGAACCATCGCTGGAGCGCAGCTTATTCTCGCCCCTCACGGGACCATCGTTACCGCGGCAGCATTGATCGTCATTGCCGCATTGGGCTTCGCCGCTTCGCTGTGGGTTCTCCCCAGCCGGGCGGTCGCGCCGAACGTCCGGGTGTCGTGGAATGTGCCGGCCGAGATGGCGCGCATCGTCGGCCATGCGCGGCAAAACCGCCCGGTCTTCCTGTCCATCCTCGGTACCGCCTGGTTCTGGACGGTGGGCGTCGTCTATCTCACCGAATTCCCCGCCTGGACGCGCAACGTACTGGGCGCCAACGAAGACGTGGTGACGCTTTTCCTGGGGCTGTTCTCGGTGGGCATTGGGCTGGGGTCCCTGGCCTGTGACAAGCTGCTCAAGGGCGAGGTGGAGGCGACCTGGGTGCCGGTCGGCGCGCTCGGCATCGCCCTCTTCTCGGCCGACCTCTTCTTCGCCTCGGAGGCAGCCAGGGTCGTTGACGCGGCCAGCCTCGCCGAAGCGGACTTGATGGGCGTCGGTGCCTTCCTGGCACGGCCGG
Organism: Rhodospirillales bacterium; assembly: GCA_014859895.1. GTDB lineage: Bacteria > Pseudomonadota > Alphaproteobacteria > Rhodospirillales > Shumkoniaceae > Shumkonia. The sequence goes on from JACZKS010000114.1 coordinate 81,726, forward strand.
AAAGCTGGCGCATCGTCGCCGACCTCGCCCTCGTCGCCTTCTCGGGCGGGCTCTATGCCGTGCCGCTCTATGCCATCATGCAGAACCGCACCGAGGAAGCGCACCGTTCCCGCACGTTGGCCGCCAACAACATCATCAGTTCCTTCTTCACGGTAATCGGCGCCGCCGCCGTGGCGGGCTTGGTGGCGGCCGGCCTTGAAGTCATGGACATCTTCCTGATCTTCGCCGTGTTCGCCTTTTTCGTCGCGCTCAAGGTCTGCGCCCTGCTCCCGGTTTCGCTGATCAAGGCGATCCTGTCGCGACTGTTCGTGCTTCTGTGGCGGGCCGAGGTCGAGGGACTGGAGCATCTGAAGGCGGCAGGAGACAAAGCCATTCTGGTGGTCAATCACGTCTCGCTGCTGGATGGCATCCTGCTGGCGGTCCTGCTGCCGGGACGGTTCGTCTATGCCGTCAACGTCCATTGGGCGGCCAAGTGGTGGGTCGGCTGGGCCCTGGCACTGGCCGAGGTGTTCACGGTCGACCCCATGAAGCCGATGGGCCTCAAGGGACTGGTCGCCAAGGTGCGCGAGGGGCGACGGTGCGTGATCTTCCCCGAAGGCCGGGTCACGGTGACGGGAGCGCTGATGAAGGTTTACGAGGGCCCGGGCATGCTGGCCGAAAAGGCCGATGCGCCCGTCGTGCCGGTTCGCATCGAAGGCCCCCAGTACACGATCTTCTCGCGGCTCGGCGGCAAGGTGCGCCGCAAATGGTTCCCGAAAATCAGGATCGTCGTACATCCGCCATTGCGATTTGAGGTCGATCCCGCGCTGAAAGGCCGCGCCCGGCGCGCCGCGGCGGCCGATCGGCTCCACGCGATGATGACGGATGCCGCCTTCCGCACCTACGACGCCGACGTGACCCTGTTCGAAGCCCTGCTCGATGCCCGCGCCCTCTATGGTGGCGGCTTCGAGGTGATCGAGGATGTCGAGCGCAAGCCAATGAGCTACGACCGCATCATCACCGCCAGCCTGACCTTCGCCGCTTGGCTCAAGCGGCGCTCGAAACCCGGCGAGGCGATCGGCATCATGCTGCCGACGTCCGGGGCGGCGGCAATCGTGTTTTTCGCCTGCCAGGCCGCCGGCCGGGTCGCCGCCATGCTCAATTTTTCGGCCGGCCCGGCGGCGCTCGAGGCGGCCGCCGAGACCGCCGGACTGAAGACGGTGCTGACCTCGCGCCGCTTCATCGAAAGAGGGCGCCTGCAGGAGGCCGTCGATGCCCTGGCCAAGCACGCCGACATCGTCTTCCTGGAGGATGTACGTGCGCGCATGGGAATCCCCACCAAGCTGACAGGACTCCTCGGCTCGTGGCGTCGCAAGATCGTGCGCCGCCGCCGGCCCGCCGAAGCGGCCGGACGGCCAGCGGTGATTCTCTTCACCTCGGGTTCGGAGGGCAAACCGAAGGCGGTCCTGCTGAGCCATCGAAACCTGATGACCAACCGCTGGCAGTTGACCGCGCGCATCGCCTTCAATTCGTCGGACAGGCTGCTCAACGCGCTTCCCGTGTTTCATGCTTTCGGGTTGACCGGCGGCCTCTTACTGCCCCTGCTGTCGGGGGTGCCGTCCTTCCAGTATCCGTCGCCGCTCCATTATCGGATCGTGCCGGAACTGGCTTACGACTTCGACGCTACCATCCTGTTTGCCACCGACACCTTCCTGGCCGGATGGGCCAGGATGGCCCACCCGTACGACTTCCACGCCGTACGCCAGCTCTTCTCGGGAGCCGAGAAGCTGCGTGAGGAAACGCGCAAGGTATGGATGGAAAAGTTCGGCATCCGCGTCCTCGAGGGCTACGGCGTGACCGAAACCTCGCCGGCCATTGCCGCCGCCACCCCAATGCACTACCGCGCCGGCTCGGTCGGGCGGTTCCTGCCCGGGATCGAATGGCGCCTGGAGCCGGTGCCAGGGCTGGATCGGGGCGGCCGCCTGGAGGTGCGCGGCGGCAACGTGATGCTGGGCTACATCGACGCCGAAGCGCCGGACGGCCTGCGCGCGCCGCCGGGCGGCTGGTACGATACCGGCGACATCATCGAGGTCGATGCCGAGGGCTTCGTTCGCATCGTCGGCCGCCTGAAGCGGTTCGCCAAGATCGGCGGCGAGATGGTGTCGCTGGCGGTAGGCGAGGATATCGCAAGGGCAGCCTGGCCGGAGGCCGACCATGCCGCCGTCGCCCTGCCCGATCCACGCAAGGGTGAACGCATCGTCATCGCCACGACGCAGCCCGACGCCCGTGCCGACGACCTTGCCGCCACGGCACGTGCTCGCGGCGCCCCGGAAATCGCCGTGCCACGGCAGGTCTGCGTCGTCCCGGAAATCCCGTTGCTCGGTTCCGGGAAACCCAACTATCCGAAAATCACGACGATGGTGGCGGATATGGTTTCCGGGTCCGGTGCGGAAGATATGAATGAGATAGAAGAAACGGAGTCCCGGCCTATCCGGTAGGAGCGTTCACTTCCCCCCTTTCGGACGCAGCAATCCAGCCACGATGCCGAGGACAAGCGCAGTCAGTATGGCGGAAGGCACGCTCTTGTTGACTGCGGATAGCGTTTCGTGGCGGGCCCGATCCGCCGCCCGCTCGACACGGTCGGCGACATCGGGCCGGGGGGCCGGTGAATGCATCCGCTGGCGCCCCACCGCGACGACGATGAGGCCGACGAGCGCGAGCCCGCCGGCTACGGTAAGCGCCGCCATGTAATTCGGCATCCGGAGGCTCAGCCACATATGAGCCGCCACGAGGGCGAAAATGGCCGCGCCGGCAAGGACGACGGCGCCTCCCGCCATGACAACGGTGCCGGCGACGCGACGCCGCACACCCTCCTTCGCCCGTTCAATCGTACCGCCGAGCAGGCCCAACCACATCATCGAGTTCATGGCGATCGCCGGATGCGCCGTCAGCGACGCAGAAGCTGGGCGAGCAGCAGCCCGGCGCCGAACGCGGCGATCAGGCTCTGGAAGGGTCTCTCGCGCACCGTCTTCTCGACCACCTCGGCCGATTCCTTGGTTTTCGCGCCGATCTCATCGGCGACGGTCCGGGCTGTTTCGCGCAATGCGTCCGCCTTCTGACCGGCCCGCGCCTTCATCTCGTTGGTCCAGGACTGGCTGAGGTCGCCCATGTCCTTCGTCAGCTTTTCCACGGAAGCTCGCAATTCTTCCATGTCCTTCCGCAGGATCTCGCTTTCGCTTGCCATGTCTCCATCCTTTTTCCCGGGGCGCGGCGCAGTTGCCATGTTCAGATCCTTCTTTTCCGTGGCGCGGCGTTATTGAATCAACCGTCGCCATGGCCCCTAACACGTGACGCGGGCATTCGGTTCCGCTCCCCTTCTTTCCCATCGCCATCCTAACACGCGCCCAGCGGGAACTCCCCACCCCTTTCCGAGGTTGTCGAAAAAAGGGGCGCGAGCGGCCGAGCGACCTTCCCGTGGGAATAGAACTGGCGGCCATCGCGTCTGCTTACCGGTTCCGTCCGGACGTGAGCGCCGTCGGCGGCCGGCATCGTCAACATGTTTGAGGAGGGATTTGGATGATGGAATTCCCGAAGAAGCTCGCGGCGACCACTCTGGCTGCGGGAGCGATCTTCCTTGCCGCCTGCCAAGCGACGCCGACCCAGGAAAGTACCGGCGAATACATCGACAGCACCGTGATCAGCACCAAGGTGCGGGCGAAGATCGCCGACGATGCGATGGTGAAAATCACCGACATCGACGTGAATGCCTTCAAGGATACCGTCCAACTCAGCGGATTCGTGAATACCGCCGAGGAAAAGGCGCGGGCGGGCCGCATTGCGGCCAGCGTCGAGGGCGTGCGCCGGGTCGAAAACAACATCACCGTGAAATAGCCCATGCGCCGCCACCGGGGCGGCATCCACGGAAAAAAGGCGCCGGAACCATAGCTGTTCCGGCGCCTTACGCATTTGGTTGGCCAAGCGGGGCAATCGCCGTCATTGACGCTCGTAGCGTAAACCCAATCTGACATACACCTGATAGTGTTCCACTTGCCCGTTGACGATATGACCGCGGATCTGGCCGATCTCAAACCATTCGAGGTTCCGCAGCGTTTGCGCGGCCGTCGCGACGGCATTGTCAATGGCGTCCTCTACCGAGTCCGTTGACGATCCAACTACTTCGGTAATCGCGTAGACGTTATCGCTCATCAAGGCTCTCCTCGGATTTTATCGGCTTGTTTCACACCGGCGGCCGCCGCCCGCGATATCCAAAGATGAGCGAAAGGACGAACAGAACGATGAACACGAAGAAAAGGATTTGCGCGATATCCGTCGCCGCGGCTGCAATGCCGCCAAAGCCGAATACGCCGGCAACGATCGCGACGATGAAGAAAACCACGGCCCAGTACAACATGGCTCAATCCTTCCATTCCCTATTCGTCGGGCGGCATACCGCCCCTTTTCGATGAACGGCCCAGCAGCATATTGGTTCCCTGTGGTCGGCCTTCGGGCGCCGTGGCGGCCGGCTCCGCGGGTTGAACTCCCACAACGATTGGTGCGGAAGGGGCTTAAGGAGAGGGCGGCCCCTCGACCCAGATCTCATCTTCGATATCGCCGCACGTGATACCCATGCGGGCCAACCCTTCTTCCAGGCAGTACGGAAAGAGCGGCGTTTGGATGATGTCGTCTGGCGTTCGTGGCGAAAGGCTTTCCCTGGCTTCGGTCACGGCGTCGTCCCAGTCGTCGGTATCGATGTCTTCGCGGCCAAGCCACAGAAGGGCCAGTGTCTCCGAAAGTTCCCGTTCGTCCATCGCCGCCAAGGTGGCATACAACTCATCGCGCACGGCGTCCCCCGCGGGGTCGTCCAGCAAAACCTCGGCTTCCACATCATCAATGAGCGAGGACGCCTCCTCGCCCTCCAGCGGATCGGCTTCCTTGACCTGGAACTGGCGGCCCTTGACGACGAGGAAACAGATCTTCCCCCGATCAACAGTAAGCATACAAAAGTCCCTCCCCCGACCTTTTTGGAAAGGCAAGGCGCCCACAATCGAACGTCGCGCATCTCGTGACATTAACAAGGGTTAATCGCACCGGGACGGGCGGGAACCATTTGACGCGCGCACCATTATCCCTGTTCGACGCAGGACGCTGAGACGGAAGCCGCATGCAGGATCCGCACTTCACACCTAGAGCAATTTCCGTTCAGTTGAGGTCATATCCGGCAGCGGCGAAGTAGTTTTCGCACTCGGCCGGGGTGAAGGTGTCGATGCCTCGGCCGATGGCGTCCCATAATTCGTCCTTTGTTCGGGCTGCGGTCTTCTTGAGG
>JACZKS010000115.1 GCA_014859895.1 Rhodospirillales bacterium
TTCTCCCCCGCCAGCATCCGCCGTAGCGCCGCCAGCTTGAACTCCCGGCTAAACCGCCTGGGACTTTCCTCTGCCATCAGTTCCCCCTCTACAAGGAGAACTGTCCCCTATTCCTCTGTCCCAGGCTAGGGGGGCACTCCAGTTTCGGGGACAGCATACTTAATTCCCGAGCGAAGAAGAGTGAATTAAGTATGCTGTCCCCGAAACTCCATAGGTGAGTCACGAAAACCGGGGAATTAAATATGCTGTCCCCGAAATTAGGCGGGTGTGCCGGTGGCGACGCCGAGGCCGGCGGTGACGGCGGTGATGGCGGCGAGGGCCTCTTCCATATCCTTGGGGCCGACGGCGCCGATGCAACCGATGCGAAATGACGGCGCCTCGGTCAGCTTGCCGGGATAGATGACGAAGCCGCGCTCCCTGAGGCCGTCGTAAAAGGCGTCGAAGCGAAAGGCCGGGTCGGCCGGCATGCGTACCGTGACGATGATCGGAGCCTGCAAGGCGTCCGGCAGCAGGGTCACGAAGCCCAGCCGCCGGAGGCCGTCGACCAGCAGCTTGCAGTTGGCCGCATAGCGGGCATGGCGGGCTGGAACGCCGCCTTCCGCCTCGAGCAGGACGAGGGCCTGATCCAGTGCCGCCAGCACCTGGGTCGGCGGCGTGAACCGCCACTGTCCGTTGCCTTCCATCGCCCGCCACTGGTCATGAAGGTCGAGGCTGACCGAATGGGCGTTGCCGACGCTGGCCGCCAGAGCATTCCGCCTGATGATGGCAAAGGCCAGGCCGGGCACACCTTCCAGGCATTTGTTGGAGGAGGCGACGACGGCCTCGCACGGCACGTGGCGGACATCGAGGGGGATGCCGCCGAAAGCGCTCATGGAATCGACGATCAGGCGGCGGCCCTGCCTGGCCACCGCGGCGGCGATGGCGGCGATGGGGTTGAGGATGCCCGACGTCGTTTCGCAATGGACAGCCGCGACATGGGTGATGGCGGGATCGCCGGCCAGCCGGGCGGCGACGGCCTCGGCATCGGGCGGCGTGTCCTCGGCGGTTTCCAGCGTTTCGTGGCGGCGCCCCATCCGTTCGAGGATTTTCGCCATGCGCCGGCCGTAGGCGCCGTTGATGAGGACGAGCGCCTTGCCGTCCCGGGGCACCAGGGTGCCCAGCGTCGCCTCGATGGCGAAGGTTCCGCTGCCCTGCAACGGCACGCAGACGTGGCTGTCCTCACCGCCGACCAGTTCGGTAAGCCGGGCGCGGACCCTGGCGGTGAGCGCGATGAAGGCCTCGTCGCGCGAGCCCCAGTCGGCGAGCATGGCCCGCCGGGTGGCGATGGCCGTGGTCAATGGTCCGGGGGTCAGCAGCAGGGGGGCGGATCGCTCGCGCGTCATGGGCGGGGTCTCTTTCGCGTGGAGGGCATCGTTGTCCCGCAAGGTTAGCCGAGGACGACGTCGAGGAACATCATGACGACAAGGCCGATGATCAAGCCGAAGGTGCCATGGTTCTCGTAGCCGCGTCGGTGGGTCTCGGGGATGATCTCGTGGCTGATGACGAAGATCATGGCGCCCGCCGCGAAGGCCAGGCCCCAGGGCAGGAGCGGCTGGGAAAAGGTCACCGCGGCGATGCCGATCAGGCCGCCGATCGGTTCGACCAGGCCGGTGAACAGCGCTACCCGGAACGCATAGGCCCGCGAGTAGTTCTGGCCCAGGAGGGCGACGGCGACGGCCAGTCCCTCGGGGAAGTTCTGCAGGCCGATGCCGATGGCCAGCGTCGTGCCGTTGGCGATGTCGTTGCCGCCGAAGCCGACGCCCACCGCCAACCCTTCCGGGAAATTGTGCAGCGTGATGGCAATGACGAACAGCCAGATGCGGCGCAACAAGGCGCTGGCGGCCTTGCCGTCCGGCCCCATGATGAAGTGCTCGTGGGGCAGGTTGTCATTGATCACCCAGATGGCGGCGCAGCCCAGCAGGATGCCGCCGATGACGATCAGGACCGCCGTCGTTTCGCTGGAGCCATGTTCCTGGGCGGCCTCCAAGGCCGGCAGGATCAGCGAGAAAAACGACGCCGCCAGCATGACGCCGGCCGCGAAGCCCAGCATGGCGTCCTGCGCCTTGCCCGACAGGCGACGCAAGAACAGCGCCGGCAGCGCCCCGACGCCGGTGGCGAGGCCGGCCGCCAAGCTGGCCAGGAAGCCGATCAGGATGATGGACATCTCGTTCCCTTGCATGTCGCATTCTTGGTTGGCCGTACCGGTAGCACGATCATGTCTTGCGGGCAAAAAAAACCGGGCTGGTAAACCAGCCCGGCAAGTCTAACAGGGAGGCTTCACGTCTGGGAGACGCAGGACCCAAGCCGCGTAGGGCTGGGGCCCTAGATTTCGGGCCTTGCGCCCGAAACTGGGAAATCCGGTGCGGTGCAACGTGTCGCATCGTCACCGGCGCGGTATATACGGGGGGCGATTTGGCCGGACCATAGACGATTGGGAAAAGCAGCCATGCATGGCCTGCATGGCTGAGCGCCGTCGGCCACCGCCGACGCGGTCATTCGGTGCTTTTCATGCCTTCCCCGGCGATCCGGCTGACCAGGTAGTCCCGGAACACGGCAATGCGCATGGAGTGGCGCAATTCCTCGGGGTAGACGAAATAGGCGTCGATGCTGGGCGCATGCAGTTCCGGCAGCACCTCGACCAGGTCGGGGGATTCCCGCTTGATGTATTCGGGCAGCGCGGCGATACCCAGGCCGCTTTGCACGGCCCGGAAGATTCCGTAGGTGCTGTTGACGCGCAGGACCGGCCGCCGGCGCTTGCCGGGCTGGGTTCCGACCTCGAGCAGCCAATCGAGGTTGGGCACCGGCGGCGTCGCGTCGTCGCCGTAGACGATGATCTTGTGTTCGTCGAGGTCGCGCGGCGTCTTCGGAGCCGGATGGTCCTTCAGATAGGCGGGCGACGCCAGGATGCGATAGCCGATGCGCATGAGGTTGAGTTTGACGAGATCCGGCTGGCGCGGCGACATCAGCCGGATGGCGGCGTCGGCCTCGCGCATCGAAAGGTCGAGCTCGGTGTCTGCCAGCACCAGCGAGATGTCCATATCCGGATAAAGTTCCAGGAAGTCCTTGAGCCTGGGCGTCAGCCAGATGGAGCCGAAGGCGACCGTCGCCGTTACCCTCAGCAGGCCTTGCGGCCGTTCGCGGCTCTCGCGGATGCGCGCCGTCGTCATCGACAGCTTGGCGAACATTTCGCGCGCCGTGCGGTGCAAAAGCTCGCCCTGTTCGGTCAGGATGAGGCCGCGCGCATGGCGGTGGAACAGCGGTATGTGCAGGCTTTCCTCGAGCGCGCTGATCTGGCGGCTGACCGCAGACTGGCTCAGGTTCAGCGCCTCGCCGGCATGCGTGAAGCTGCCGGCTTCGGCCACCGCGTGAAAGATCCGAAGTTTGTCCCAGTCCATGGCGATTCCCGCTTTGGCGTCCTTGCCGACTGCCTGCCTCGGCATTGCCGCCCGTTGGCTGTCGTGGTCAGTCCGGCCGATTTTTGGGGGCGCTTCCACTTATATTTCTTGCTCCGCCATCATTTCATTCTCCGCCAGGAAGCGTTCGGCGTCGAGGGCGCTCATGCAGCCGGTCCCGGCGGCGGTAATGGCCTGGCGGTAAATATGATCCTGGACGTCGCCGGCGGCGAACACCCCCGGCACGCTGGTCGCCACGCCGCCCGGGGTGGTCTTGATGTAGCCCTCGCCATCCAACGCCAACTGCCCGACGAACAATTCGGTGTTGGGAGTATGGCCGATGGCGATGAAGACGCCTTCCAACCCAAGTTCGCGGGTGGCGCCGGTTTTCACGTCGCGCAGGCGCAACCCGGTGACGCCGGGCGGGTTGGTGGTGCCCAGCACCTCGTCGATGACGCTGTTCCACACCATCTCGATCTTGGGGTTCTTCGATAGCCGTTCCTGCAGCGTCTTCTCGGCGCGCAATTCATCGCGCCGATGGATGACGTAAACCTTGGAGGCGGGATTGGTCAGGTAAAGCGCCTCGGTCACCGCCGTGTTGCCGCCGCCGACCACCGCCACCTCGCGGTTGCGAAAGAAGAAGCCGTCGCAGGTGGCGCAGGCCGAAACGCCGAAGCCCATGAATTTCTTCTCGCTCTCCAGGCCCAGCCAGCGGGCGGAAGCGCCGGTGGCGATGATCAGGGTCTCGCCGACATAAAGGTTGCCAGAATCGCCGGTGAGCGTGAAGGGCCGGCGGCCGAGGTCGGCCTTGACGATCAGGTCGTCGATCAAGGTGGCGCCGACATTCTCCACCTGCTGGCGCATCTGCTCCATCAGCCACGGCCCCTGGATGGGCTCGGGAAAGCCGGGAAAATTCTCGACCTCGGTGGTGATGGTCAACTGGCCGCCCGGCTGCATGCCCTTGACCAGAATGGGCGCCAGGTTCGCGCGGGTGGCATAGAGGGCGGCGGTATAACCGGCGGCCCCCGATCCGACGATCAGAACCTTGGTCTTGTGGGTGGTCGGCATGACTTCGGTGGATTCCTTGCGGCGAACGAGCGAAGGGCGGTTTCACCGGGGTTTCGGCAAGACCGCCGTCAGGATAAAAACCGGATCGGCAAGACGCAAGCTAAGGCTCTATGACTTTAGACCGCCATGCGCAAAATGTCGTGACTTCCATCTTGGCGCGGCGGCGACGTCATTGTAATATAATTACAACCATGGAGGCGAGACCGCATGAAGAGTAAAGGGACCCGCATTAAGCTCGACGACATCGACCGCCGGATTCTGCGCGATTTGCAGGACAACGGCCGAATCACCAACGTGGAACTGGCCCGGCGGGCCGGCATTTCGGCACCGCCCTGCCTGCGTCGGGTGCGGGTTCTCGAAGACGCCGGCTACATCCGCGGCTATCACGCCGACCTCGAGCCCAAGTCGTTGGGATTCAACGTCATGGTGTTTGCCCAGGTCGGCCTGGAAAGCCAAGCAGAAGCGGACCTCGAGGCGTTCGAGCAACTGGTCCACCAGTGGCCGCAGGTGCGCGAGTGCTTCATGCTGGCCGGCGAAGCCGACTTCCTGCTCAAGGTGGTGGCCGAGGACTGGGACGACTACCAGAATTTCCTGACCACCAAGCTGACGTCGGCGCCCAACGTCAGTCACGTGAAATCGGCGCTGTCGATCCGCCAATCCAAGTTCCAGGCCGGCGTGCCGATCTGACCGGCGCGCAGCGGACGAAACGACGAACGGCCCGCCGTCTGGCGGGCCGCTTCATGTCGCGGCGTCTCGGGTGTCGGCCGATCAGCCGAAGCGGACGCCGAGAATCTCGTAGGAGCGCGGGCCGCTCGGCGCATTGACCTCGACGATGTCGCCTTTCTGCTTGCCGATCAGCGCGCGGGCCAAGGGCGAGGTCACCGAGATGCGACCCTTCGAGACGTCGGCCTCGTGGCTGCCGACGATCTGGAAGGTGTTCTCCTCCTCGGTCTCCTCGTCCACCAAGTTGACCCGGGCGCCGAAGCGCACCGTGCTGCCGGTGAGCTTGCTGGGATCGATGACCTCGGCGCGGCTGATGATGTCCTCGATCTCGGCCAGCCGACCTTCGATGAAGCTCTGGCGCTCGCGTGCGGCGTGGTATTCGGCGTTTTCCGACAAGTCGCCGTGTTCCCGCGCAGCCCCGATGGCACGCACCACTGCGGGCCGTTCCACGTTCATCAGGCGTTCGCGCTCCTTCTGGAGCTGGACGAGCCCCTCGGCGGTCATGGGCATCTTTTCCATCGGCACGAATCCCGTTTCGTTAACAATTCATTCTCTTCGCGGCCCTTCACCAAGGTCGCGGGCACGACAACAACGGTGCTTGGGGGTTGCCCCTAAAAAGCCCCCGTAAAATAGGATTGTAGCGGCGCGACTTCAAGCTTCCCGGCGCGGAGCGCCTCCAGTGCGTCGACCACCGCGGCGGCCCCCGTCATGGTGGTGTAGTGGGGCACGCCCTGGGTCAAGGCCGAGCGGCGGATCGAGAAGCTGTCGGCGATGGCCTGCGCCCCTTCGGTGGTGTTGATCACCAACTGGACCTGGCTGCTGATGATGGCGTCGACGCAGTGCGGCCGGCCTTCCAGGACCTTGTTGAGCCGGGTCACCGCGAGACCCTGGGCGGCCAGGTATTCGGCGGTCCCCGCCGTCGCCAGCAGCTTGAAGCCGAGGGCGGTCAGGCGGCGGGCCAGGGGAACCGCGGTCTTCTTGTCCTTGTCCTTGACCGACATGAAGACGGCCCCCGATTCCGGAAGCTGGGCGCCGGCCGCCAGCTGCGCCTTGGCGAAGGCGGCGCGGAAATCGGCGTCGATGCCCATCACTTCCCCGGTCGACTTCATCTCGGGGCCGAGGATGACGTCGACGCCCGGGAAGCGGGCGAAGGGGAACACCGCTTCCTTGACGGCGACGTGGCGCATCCTGGGCAGCGGCGGCAGGCGGAAGGACGCCAAGGTGTCGCCGGCCATGACGCGCGCCGCGATCTTGGCGATCGGCACGCCGGTCGCCTTGGCGACGAAGGGCACCGTGCGGCTGGCCCGCGGGTTGACCTCCAGGATGTAGACGTCGCACTCCTTGACGGCGAACTGCACGTTCATCAGCCCGACCACGCCAAGCGCGCGGGCCAGCTCCACGGTCTGGCGGCGGATATCCTCGATGATTTCGGCGGCCAGCGAGTGCGGCGGCAGCGAGCAGGCCGAATCGCCCGAATGGACGCCGGCTTCCTCAACGTGCTCCATGATGCCGGCGACATAGACGTCGGTACCGTCGGCGATGGCGTCGACGTCGACCTCGATGGCGTCCTGCAGATAGGAATCCAGCAGGACGGGACTGTCTCCCGACACCTGCACCGCGGTGGTGATGTAGCGGGTCAGCGCCGGATGGTCATGGATGATCTCCATGGCCCGGCCGCCCAGCACGTAGGAAGGCCGCAGCACCAGTGGGAAGCCGATGCGGTCGGCCACCCGGCGGGCTTCGTCGAGCGAGCGGGCGATGCCATTGACCGGCTGGCGCAGCTTGAGCCGGGTAACGAGTTCCTGGAAACGCTCGCGGTCCTCGGCCAGGTCGATGGCGTCGGGCGAGGTGCCGAGGATGGGGATGCTGGCCCTTTCTAGGGCCGCCGCCAGCTTGAGCGGGGTCTGGCCGCCGAGCTGCACGATGACGCCGAGAACCTCGCCCGCGGCCTGTTCGGTACGGATCAGCGCGATCACGTCCTCGGCGGTCAGCGGCTCGAAGTACAGGCGATCCGAGGTGTCGTAGTCGGTCGAGACGGTTTCCGGGTTGCAGTTGACCATGATGGTCTCGAACCCGGCCTCCTTCAGCGCATAGGCGGCGTGGACGCAGCAGTAGTCGAACTCGATACCCTGGCCGATGCGGTTCGGACCGCCGCCCAGGATGACGACCTTGCGGCGATCGGACGGCGCCGACTCGCATTCCGGCGGATTGACCCCGTCGCCCTCGTAGGTCGAGTACATGTAGGGGGTCTGCGAGGGGAATTCGGCGGCGCAGGTATCGACCCGCTTATAAACCGGCCGGACGTCCAGCACCTCGCGGCGGAAGCCGACCTCGGCCGGCGTCTTGCCGGTGAGTTGCGAAAGCCGCTGGTCGGAAAAGCCCATGGCCTTGACCCGGCGCAGGCCTGGCGCGTCGCCCGGCAGCCCCTTGGCCTTGAGCTCCGCCTCGACCTTGACGATCGCCTCGATCTCGCGCAGGAACCACGGGTCGTAGCGGGTGACGGCCTGCACCTCGGCCACCGAAAACCCGTAGCGGAAGGCTTGGGCGATGGCCAGCAGGCGGTCGGGGCGCGGCAGCGCCAGTTGGGCGCGCACGGCGTTCTTGTCGACATTGGCGGGATCGATGCCGGGGATCGGCAGCTCGTTTAAGCCGGTCAGCCCGGTTTCCATCGAGCGCAGACCCTTCTGGAGCGATTCCTTGAAGCTGCGCCCGATCGCCATGGCCTCGCCCACCGACTTCATCGAGGTGGTGAGCAGGGGCTCGGTGCCGGGGAATTTCTCGAAGGTGAAGCGCGGGATCTTGGTGACCACGTAGTCGATGGTCGGCTCGAAGGAGGCCGGCGTCACCCCTGTGATGTCGTTCATCAGTTCGTCGAGCGTGTAGCCGACGGCCAGCTTGGCCGCCACCTTGGCGATCGGGAAGCCGGTGGCCTTCGAGGCCAGGGCCGAGGAACGCGACACCCGGGGGTTCATCTCGATGATGACGAGTCGGCCGTCCTCGGGGTTGATGGCGAACTGCACGTTGGAGCCGCCGGTGTCCACCCCGATCTCGCGCAGCACGGCGATCGAGGCGTTGCGCAGGATCTGGTATTCCTTGTCGGTCAGCGTCAGGGCCGGGGCCACGGTGATCGAATCGCCGGTGTGCACGCCCATGGGGTCGACGTTCTCGATCGAGCAGATGATTATGCAGTTGTCCGCGGAATCACGGACCACCTCCATCTCGAATTCCTTCCACCCCAGGACCGATTCCTCGACCAGCACCTCGTGGACCGGCGAGCGGGCCAGGCCGGAGGCGACGATCTGCTCGAATTCCTCGAGGTTGTAGGCGATGCCGCCACCCTCGCCGCCCAGGGTATAGGACGGGCGGATGATCAGCGGCAGCCCGATGGCGGCCATCGCCTCGCGCGCTTCCACGGCGTTGTGGGCCAGCATGCTCTTCGGGCTTTCCAGGCCGATGCGCTCCATCGCTTCGCGGAACTGCAGCCGGTCCTCGGCCTTGGCGATGACGGCGGCGTCCGCCCCGATCATCTTGACGCCATGCTTTTGCAGGATGCCTGCCCGCCACAGGTCCATGGCGGCATTGAGCCCGGTCTGGCCGCCCATGGTCGGCAGCAGGGCGTCGGGCTTCTCGGCCTCGATGATCCGCTCCAGCATGTCGAGCCGGATCGGCTCGATGTAGGTGGCGTCCGCCATGCCGGGGTCGGTCATGATGGTGGCCGGGTTGGAATTGACCAGGATGACCCGGTAGCCCTCCTCGCGCAGCGCCTTGCAGGCCTGCGCCCCCGAATAGTCGAATTCGCACGCCTGCCCGATAATGATGGGCCCGGCGCCGATGATGAGGATGGACTTGATGTCGGTACGTTTGGGCATGGACTACTTTCCAACCACGGGGACGGATCCCCTCTCTACATGACGAACCGCTTGATGCCGTCTTTTAAAAGCTTCGTATTGAAGTTCACCAGCAAGCCCTTCGGGAATCCGCCGAGCTTCAGATGCGTCAGTACCTGCGCATCATGAACTGGCAACAGCCGCTCGACGGACTTGATCTCGATGACCAACTCGTGGGCGATGACGATGTCGGCTCGGAACCCTGTTTCGAGCGGGACATTCTTGTAAGCCACGGGGACCGACCGTTGCCGCTCAAACTCCACTCCGGCATCCGAGAGTTCCTTGCACAGGCAATCCTCGTAGACCGATTCCAATAATCCCGGCCCCAGGTTGCGGTGAACCTCGATGGCCAGTCCGATCACTTTTTCCGTCAGCAGGTCTTTCTGCATCGGCGTCAGCATCCTGGCGTTGCCTTAACCGTGGAATTCGACACAGAGCGCACAGAGATTTCACGGAGCACACCGAGCTGTCGTCTCGATCGCTGGGCGATACGATCAATTTCAAGCTTTCTTCGCGCGAAGCGCGCTTCCTCACTCTCTATCTCTGTGTTCTCTGTGGCTTTCTCGTCCTCTGTGTTCTCTGTGTCGAATTTCCTTATCGACCACTTTTCTTGCTGGCGATCAGGTCGATGAAGCGGTCGAAGAGGTAGTGGCTGTCCTGGGGGCCGGGGCTGGCTTCGGGGTGGTATTGCACCGAGAACACCGGCCGGCCTTCCAGTTTCAGGCCCTCGTTGGAGCCGTCGAAGAGGGAGACGTGGGTCTCGACGACGTTGCTGGGCAGGCTGTCGCGTTCGACCATGAAGCCGTGGTTCTGGCTGGTGATTTCGACCTTGCCGGTGGCCAGGTCCTTGACCGGATGGTTGGCGCCGCGGTGGCCCAGGTGCATCTTGCGGGTGCGCCCGCCCAAGGCCAGGCCCAGCATCTGGTGGCCCAGGCAGATGCCGAAGATCGGCAGGTCTTCCTTCTTCATCAGGTCGCGGATCATCGGCACCGCGTATTGCCCGGTTGCCGCCGGGTCGCCCGGTCCGTTCGAGAGAAACACGCCGTCCGGATTGAGCGCCAGCACGTCGGCGGCGGTCGAGGTGCCGGTTACCACCGTCACCCGGCAGCCGGCGTTGGCCAGGCAGCGCAGGATGTTGCGCTTGGCTCCGTAATCGACGGCGACGACGTGGTATTTCGGCCGGTCCTGGCGGCCGTAGCCGCGCCCGAGGGCCCAAGTGGTTTCATCCCAGGTCGAGGTTTGGTGACAGGTGACATCCTTGGCGAGGTCCATGCCCTCCAGCCCCGGCCAGTCGCGGGCGAGGCGGAAGGCGGCCTCGATGTCGACGTCGCCGTCGGCGGCATAGATGAGCGCGCCGTTGGGGGCGCCGCCGTCGCGGATGCGCCGGGTCAGGCGGCGGGTGTCGACGCCGGTCAGCGCGCAGAGCCCGAAGGAGCGCAGCCACTCGTCCAGGTGCTTGGCGGCCCGCCAGTTGGAGGGCTCGGTGATGGCGGCGCCCAGGATGCAGCCGCGCGCCGCCGGGGTGATGGTCTCGATATCCTCGGCGTTGGTGCCGACGTTGCCGACGTGCGGGAAGGTGAAGGTGATGATTTGCCCGGCGTAGGAGGGGTCGGTGAGAATCTCCTGGTAGCCGGTGATCGAGGTGTTGAAACATACCTCGCCCACCGCGGCGCCCGGCGCCCCGGCGCCGATGCCCCAGTAGACCTCGCCGTCGTGCAGCACGAGAGCGGCGTTCGCGTGAGGCGGACGGACGGTCGGTTTGACTGTATCGGTCATGATGGCGGGTCCCAAAAAAGCCGCCCCGACGTCTTCACGCACGGACCGGCTTTCGTCGCACCCGGGTGTCCCGGGAGGCCGACGTTCCGGCCGAATTCCCGAGGGCCGGACGACAGCAGCATGGAATTTTCGTTCTATTAAGCAAATTGCGTGCCGAGGTCAAGCCCCCGCTTGAAAGAAAACGGTTTATTTTTCAATACCTTAATAAAAAAGAAGCGATTGCCTTTTGCGCCAGGATTGTATAGCTTTTCCGGCTTCCCGCAACCGTCGAGGAGGACGGCAACCATGCTGCGCACCCGGTTGAAGGAAGCCCTCGCCGCCGCCATGAAGGCCAGGGACACCATAGCCGTCGCCACCCTGCGGCTGATCCTGGCCGCGCTCAAGGATCGCGACATCGCTGCCCGCGGCAAGGGCAATCTGGCCGGCATCCCGGACGAGGCCATTCTCGATCTTCTGCAGTCGATGATCCGCCAGCGCCACGAAAGCATCGATCTCTACCGCATCGGCGAACGCCTCGACCTGGCCCAGAAGGAGGCCGCCGAAATCGAGGTCATCCAGCGCTTCCTGCCCGCCCAAATGGACGACGCCGAGGTCGAATCGGCGGTCGGGGAGACCGTCGCCGATCTGAAGGCGACCTCGCTCAAGGACATGGGACGTACCATGGCGGCGCTCAAGGAACGCTATGCCGGCCGCATGGACTTCGCCAAGGCCAGCGCGCTGGTCAAACAGCAGCTGACCTGAGAAACGACGGTTTTTGCCGGGACGGCGCCCCGGCACCGATCAAAGGGACACTTGCGCCGGAGTGGGGGGCATGGTTTCTGGTCGTCGATGGACCTGGTTCATTTGGGGGCTTGGCGGATTTTGCCTTGCCGTCGTTGCGGCGATGGGGGCCTGGGCGGCCCTGCAGGGCCCCCTGACGGTGTACCGCGTGATCGTCAACGGCGAGACGACCATCGAGGACTATAAGCGGTATCCTTTCCGCCCGCTGACGCCCAGCCTGCGCCCTTACCGGTTCAAGGAGGCGCCGCAGCCGGAGTTGGCGCGCGTTGCCGTCGCGGGGCGGGGCGAGGTCGACCTGGTGGACCTTCTCGAGGGAAGCAGCTCCGTCTCCTTTCTGGTGGTCAAGGACGAGCGGCTGCTGTTCGAGCGCTATTTCCAAGGCCATGACCGAAGCACATTGGTGCAGACCTTCTCGGTTTCGAAATCGATCCTTTCCTTCCTGATCGGCGCCGCCATTGAAGACGGCGTCATCGGGGGCGTCGATGACGTCGTCACCGCCTACGTTCCCGAACTCTCGGCGAGCGGCTTCGACAAAGTTCGGATCGTCGACCTTCTGCAGATGAATTCCGGCATGGATTATGTCGAGAACGACAATCCCTTCGGCCAACACGTGCGGTTCAACTACACGCCCGATCTGGAAAACGAGATCCTCGCTCTGCACGTCCGGCCGGTTCCCCAGCACGGATTTACATACAAGTCGGGAGAGAGCGCCCTGTTGGGACTCGTCCTCAAGCGCGCCCTCAAGGAAAAGACGATCAGCCAGTACACCCAGGGCCGGCTTTGGGAGCCGCTCGGCATGGAATACGGCGGGCTGTGGTCGCTGGATGCTGAAGGCGGCCTGGAGAAGGCCTGGTGCTGCCTGAGCGCGACGGCGCGGGATCTCGCCAAGTTCGGCGCCCTCTACCGCGACCGCGGCATGTGGCAGGGGGCCCCGATCCTGCCGATGCGGTGGGTTGCCGATTCCACGATCAACGGCCCCTTTTCGCCGGACCGCTGGTGGCACACCGGCTTCTGGAACTACGGTTACCAATGGTGGCTGGTGAACAGGGAGCGGGGCGATTTCATGGCCCGGGGAAAGGACGGCCAGTTCATCTATGTCGACCCGGCCAGCGGCGTGGTGGTGGTCAGGCTCGGACCCCGTCTTGGTACATACGGGGGGAATCCTTTGACGGTGGACGACTGGTCGGCGTTCTTCCAGGCCGTCGCCGCCAAGGCGGCAGCTCTCTAGCGCATTTCGCGGTCGGACGGAATCGGGCCGCGCCGGCGGCCCATCCTTTGAGACGGGCACGCCGGCGCCGTTATCCCCAGGTTCCCCGCAATTCCCAACTCTTTTTCGGCGCGGGTTGCCGGGTCTCCGTGCGATAAGAAGATTCCTGGAATCCGTTGGGGGGTCTCCGGGGAGCGGTGTGCGCACAAAACCCATATAGCGGCTGAATGTCTTCATTCTCGCCCCAGTTTCTCGATGAGCTTCGCGCCCGCGTCTCACTGGAAGACGTGGTCGGCAAGCGCGTCAAGCTCATCCGCCGGGGCCGCGAATACGTCGGCTTGAGCCCGTTCCAGAAGGAAAAAAGCCCGTCCTTCACCGTGGTGCCGGACAAGGGCTTCTATCACTGCTTCAGTTCCGGCGAGCATGGCGACGTCATCGACTTCGTGATGAAGGTCGAGGGCCTGAGCTTCCCCGAGGCGGTCGAGCGGCTGGCCGCCCAGGCCGGCATGGAAATCCCCACCGATTCGCCCGAGGAGCGCGAGAAGGATCGCCAGCGCCAGACGCTCTACGACGCGATGGACGTCGCCTGCGCCCAGTTCCAGAAGATGCTGCGCATGCCGGAAGGCAAGGCGACGCTGGCCTACCTGCATGGGCGCGGCCTCCAGGATGCCACCATCGAGCGGTTTCGTCTGGGGTATGCCCCCGATTCCCGGGGCACGATGAAGGGCGCGCTGGCCCGGGAGGGAATCCCCGAAGATCTGATGCGGGAGGCCGGGCTGATCCGCCGGCCCGACGACGGGCGGCCCGATTTCGACTATTTTCGGGCCCGCGTCATGTTCCCCATTACCGACAAGCGCGGCCGCGTCGTCGCCTTCGGCGGGCGCATCATGGGCAAGGGCGAGCCCAAGTACCTGAATTCCCCCGAATCGACCATCTTCCAGAAGCGCCACGTGCTTTACGGCCTGACCCAGGCCTTGAAACCGGCCCGCGACGGCGGCCGCATCGTGGTGACCGAGGGCTACATGGACGTCATCTCGCTGCACCAGGCGGGATTCGACTTCGCGGTGGCGCCGCTCGGCACGGCGTTGACCGAGGATCATCTGCAGGCGCTCTGGAAGATCGTCCACGAGCCGACCGTCTGCTTCGATGGCGACACCGCCGGCCAGAAGGCGGCGATGCGGGTGGCCGATCACGCGCTTGCCCTACTCAAGCCCGGCTATTCGCTGCGCTTCGCCCTGCTGCCCTCCGGCGAGGATCCCGACAGCCTGATCAAGGCGCGCGGCGCCGCCGCCATGGCCGAGGTTCTGGCCGCCACCCTGCCGCTTTCGGAAATCCTCTGGCGCATGGAAACCCAGGGGCGGATGCCGACGACGCCCGAGGAGCGGGCGGGGCTGGAGGATAGGCTGGCCCGCCAGGCCCTGCGAATCGGCGACTCGACGGTGCGCGCCCACTTCCTCAGGGCGTTCAAGGACCGGCTGTGGAACGAATGGCGCGAGGCGGGGAGACGGGTCAAGGCGGAGGGGCGTGACCGCCGGGGAGCGGGGCGTGACCGCCGGCCGTCGCCGCATGTCGACATTCCGCCCGCCGTTGCGCGCGCGACCGGCGCCGATCCGCTGCGCGGCGCCCAGCAGGTACTGCTGGCCATCGTGTTGCGCCACCCGGACATTTTCGAGGCCGAAGGCGAGCGCCTGGGCACGCTGGGGTTCGCTGACGCCGGGCTCGACCGTCTGCGCCAGGCCGTGGTCGGCATCCTCTCGGGGCAGCCCGATCTCGACGCCGCGGGCCTTGCCCGCGAACTGGCGGCGGCGGGCCTGACCGCCGAATCGGACGCGCTCTTGGGCGAGCCACTGATCCGCCACCATCGCAAGATCGCCGCCGGCGCGGATGCCGAATCGGTGCTGGCGACGTGGCGGGACACCCTGGAAACCCTTCAGCGAACCGCCTTCGCGGCGGAACGCGAGACCATCAAGGAAAGGTTGGCCGGCGACCTGACGCCGGATGGCTGGCGGCGCCAACGGGCGGCGCTGCGCGCCGCGATCGGCGACTCGGAGGGGTAAAAGGGGCGACTCGGCGCGATCAGGCGCGGCCCACCCGGGGATTCCGGGCTTGACTCGCCGCCGCGATGGTACCATTTGACGGCGTAGGGCTGAATGAGCGGCCGTGCGTCCGAAGCAAAAATGGGCGCGGAAGTCGGGGCTTCTATCCTCGGCTTCGATGGACGGGCAGGGAATTTTGGATTCGGCGACGCGTGTGGGCGGTGGCAGGTTCGGGGACCTTTGCGATGGCGCCTCTGCCGGCGGCACATGTGTGTCACTTGGCCCGCGACACGGCTTCAACGCAATCGGGGTGACTGGAAGCAGGACAAGGCCTGTGTCGGAAGGCGCCGGTCGGGCGCTGGGCATTCGGCCGGGTGGTTAAGGATCGCGCAGGCCGCTGATGGCGGTCCGCTTTTTCGGCGTCCCGAGAAGGGGACGGCGAGGCAGTTTTGTTTCTCGGGAGCAACAAGATTGATGACGGACAAAGAAACCGAAACCGAAGACATCACGCCGGCCCAGGACGAAGTGTCGGACAGCCCGCTACTCGACACGCTGGGTGCCGCGGTCAAGAAGATGATCGCGCGCGGCAAGGAGCGGGGCTACGTCACCTATGACGAATTGAACACGGCGCTGCCGCCGGAAAGCATGTCCTCCGAGCAGATCGAGGACACCATGTCGATGCTTTCCGAAATGGGCATCAACGTGGTGGATACCGAAGAGAGCGAGGAGGCTGCTCCGGCCGACGAGGCGGTCGAGGTCGAGTCTGCCGCCGCCGGCAACGTCGACGAAAACGAGATCGGGCGGACCGACGACCCGGTGCGCATGTACCTGCGCGAGATGGGCAGCGTCGAGTTGCTGTCGCGCGAGGGCGAGATCGCGATTGCCAAACGCATCGAGGCCGGCCGCGAGATGATGATCGGCGGCATCTGCGAGAGCCCGCTGACCGTCAAGGCCATCGTCCAGTGGCACGACGATCTGGTCGAGGGCAAGATCCTGCTGCGCGACATCATCGACCTGGAAGCGACCTACGGCGGCGGCCCCAACGGGCAGATCCCGGCCATGGTCGGCGAGGACGAGGATGCCGAGGTCGAGGAGCCCGAGGCCGAGGCGGCGGAGGCCGAGGCGGCGGAAGACGCGCCAGGCGACGGTTTCGTCGAGCCGGCGGCGCCTGCCGCGCCCGCGTCCATCGTCGGCAAGGATAAGGACGAAGGGGACGAAGCCGGCGGCGAGACACGGGCCGAGGGCGAGGGCGAGATCAACGGCGATGCCGACGCCGAGAATGAGGAGCTCAGCATTTCGCTGGCCGTCATGGAAGCCAACCTGACGCCCCAGGTGCTGGAAACCTTCAAGAAGATCGACGCCACCTACAAGAAGTTCCACAAGCTGCAGGTCCAGCGCCTTGATGCCGCCCAGGAAGGGGAATCCTTCAAGTCGGCGCAGGAAAAGAAATACCAGAAGCTGCGTCAGGAACTGATCGGCCTGATGGAAGACGTGCGGCTCAACAACACCCGCATCGAGCAGCTGGTCGAACAGCTCTATCAGTTGAACAAGCACCTGATGAACCTGGAAGGCCGCCTGTTGCGTCTGGCCACTGGCTGCAAGATCAAGCGCGAGGAGTTCCTCGAGCACTATTACGGCAACGAACTGGCCCCCGACTGGCTGGGCCGGGTGGGTGACCTGCCGGGCCGCGGCTGGAAGAAGTTCGGCGAGAAGCATCCCACCGAGATCCAGGACATCCGGGATGCCATCGGCGAGATCTCGCAGGAGACCGGGCTGCCGGTTTCCGAGTTCCGGCGCATCGTCTCCACCGTCCAGAAGGGCGAGCGCGAGGCCGCCAAGGCCAAGAAGGAGATGATCGAGGCCAACCTGCGCCTGGTCATTTCCATCGCCAAGAAATACACCAACCGCGGCCTGCAGTTCCTCGACCTCATTCAGGAAGGCAACATCGGCCTGATGAAGGCGGTCGACAAATTCGAGTACCGGCGCGGTTACAAGTTCTCGACCTACGCCACCTGGTGGATTCGCCAGGCGATTACCCGCTCGATCGCCGACCAGGCCCGCACCATTCGCATCCCGGTGCACATGATCGAGACCATCAACAAGCTGGTACGCACCAGCCGCCAGGTGCTCCACGAGATTGGCCGCGAGCCGACGCCCGAGGAACTGGCCGGCCGGCTCGGCATTCCGCTCGACAAGGTGCGCAAGGTGCTGAAGATCGCCAAGGAGCCGATCAGCCTGGAAACCCCCATCGGCGACGAGGAAGACAGCCACCTGGGCGACTTCATCGAGGACAAGAACGCGGTGCAGCCGCTGGACGCCGCCATCCAAGCGAATCTGCGCAAGACGACGACCCGCGTGCTGGCCTCCCTCACGCCGCGCGAGGAACGGGTGCTGCGCATGCGCTTCGGCATCGGCATGAACACCGACCATACGCTGGAAGAGGTCGGCCAGCAGTTCAGCGTGACCCGCGAGCGCATCCGCCAGATCGAGGCAAAGGCGCTGCGCAAGCTCAAGCATCCCAGCCGTTCGCGCAAGCTCAGAAGCTTCCTCGACTATTAGGGCGAGGCACAGCCAACCCCAGGCCGGCCATGAGAAAGGCATCGGATGATTGTATCCGATGCCCGATTCCTGGTATGGGAAACCGTCCCTTCGGGCCCGTAGCTCAACTGGTTAGAGCCGGCCGCTCATAACGGTCTGGTTGCAGGTTCGAGTCCTGCCGGGCCCACCACTCAATTATAGGCTCTCATATAACCGCGGACTCTTGCATATATCCGTGGACTCTATCCGAGGCCGAATCGTCGGATTCCCTCAATCTTCTGTTTAACGGTATCAGGCGGCCGCCCACGGCAGTTCGGAGGTGGGGTCTCTCTCCCCGCCCGCCTCATCCAAATCAACTTCATCCAAAATAACTTCATCGTAGATAAGTCAGATTTTACCGGGGCTCCGGCCCTTTCCTTGCGGGTTCAAGGTTCGCTCCTTGTACCCTCCGGGGGAACAGACTGGGCAAAAAGGGACGAAGCTCGTTCCTCCTGCGCCAAATCGGCGAGGTGGTGAAGGACGATACCGCTGGCTGTGGCGACGTTGAGGGAGTCGAAGCCGTCGGCCATCGGGATGCGGACCGTCCGGGCCCGAGCCAGCACTTTCGCGGGCAAGCCGGATCCCTCGGCGCCCATTAGAATGGCCGCCCGCGGCGGACGGGCTAGCTGAGCCAGCGGAATCTTTCCCGCCGGGCTGAGCGCCACCGGCTCGAAACTCTGCGCGGCCAGCAGGGCGACAACATCCGTGCCGTGCCCAAGGCGGGCGAAGGGAACCATCAGGCTGGCCCCAACGGAAACGCGGATCGCTTTCCGATACAGTGGATCGCAGCTTTCGGCATCAAGGATTACCGCGTCTGCCCCGAAGGCTGCGGCATTGCGGAAGATCCCCCCGACATTGTCGTGATTGCCGATGCCGATCAGAGCCGCCACCAACGCTCGCGGCCCCAGCCCCGCCAACAGCTCCTCCGCCGAGGGCATCGGCGCCCGGCGGCCGAGCGCCAGGATGCCGCGATGAAGGGGAAAGCCGGCGACGGCGTCGAGCACCTTCTGGCCGGCGACATAAATCGGAACGTCATCGGGCACTCGGGCCAGCAGCGGCGCCAGCGCGGCCAGCCGCTGGTCGGCGATCAGCAGGGATTCGGCGCCATGCCGACTCGCGGTCAGCAGGACGCGCAGCACCACCTCGCCCTCGGCAATGAACCGGCCTGTCCGGCATACCAGATCAGGTTCGCGCACGTGACGGTAGGTGGCAATGCGCGGGTCGTCAGGATCGGCGATGGGGATGGTCGGCGGCACGGTTCGTCCGGAATCAGATAAAGGTTTGCAGCATAGGTGGAAGTCTTGCACATTCCTCGGACCGGGTCTGAGATCAAATCGGCGGATTTGCTCGATTGTCTGATTTTTAAACGGTTTCAGGCGGCCGCTCATTGATCGCCCGCGAGGACGAGAATGCAAGATCCGAGGCCGAGGCGCGCGCGGCGGCGATGAAGATCGATGCCGACGCAGAAGCGGATCGCATTCGGGTCATTGACCAGGCTCGCGCCGACATGGAACGGGCCCGGATAGAGGTCTATGCCGCGCTGCCGCCGACGGTCCTGCTGGCACTGGCAGCGCGGGAATTCGCGGCCAAGCTTGAGCGCATCGACAATTTGACGGTGACACCCGACATGCTGACCGGACTGATGGGTCAGGTGCGCGGCCTCTTCAACGCGCCCCAAATCCCTGAGGCCAACCGATGACCAGTCTCGCACCCCGGGTGGTGCTGGTCACTCGGCGGACGGAATTCGACCGTCTGCTGGCGACCCACGCCACCCGGGGGCAGGCCGAATTCTTCCTGGAAAAGCGTGGGCAAAGCCTGGCCGAACTGGAGTTTCAGAAAGAACGGCAACTCAAGGCGGTCAATCAAGCCAAGCAGGCGGTCCCGGATGAATGGTCGGTGGCTCAAGTGCTGCGTGACGACCTCGACCGATTCCTCTTCGCTGCCGACGACATCGTGGTTGCCATTGGCCAGGACGGCCTTGTCGCCAATTTGGCCAAGTATCTGACCGGGCAACCCGTCATCGGCGTTACGCCGGATCCGGATCGGACGGAAGGCGTTCTCACGCCCTTGATTGCCGAAGCTTTGTCGAAACTGCTCCCGCGTGTCGCCGCAGGGGATATGGACTTGCGGCGCCTCACCATGGTGGAGGCGAAATTGGATGGCGAGCAGACGCTGGCCGCGCTCAACGAGCTGTTCATTGGCCATCGCTCCCACCAGTCGGCGCTGTATGAGCTTTCATTCGAAGGGAAGACGGAGTTTCAATCGTCGTCCGGCGTGATTGTTTCAACCGGCACCGGCCTGACGGGGTGGGCTCGGTCGATCATGGCGGCAACCCATCGCCAAGTTGATTTTGCTGCCGATGAAAGGCGCGCGGTTTATTTCGCCCGTGAACCTTGGCCGAGCCGGATAACCGGCAACGAATTGGCGTTCGGTGAGATCGGCCAGAGCACAAGCGTATGCCTGACCTCGCGAATGAATGACGGGGGCGCGATCTTTGCCGATGGCATCGAACAAGACTTCTTGCGGTTCGATTGGGGAACCAAGGCCCAGATCGGGATTTCTGAACGCACCCTGAATCTGGTCAAGGGTTCTTAGCGGAACAAAAAACACCTGCACCTTGGCATCCGCTTAGGGGCCGGTGAACGAACCCGCTACGCGGGAGGGGTGCGAGCGGTGAGGTAGCGGCAGGCCGTCGATCATCGGGTCTCGATTGAGCGTCGCCCGGCCGAGGTGGACCATTTTGGCTCCTTTCAACCAAGAGGAGCCAGACGATGAATGAGTCCATTTCCGCTACCGTGGTCAGCCCGCTGCGCCAGCGGCTGATCGACGACATGAACATGCGCCGGTTCTCGCCGGAGACGCAGCGCAACTACCTTCGCGACGTGGGTCGGTTTGCCACCTTCGTCGGGCGGTCGCCTGATATGGCGACGGCGGAAGATCTGCGCCGGTTCCAGATCGAGCAGGGCGAGGCCGGGATGCCCGCGCCGACCATGAACAGCATCGTGTCGGCGCTGCGTTTCTTCTTCACCCATACGCTCGATCGGCCCGATCTCGCTCGCAAGCTCGTCCGGGTGAGGCATCCGCGCAAGCTGCCCGTGGTGCTGAGCCGGGACGAGGTGGCCCGTCTGCTCAACGCGACCACCTGCATCAAGCACCAGGCGGCGCTGTCGATCGCCTACGGCGCCGGCCTGCGCGTCGCCGAGGTCTCGATGCTCAAGATTGGCGACGTTGACAACGAACGCATGCTGCTTCGGGTCGAGCGTGGCAAGGGCGGGCGGTACCGCAACGCGATGCTGTCCGCCCGATCTGCTCGGCCTGCTGCGCCAGTGGTGGAAGATCGGCCATCGGCAGGGCGTGGTCCATCGCGATGGATGGCTGTTCCCCGGGCAGCATTCCCTCAAGCCGATCAGCACCCGGCAACTCCACCGGATCGTCGTCGAGGCGGCGCAGGCGGCCGGCATCACCAAGCGGGTCGGGCCGCACACGCTGCGCCACAGCTTCGCCACGCACCTCTTGGAGGATGGGGTCGATATCCGCATCATTCAGGCTCTGCTGGGGCACGCCAAGCTCGACAACACCGCCCTTTACACCAAGGTCGCGACACGAACGGCGCGCGCCGTGACCAGCCCGCTCGACAAGCTCGGCCTCTTCACGCCTGAGGAGGTCATGCCCGACGGCTGAGGTGTGCCCGCCTCGCTCGAAGTCGCCGACATCTTCCGTGCTGCCGGACCGGTTGTTGATCGATTCAGACCACCAATGTCACAATGGATTGGCATAAACTAGTCACACGGCCTTTGAAACGGAGCGGCTGGTGGTCCGGTAGGCTACGTGTTTTTGGGAGCTCTGCGCATGGCCCTGATCCGGGACGCGAAGACGCTATCCAACAAAGCCATCTGCTCGATTCGGATAGCGATGAGCACGTTCAACAGCTACGACGACGAAGGCCGCATATGTTCGGTCCTCCTACACCTGCAACACTCCTGCGAGATGCTTCTCAAGGCTGTCCTCGTGCAGAACAAGGTAAGGGTCTTCGACGACAAGAATGGGAAAAGCATCGGCTTCGACCGTGCCCTGAACCTGTGTAGGCAGAACCTCGGTCTTACTGAAACCGAGGCAGGAACGATGCGGATGATCGATGCGCTGCGCGATGCCGAGCAACACTGGTTCACGATCATCGAGGAGGACGTTCTGTACCTCAACATGCGGGCACTAATCACAGTATTTGACACATACCTGAAACGGGCGCTCGGCCTCGACCTTTCTTCCCGAATCCCGCCCCGTGTGCTGCCGGTGTCAACCCTACCGCCAGGCGACTTCGACTTCCTTGTGGACCGTGAATACAAACTGATCGCCGACCTGCTGAAGCCCGGCAAACGGAAGCGCGATGAGGCTCGCGCCCGCATACGTGCGCTGCTCGCCATGGAAGGCCTCGCCGCTGAAGAGGTGCAGATTTCTGAGAAGGATATCAACCGGATCGAGAGGGCGGCAAAAGCCGGAGCCAAATTAGGCGAAGTCTTCCCGAGGCTAAACACCATCGCCAGCACGATCGAGGGTGACGGCCGAGCGATCACGGTGCGCTTCTCGAAGAAGGAGGGCGCTCCCGTTAGGTTCGTTGCCGGCGACGACCCGCAGGGGGCCGCGGCGGTGCGCGAGGTGGATTTGCAGAAGAAGTTCCATACGGGAGCCGCGGAACTCGCAAAGGCGCTCAATCTGAGCGGCCCCAGGGCGCTAGAGCAATTTCCGTTCAGTTGAGGTCATATCCGGCAGCGGCGAAGTAGTTTTCGCACTCGGCCGGGGTGAAGGTGTCGATGCCTCGGCCGATGGCGTCCCATAATTCGTCCTTTGTTCGGGCTGCGGTCTTCTTGAGG
>JACZKS010000116.1 GCA_014859895.1 Rhodospirillales bacterium
ACCCTGGCCCAGGCCACCGGCGCCCAGGCGGTCCCACTCGCGGCGGGCCACCAGGGCCTCCTCCTCGGCCTGGGCCAGGGTCACCTGGGCCTGGGCCACGTTGGCCCGGGCCTGGGCGGCCGCCAGCACGTAGTCGGTGTCGTCGATGCGCAGCAGCAGCTCGCCCGCGGTGATGGCGGCGCCGGGCTCCAGGTGCGGCGACTTGGCCACCACGCGGCCGCGCACCTCCGCCACGAGCTCCACCGAGCGCTTGGCCTTGACCGTGCCGAAGCCGCGCACGCGCACCGGCTCGCGGTCTGGGGTGACTTCGTGCACGGCGACCACCGGGCGGGACGCGGGTGGGGCCTGGCGCTCGGGCCGGCTGGCGGTCTTGACCAGGACGACGGTGATCACCGCGCCGACCGCCAGGATGGCCGCCGCGGTCAGCAGGTTGCGCAGGGTCTTGGGGCTTGCGGGGCTCACGGACGGTCTCCTTCGCTGGTGGCATCGTCGGGGCGCGGCGCGGCGCCGGCAGGAGCGGTCTCCCACGGCCCGCCCAGGGCCTGGATCAGGTCGACGCGGGCGGCGCGGCGTTCCCGCTGGGTGACCAGGAGGCTGCTCTCGGCGGTGAACAGCCGGCGCTGGGCCTCCAGGGTGGTCAACAGGCCGTCCAGGCCGCGCCGGTAGCGTTCCTCGGCCAGCTCGACCGAGCTGCGGGCCCGGTCCGCCGACTCGGCCAGGTGGACCTCGCGTTCCTGCTGGTGGAGGTCCCGGTCCAGGGCGTTCTCCACCTCGGCGAAGGCCTGCAGCACGGCGCCGCGGTAGGCGGCCACGGCCTCCCGGGCGCGGGCCTCGGCCGCCTGGATCTGGCTCCTGGTCGCGCCCCGGTTGATCAGCGGCATCACCAGGTTGCCTACCAGGGACCAGGTGTCGGCGCCCTGGACGAAGAGGTCCCCGATCTCGCGCGAACGGGTGCCGCCTTCGGCGGTCAGGCTGATGCGGGGGTAGAGGGCCGCCTTGGCCTGGCCGATGCGGGCCACCGAGGCGGCGAGGTTGGCCTCGGCCGCCAGCAGGTCCGGGCGCCGGTCCAGCAGCTGCGACGGCAGGCCCGCCGGCACCGGGTCCAGGGGTGCGGGCATCACCGCGGCCGTCAGCCAGCCGTCGGCCCCGTCCAGGTCGGAGGCGCCGATGGTGCCGGCGGGATAGTATCCCGCCAGGATCTCCATGGTGCGGCGCGCCGCGGCCAGCTGCTGCCGGAACTGGGGCAGCTGGGCCCGGGCCGCGGCGAGGTTCTGGGCGGCCAGGTGCAGGTCCAGCGGGCCGACCAGGCCGTGCCGGTAGCGCTCCTGCACCAGGGCCAGGCTGTGCTCGAAGCTGGCGATGGTGCCCTCGGTCAGCGCCACCTGCAGCTGCAGCTCGCGGATCACCAGCCAGGTGCGCACCACGTCGCCGATCAGGCCCTGGGCCACGGCGCGCCGGTTCTGCTCGCTCGCCAGCAGCGCGGCCACGGCCGCCTCCTTGCCCCGCGACAGCCGGCCCCAGAGGTCCAGCTCCCAGCGCGCGGTGGCCGTGGCGGCGTAGGTATTGGTGTAGAGGGGGCCGAACAGCAGCACGGACTCGCTGGTCTTGCTGCGGGAGGCCTGCCCGCCCACCTCGACCGTGGGCCAGAGGGCCGACGCGGCGCCCGTGACGCCGGCGCGGGCTTCCAGCACGCGGGCCACGGCCTGCTCGAGCCGGTGGTTGCGGGCCAGGGCCCGGTCCACGAGGGAGTCCAGCGTGGTGTCGCCGAAGGCCTCCCACCAGCGCCAGGCGGCGCCTGCGGCCGTGTCGGGCAGGGCGTCGGCCAGGGTGGGGCCGGGC
>JACZKS010000008.1 GCA_014859895.1 Rhodospirillales bacterium
TCCGGCCACTGGTTCGCCTCGGCCAGCAGCATACGGTTTTTGAATTTGGCGTCGGCGTGGGCCCGCAGTTTTTTCAGGAAAACGTGGGTTTCCGGCAGATTCTCGCAGTTGGTCCCCTCCCGCTCGTAAAGGTACGGCACCGCATCCAGCCGGAGACCATCCACCCCAAGGTCCAGCCAGAAATCCACCACCTTGAGCAGCTCCTTGTGCACCTGGGGATGATCGAAGTTCAGATCGGGCTGGTGCGAAAAGAAGCGGTGCCAGTAGTAGGCGCCCGCCACCGGATCCCACGACCAGTTCGAGGTTTCGATATCCTTGAAGATGATCCGCGTGCCCCGATAGCGATCCGGCGTGTCGCTCCACACGTAGAAATCCCGCCACCGGCTGCCGGGCGGAGCCCGGCGCGCCCGCTGAAACCAGGGGTGCTGGTCGGAGGTGTGGTTCAACACCAGCTCGGTGATGACCCGCAGACCGCGCTGATGGGCCTCGCGCAGGAACAACTTGAAGTCGGCTAGCGTGCCGTACATGGGGTGGACGTTGGTGTAGTCGGCGGTATCATACCCGTCGTCGCGCAGGGGCGACGGGTAGAACGGCAGCAGCCAGAGCGCGGTGACGCCCAGGCTTTCCAGGTAGTCGAGTTTCTGGGTCAGGCCGGCGAAATCGCCGATGCCGTCGTTGTTGGCATCGAAGAAGGCCTTGACGTGCAGCTCGTAGACGATGGCGTCCTTGTACCAGAGCGGATCACCGGAAATCATCGCGTTTCCTCGGCTCGGCATGGTCTGGGTCACGGGCTGGGCGCAGGATTGTCGACGCGCTCGCAGGGACGGACCCGGAAGATGGCAGCCGGGTTCCAATGCGGATCCAGGCGAAGAGGCTGCCGCGCCCCCCACCAACGATGGCGTTCGCCCGAAAGCAGGTCTTCCACGTCGAAGGCGCCGTCGGCGCCCACCCCCATGTCGCCCAGCGGAAACTCGACGTGGGCTTCGCGGACTTCGAACGGATTGAGGTTGACGGCAATGAAGATCATGTTTTGGCGATCGGCCGTCATCTTGCCGTAGAACAGAACGTCGTCGTGGCTGGCGGCGTGGAACCTGAGGTTGTCCAGCTCGTGGAGGGCGGGGTTGTCGCGCCTGATCCAGTTGATCCGCTTGATGTAGTCCTTGATGTTGCCGGGGCGGTTCCAGTCCCACACCTTGTAGTCGTATTTCTCCGAGTTGTTGTATTCCTCGCGGCCGGGAATGCCGGCATTTTCGCAGAGCTCGAATCCGTTGTAGATGCCGTAGACGCTGGACAGCGTGGAGGCCAGCACGAAGCGGATCATGAAGGCCGGCCGGCCCCCGGTCTGCAGGAAGGTGGGCAGGATGTCCGGCGTATTCGGGAAGAAATTCGGCCGCAGGTATTCCCTGACCTCGCTTCGCGTCAGCTCGTTCAGGTACTCGGTCAGTTCGTGCTTGGTGTGGCGCCAGGTGAAATAGGTGTAGGACTGCGAAAAGCCGACCTTCGCCAGCATCTTGAGCATCGGTGGGCGGGTGAACGCCTCGGCCAGGAAAAGGACGTCCGGATGGCGGCTCTGGATGTCCCTGATCATCCATTCCCAGAACGGCACCGGCTTGGTGTGGGGGTTGTCCACGCGAAAGATCCTGACCCCCTGCTCGGCCCAGAACTCGACGACGTCGCGAAGCGCCGTCCACAGGGCGTCGCGCTCGGCGCAGTGGAAATCGACGTTGACGATGTCCTGGTACTTCTTCGGCGGATTCTCGGCGTACTTGAGGGTGCCGTCGGGGCGGAAGTTGAACCACTCCGGGTGCTCCTTGACCCACGGATGGTCGGGCGCGCACTGAATGGCGAAATCGAGCGCCACCTCCATGCCCATTTCGCGGCAGCGGCCGATGAAGTGACGGAAATCCTCCAGCGTGCCGAGTTCGGGATGGATGGCGTCGTGGCCGCCCTCCGCCGAGCCGATGGCATAGGGGCTTCCCGGATCGTGGGGACCGGCGCCCAGCGTGTTGTTAGGCCCCTTGCGATGGCCCCGGCCGATCGGATGGATCGGCACGAAGTAGACGACATCGAAGCCCATGTCGCGGACTTCCGGCAATCTCCGCTCGCAATCGGCGAAGGTGGCACCGCGCCCGGGCACCGTGCCCTGCGAGCGGGGGAACATCTCGTACCAGGCGGCGAAGCGCGCCTGCACGCGATCCACCACTACCTCCAGCGTCTTGTAGGTGGCCACCGAGTCGCGCTCCAGCCAGGCGGCCATCAGCGCACGGAGGTCGTCTCCCATCATTGCCTCGGCGCGCTGGGCAGCGTTCTGGGCGGCATCGAAGGCGGCGAGCCTGCTTTCGAGCACGGCCTTGTCGGCGCCTTGGGCGCGCCCCCGGGCCCGCTCGACGATGGCCCGGCCCTCGATCAACTCAAGGGTCACATCCTGGCCAGCGCCTCGCTTCTTGGCCAGTTCGTCACGCCACGTCTCGAAGGCGTCGACCCACGCCTCGATGGTATAGGCGGCCCGGCCGTTGCGCGTGAGGCGCACCCGGCCGACCCACAGGTCGAGCCCGGGATTGACGATCTGCATCGGCGTTTCCGACCAATCCTTGGCGCCGGCCTCGCGGACCTTCAGAACGGCCGCCACCTTAACATGACCGTCGGTGAAGACCTCCGCCCGCACTTCCAGCTCGTCGCCTACTTCGCGCTTGACGGGGTATTTACCGCAGTCGATTTCCGGCAACACGTTCTGGATGATGATGGGTCTCGCCGACAGTGGGGCGCGGTCGATTCGGATCGCGGCGCCGGCCGGCCGGTCGCGGCGAGGGCCGGGTGGCGGAACCACGAAGAGGCGCGCCCCGTGGGGCGGTACCTCCAGCAGGCCGAACGGATTGGGGGCGACGGACGGCGGCACGCCGGGCGTGATCTCGCGCACGGCGCCGCCGGCTTCGGCGATCCCGGGGATGGCGCTGAGATCGATGGCCACGACACCGTCGGGTTGCGGGTTGAGGGCGGTGATCACCCGTTGCCCGCCCTCGGCGGTCTGGCGCACCAGCACGGCGGCGTCGGCGGCCGCGGCATACAGGCGATACTGCGGCCCCTCCTCGTTCAGCACCGGCTCCGCCGCCTTCATGGCGTTGACCTCGGCGATGAACGGCGACAGGTCGAACAGCGGCTCCTCCCAGTCGGCCGGCCGGGTGGAAACCACGTGGAGCGGCCGGGTGAAGCCGAACTCAAAGCCAATCGGCACCATGACGCCGCTCGAGAACGCCGCCGCGAACAGGTACCGCTGGCCGCAGATCGCTTCGAGCGTGGCGGCGTCGGCAATGCCCCGATTCTGCAGTTCGGCGGCCAGGCGGGGGGTGTCGTGGCTGTCGGGAAAGGCGATCGAAGGAGCGATGTGGCGGAACTGCTCGTACTGATCGAGCAGCCAGGGCCGGCGGAAATCCCACCAGCGCGAACTGTTGAACAGGTAGTCGAAACCGCCGCCGGCGAGCGCTTCCACCTCGTCCAGGCGGCAGCCCAGGGTTTCGGCGGCCAGCAAGGCATCGGGGCGAACCTCGCGGGCGGCGGCGGCCACCGCCGCCCATACCGCCGCCGGCACTTTGTAGGCGGCGTCGCAACGAAAGCCTCCGAAGCCGAGGTCGGCATAGTGGCGCACCAGGCGGCGCCATTCCTCGATGATGGCGTCGCGCTCGGGTCGTTCGATGTAGTCGATCTCGGCTAGGTCCCCCCACACAGTCACCTTGGAGGGATCGTTGGGGTCGACGGCGAAGGGCGATTGCACCTTGCCGTCCTCGCCCTGAACATACCATTGGGCGCGCTCGGTCACCCACGGGTGGTCGATGGCCGTGTGGTTAATCACCAGATCCATCATGACGCCGAGGCCATGGCGCCCGGCCTCGGCCGTGAAGGCGGCGAGACGGCGGTCGGCGTCGGCGGGGGGTCCATCGCCGAACTGCGGGTTCAGGCGATAGTAGTCGCGGACCGCATAGAGGCTGCCCGATATCCCGGGCAAATGGAACGGATTGACGAACACCCAGTCGAACCCCATGGCGGCGATGCGGGGGAGGTGGCGCGACCAAGCTTCGATCGGCCCGACCAGGGGTGGAAAGAGGTTGTAGATTCGGGGACCGTTCTTCATGCCTTTGCCTTGATGCATGCTTTCCATATACGTCCTCGATGCGGATTTTCATCCGAAACGCCCGAATTTCCCGCCGGGCGCGTTCCTTGTCTCCCCGTGCCATAAAAAGGGGCGTCCCTTGCCGCCCCGATGGGTCATGCCCCCGTTTGAACCGCTGTTCCTCCCGGTCGCCTACACGCCGACGGGAGCCACCTCCCAGATGTCCGTCGCGTAGGAATGGATGGAACGGTCGCTCGAGAACTTGCCCATGTGGGCCACGTTGATGATGGCCTTGCGCGTCCAGTCCTCGACATCAACAAACGTGGCGTCGACTCGTTCCTGAGATTCCACGTAAGACGCAAAATCAGCGAGCAGGAGATAGGTATCGCCACCCCGGAGCAGCTTGTCGACGATGGCGCGGTAGCGATCGGGCTCGTCGGGCGAGAAGAAGCCTTCGGCAACCATGTCGAGAACCCGCTTCAGCTCGGCGTTCCCGTTATAGTAGCGCCACGGGTCGTAGCCGCGCAAATGCAAATGCTCGGCCTCCTCGGCGTTGAGCCCGAAGATGAAGATGTTGTCCTCGCCCACCTCGTCCTTGATTTCGATGTTGGCGCCGTCGAGCGTGCCGATGGTCAGCGCCCCATTGAGCGCGAACTTCATGTTGCCGGTGCCCGAGGCTTCGGTGCCGGCGGTCGAGATCTGTTCCGACAGGTCGCTGCCCGGAATGATGACCCCGGCCGCCGACACGTTGTAGTTGGGGATGAACACCACCTTCAGCAGGCCCTCCGCCGCCGGATCGGCGTTGACCACGGCGGCGACGTCGTTGATGAGGCGGATGATCGACTTCGCCATGACGTAACTGGGCGCCGCCTTGCCGCCGAAGATCACGGTTCGCGGCACCAGGCCGGCGCCGTTGCCGTCGCGGATGCGGTTGTAACGGGCGATCACCTGCAGGATGTTCAGCAACTGGCGCTTGTATTCATGCAGCCGCTTGACCTGCACGTCGAACATCGAGGCCGGATCGATGCGGATTTCGACTTCACGCTGGATGAGGGCGGCAAGCCGGATCTTGTTCTGCCGCTTGATATCGATGAAGCGGGCGCGGAATTCGGCGTCGTCGACCGCCGGGGCCAGCCCTTGGAGCACCATAAGGTCGGTCGTCCATCCGGCCCCCACCCTTTCGTCGATCAGCTTGGCCAGGCTGGGATTGGCCTGCAGCAGCCAGCGCCGCTGGGTGATGCCGTTGGTCACGTTGACGAACTTGTTGGGGTCCATGCGGTCGAAATCGGCAAACGTCCGCGTACGCAGGATTTGCGTGTGCAGCGCCGCCACGCCGTTGACCTTGCGGCTGCCGACGATGGCGAGATGGGCCATGCGGATGCGGTGCGCGTCGTCGTCGACCAGGGACACCCGCTTGGGCACCGAATAGTCGCCGGGGAAGACCGCGCGGACCCGCTTCAGGAAGCCGTCGTTGATCCGGTAGATAATGTCCAGATGGTGCGGCAGCACGGTTTCCAGCAGGGGAACCTGCCAGGTTTCCAGCGCCTCGGGCAGCAGGGTGTGGTTGGTGTAGGAGAACACCCGCTGGGTCAGCGCCCATGCATTTTCCCAGTCGTAGCCGTGGTTGTCCATGAGCAGGCGGACCAGTTCGGGGATGGCCAGGGCCGGGTGGGTGTCGTTCAGTTGGATGGCGACCTTCTTGGGCAGGTCGTCGAGGCTGCCATGCAATTTCTGGAAGCGCCGGAGGATGTCCTGGATGGAGGCGCTGACAAAGAAGTATTCCTGCTTGAGGCGCAGTTCCTGGCCGACGGCGGTGGCGTCGTTGGGATAGAGCACCTTGGAGAGATTCTCCGACAGGGTCTTCTCGCGCACCGCCTCGATGTAGTTGCCCTCGTTGAAGGTGCGCAGGTCGAACTCGCGGGTGGAACGGGCCGACCACAGGCGCAGGTTGGTCACGGTGCGCGAGCGGAATCCCGACATCGGCACGTCGAAGGCCATGGCGATGACGTTTTCGGTGTCCACCCAATGGCACTGCTCGCGGCCGTCCGACCCCTTGAAGGTAAGGATGCGGCCGTTGAAGCGCACCGGATAGATGACGTTCGGGCGCTCGAACTCCCACGGGTTGCCGTAGCGCAGCCAGTTTTCCGGCTGCTCGATCTGCTGGCCCTTCTCGATCCGCTGGTTGAACATCCCGAACTCGTAGCGGATGCCGTAGCCGTAGCCCGGATAGCCGTGGGTCGCCAGCGAATCGAGGAAACAGGCGGCAAGCCGCCCCAGGCCGCCGTTGCCCAGCGCGGCGTCGACCTCGCAGTCGATCACCTGGGCGACATCGACGCCGAGCCGCTTCAGCGCCTCGCTGATGACCCCGTCGACGCCAAGATCGAGCAGGCATTGCTCCAGCCGCCGGCCGATCAGGTATTCCATCGACAGGTAGTAGACCCGCCGGGCGTCGGCGCGGTGCTGGGCCTGCGAAGTTGCCATCAGGCGCTCGCCGAGGACACCGCGCAGCAGGTATGAAAGGGCGTAGTACCAGTCCCGCTCGGTCGCGAACTGGGGATCCTTGCCGACCACATGAACCATGTAGTCGAGCAGGCGTCGCTCGAGAGCCTGGGGATCGCCGAGCATGCCGGGGCGCGTGTCGTCGCTGGAATAGAGGGTCAGGGGATCATTGTTCATCGTTTGTTGCTCTTCAAGCCCGTAAGGTGGGTCGCGCCGACGGCACGACATCGAGACGATGCCGGAAATGTTTTGCGACCACGTCGGAGAAAAATAGGATCCTTTCGCGAAATACCGAGGGAATTCTATTCCCCATGGCCGACTTGCCTAAGTCTTTTTTCGCAACTGCCGGGAAGCACGCAGGGGAGCGTGAACCGGGCGACGGCACCGCGGCCGCCGTGCGGGCCAAGTGATAGCCTGCCGTCGTGCGCCTCGATGATCCGCTGGCAGACCAGGAGCCCGATGCCCATGCTGCCCGGCTTGGTGGTGAAGAACGGCTCGAACAGGCGGAGCCCGACATCGGCTGGAATTCCTCGGCCGGTATCCTCGACCTCGACTTTGACGGTATTGTTGCCGTCAATCGCGGTGCGAATGGTCAACTGGCGTTCGGTCCCGTCGTTTTCGCCCATCGCCTCGATACTGTTGCGGGCCAGGTTGAGGACCACCTGCTGGATATGCAGGGCGTCGGCCATCACCCGCGGAAGTCCGTCCTCAAGATCGAGAACCACCGACACCTCGTGCTCGCTGGCCAGGGTGTCGACCAGGTGTAGCGCCGAATCGATCGCCCCGTTGATGTCGATCGGCACCCGCTCCAGTTCTTCCTTCAGCAGGAACCGCCGGATACGCCGGTTGATCTCGCCTGCGCGTTCGGCCTGTTCCGACGCCTTGAGCAGGATCGGCAGCAACTCAGCCGGCTCCATGGCGCCCTTGTGCAGGCGACGGATGCAGCCGCGGATATAGGAGTTGATCGCCGCCAGCGGCTGGTTAATCTCGTGGGCGAAGCCGGCCGCCATCTCGCCCATGGCGTTGAGCCGCGAGATGTGGGCAAGTTCGGTTTGCAGCCGCCGCGTCTTTTCCTGGGCGCGCACAAGGTCGGTCAGATCGGTGAAGGCCAAGGCCACGCCGCCCTCGGGCGTCGGCGATTCGCGGATCAGGAATCGTCGGCCGTCGGCCATCTGCTGGATGAACGATTCCCGCGGATGGCGGTGGTGGCCGAGGCGCGCGCGGATGAATTCCTCTTCCCGCCCAGCGATCTCGCCGACCAAGCCCTGGGCCACCAGGGCCCGCAGCAGGGCCTCGAACGAGATGCCGTCGCGCACGCCGTCCGCCGCCATGGGGACGATCCGTTTGTAAGCGGTGTTGGCCAGCACCAGGCGATCCTCGGCATCGAACAGCGCAAACCCCTCGCGCAAGCTTTCGACGGCACCGCGCAGCCTCGCTTCGCTGGCCGCCAACGCCGCTTCCGCCTGGCCGCGCTCGTCGATCTCGGCCGTAAGCGCCCGCGTGCGCTCCTCGACCCGCTGTTCGAGGAGGTCGTTGGCCTCCTGAAGCGCCCGCTCCACCTGCTTGCGGCGCACGGCGTCGCAATAAACGTTCAGCGCCGCCCGCACGATCTCCAGGTCGCCCTCCTCGAAGACGCCCGAGACGCCCAATTCCGACTTGTTGCCGACGACGAGGACGTGATGTGTCGCCGCCTCCAGCGCCCACAGGAAGTAGGGCACGCCCAGGCCCTGTCGCAGGGCCTGGGCCACCTCGTCGAGCGGCGTCCACGAATTGACGAACAGCCCCGCCGGCGGCGCCGCGATGGGCGGCAGGATCACCGGCGCATCGAAACCCAACGTGTGCAGCACCGTAAAGGTGCCGGTCGCCGGGTCGTGCCTCAAGATCGCCGTCTGATCGTACCAGGTCGAGCGCAGGATCGCCTCGAGAAAGGCGCCGCCGATTTCCGTGGTGTCGGCCGCCATCTCGGCGATGATCACCGCCTCGCGGATGAGGGTGGCGACGGCGCGGCTGCGGCGCGCCTCCAGGTGGGCCCGCTCGTGGGCCCGCTGCAGGCGCAGAAGCTGGCTACCCATATCGTCGCACTGGCGGCGATAGAAGTCGCGTTCGCGCCGAAGATCCTGATCGGATGTGTCCGCCGTCATCCCTGCGCCCGATGGATAACCGTTAAAACGCCCGTCCAGTCGAGAGGCCGGCTTCGCCCCATCAACGGCGCGATCTCGACACCCGAGAAAAATCCCAGCACCGGCAGGTCGGGCCGGCAATGCCTGACCATGAGCTGCGCCTCCTCGCTGGAGGATCCGCTCACCAAACCCGACCGGCCGGCGCAATCGAAGTAGAGGCCGAGCACGCAGGACTTACCTGCGAGCCGTTCCATCAGGGCCTGGGTTCCCCGTTCGACCGAAGCCAGCATCATGTCGTTGTCGCGCGCCATGAACTGGACGCGGGCGCCGGCCCGGAAGTCGGCTTCGAACAGGGAGAGAGCCCCGCTCTTCGCGTCGGCGGCGACGATCAGCCGGTTGACGTAGGCCGATTCGTCATAGGGCGCGAAGGGATCGCCGTGCTTTTCGCCGAGGGTCACCCTGAGCGACAGATCCTGGGCACGCTTGTCGTCGATCGGCATGCCCAACATCATCTCCAGGGCCTCGATGGCTGGCCGCCCGTTCAGCTCGTAGACAACGGCGCCCTCGACCCGGGTGATCTCCATGAACGAACTGGCTGGAACGCAGCCGTGCAGGATCACCGTGTCGGCCGTGAGCGCCGGCGGCAGGACGACCGCCACCGCCGCGTGATGGGTCGACGCTGTGCCGTCGAACACGTAGCTGGCGGTGAGTTGGATATCGGCAATGGTGCCGCCCCCGACAAGATGGATGGCGAGGCCGTCGAGGCCCGCGTAGATCCCCTCGACCAAGCGGCTGCCGGCGTGCAGGACCGGCGGCGGCGCCGAACGGACGCTGTCGTAGAACAGGATGACCGTCGCCCCCGGCGCGGCCGCTTCGCGGATACGCCGGCCCAGCCGTGCGCCGACCACCGCTTCTCCACGATCCAACCCCGCCTCGGCCAGGATGGTCGGCACTCCCAGCGAGGCCGGAAATGTGGCGACGGCCAGTTCGAAACCGCTGTAGCCGACGGCGTGACGGGTGATGGTCCCGACTGCGGCGCCGCCGACCAGCGGGATCGCGCCCAGGACATCGCGCATGGCGGCAAATGCCGTCGGGCCGTCGTGGCGTCCGCCGCTGAAGGCCACCGCCCATGCCGGCACGTCCCCTGGCGTCAGGCCGGCAAGGGCCTGATGGGCCACTTCGCGACCGATGGCGTCAGAATTGGGTCCGATGCCCTGTCCCAGGCCAACAGGGCTTACTACGGCCTCGACAGCCGCTTCCAGCGAATCCATGCATCCCCCCCTCTGCGATCGGATGATCGCCGCAAGCGAAGAACGACGGGGCCTCTCCGCCGGAGAGAGGTCATGCCGGTGTTCGTCCTTCGAGAGCGCCGGCGGATTGTCCCATCGGGCCTCGCCCCGATCAACCGCCGAATGCGCCACCCGCCCCGACCGGGCGGCGGAATCTCATTCCGTGGCACCGGATCGGCCGGCCTGCCGGACCGCCAACGGCGGCAATCGGGGGCCAAATTAGGGATTTCCCGGACGCGCGCCCGGGGTTTCCCCAATTTATCGCTGGCAGAGGCGTCCTCTAGTCTTCAGGCTTCAAATGGACTCCGCCGTCCTCGGGCGGCGATGGTGGGACTTGAACGTGCGATGGGTAACCTGTTCTGTGGCATGATCTTCACGACCCGGGTGCCGACCGGCGAGGTGGCCTCGTGGCTTCAGGCTCATTGCGAGGGCCAGTGGGACCTCCATCCGGCCAGCGTCGGGCACGACGGGATCACCCGCAAGTTCATGGTGCTGTTCGAGCGCGAACGCGACCGCTTGAACTTCGAGGCCCGCTTCTCGGCCGCCCCGAGCCTCGCCCCCTCCTTCTGAACGATCCGAACGATCCGGGCGCCCCGGCGGCGGCCCTTAATCCTCGCGCGAGTCGCGCCGATCCGTCCGCCGCCTCGACGGCGTTTTCTCTGCGGCCTTGCGCTCGGCCTTGGCCAGACGTTCCAGCCCCAACGCCACGGCGCGGTTGACGCTGCCGATCGGAAAGACCCCCTTGGCGTCGGCCTGCCCGGCCTCGACGCCGGTCAGGATCTCGATACCCTGATCGATGGTTTCGACCGCATGGATGCGGAAGGTCTTCGCGGCGACGGCCTCGACCACGTCCCGGCGCAGCATCAGGTGCTTGACGTTGGCCGCCGGGATGAGAACTCCCTGGCGGCCGGTCAGCCCGCGCGCCCGGCAGACGTCGAAGAACCCCTCGATCTTCTCGTTGACGCCGCCGATCGCCTGGACCCGCCCGTGCTGGTCGACCGAACCTGTCACCGCCCAGCCCTGGCGGATGGGAATCCCGCTCAGGGCGGAGAGCAGCGCATAAAGCTCGGCCGACGAGGCGCTGTCGCCGTCGACCCCGGAATAGGACTGCTCGAACACCAGGCTGGCCGACAACGACAGTGGCATCTCCCGGGCGAAGCGGGTGCCCAGGTAGGACGCCAGGATCAGCACCCCCTTGGAATGGAGCGGGCCGCCCAGGGCCACCTCGCGCTCGATGTCCACCACCTGGCCCTTGCCCAGACGGACCCGGCAACTGATGCGCGACGGCCGGCCGAAGGCGAAGTCGTGCATCTGCAGCACGGCCAGGCCGTTGATCTGCCCCACCCGCTCGCCGTCGGTCTCAACCAGCAGAGTGCCGCGCCGGATTTCCTCCTGGATGCGCTCGCGAACCCGGTCGGCGCGGTGGATGCGGGCGTCGATGGCGCGCTGGACGTGCGGGGCGCCGACCACCGCGGCTCCCTCCTCCCCGGCCCAGAAGTCGGCCTCGCGCACCAGGTCCACGATGCTGCCCATGTGGGTGCTCAGCTTCTCGGCGTCGCCTGCCAGCCGGGCTCCATGCTCGACGACACGGGCCATGGCGCCCCTGTCCAGCGATTTCAGGTTCTCTCGCCGGGCCAGGGTGGCGATCAGTTTGGCGTACTGCAGGGCGCTGCCGGTGCTGCGGTCCATGCGGTTGTCGAAATCGGCCACCACCTTGAACAGCTCGCCGGCCTCGGGATCGCTCTCGGTCAGGATGTAGTAAAGCTGGGGTTCGCCCAGCAGCACCACCTTGACATCGAGCGGGATGGACTCGGGCTCCAGCGTCACCATGCCGGCGAAGCCGCCGGCCTCGCCCGGCGATTCGATGCGCAGCCGGCGCGAGCGCAGGGCCCGCTTGAGGGTCTCCCAGGCAAATGGCTGGGTCAGCAGCTTGCGGGCGTCGAGGATCAGGTAGCCGCCGTTGGCCCGATGCAGCGCGCCCGCCTTGATCAGGTTGAAGTCGGTGACCAGGGTCCCGAATTCCGACAGGTGCTCGACGCGGCCAATCAGGTTG
This sequence comes from Rhodospirillales bacterium, assembly GCA_014859895.1. GTDB lineage: Bacteria > Pseudomonadota > Alphaproteobacteria > Rhodospirillales > Shumkoniaceae > Shumkonia. The sequence continues at coordinate 12,067 of JACZKS010000008.1, forward strand.
GGGAGCGTCGGGTGGTCCTCGTAGACCACCGGCGCTCCGGCCAGCCGGCCATCGACGCAGGCCGGCCCGTGGTCCGAGCGCCCGTCGGCCTCGTCGACGGGCGACGGACAGGTGTTGTCGACCAGCACGTTGACGTGATAGCGCCGATAGGGATCGGCCTCGATCTTCGACGGCGGCCGTCCCGGCACGGTCGCTTCCGGCGCCTGCTCGGAGGACAGGAAATCGCGGACGTTCTCGACCACGTCGCGGCGCACGTTGTCCAGGTAGTCGAGCACCGCGGGCAGGTCCGTCCACGGTCGCTTGGCTTCCTCGATCAGGTGATCGACGGCTTGGCGTGTGACCGCGCGGTTGAGCTTGCGGATCTCCTGGCGCTGCGCCTTCTCCCATTTGGGGATCTCGGCCAGGTGCGCTTCCAATTCCTTCTGCAGCTCGTCGATGGCCCGGGTGCGCCGCTCCTGCTCGTCCTTCGGCAGCTTCGCGAAATCCTGGGGCTCCAACACTTCACCGTCGGTGACGGGCGCCAGGACGAGGCCCGCCTGGGTGCGCACCAGCGCGATGCCCTGGCTCTGCGCCTTCTCGTGGAGGCCGCCGAACGCCTCCTCATGGCGCAGCTTGAAGCGCCGATCGATGACGGCGCGCCGCGCCCGATAGGCGTCGCTCTCGAAGGTGGCGGGAATGGCGGCGCGCAACTCCTCGACCAAGCGGTCCATGTCTGCGGCCAACGGCGCCGCCCGGCCGGGCGGTAGCCGCAAGGCGCGCGGCCGGTACGGCTCGTCGAAGTTGTTCACATAGCCCCAGTCGTCGGGAACCGGCTCGCTGGTAGCGCGCAGTTCGAGGAAGCGGCGGATCAGGCTGTACTTGCCGGTCCCTTCCGGGCCCATGGCGAACAGGTTGAAGCCGTGATGCTTCATGCCGATGGCGAAACGGACCGCCGCCACCGCCCGATCCTGGCCGATGACGTCCTCGACGGGGTCGATCTCTGCGGTGGTGGCGAAGGGGAAGTCGGCGGGATCGCAAGGCGTGTAGAGGGCGCCCGGTGGCAGCGGCTTGGGCCGGCCCTTCATATCTGCTCCTCGATGCGCTCCATGTCTTCGTCGCTGAGGCCGAAGTGATGACCGATTTCGTGGATCAGCACGTGACGCACGATACGCGTCAGGTCGTCGCCGGTCTCGCACCAATAGTCGAGGATGGGCGAGCGGTAGAGGAAGATCATGTCGGGTTCCTGCCGGGGGTCGGTGACGCTCTGGCGGTCCAGAGACACGCCACGGTAGAGGCCAAGCAGGTCGAACGGACTTTCCAGGTCCATCTCGTCCTGGGTTTCCTCGTCGGCGAACTCCTCGATGCGGATCACCACGTCGGTCACGTAGCGGCGCAGTTCATAGGGAATGCGGGCATACGCCTCGTGGGCGATGTCCTCGATGTCGGCCAGCGACGGCGGAACGGTGAATCGGGGTCTCATGGGGCGAACCTTAACCCGGCTTGACCCGGCGGCCAAGCGCTCCCATGTCGCCGGCAGGCGTTTCGCCCTCCCACCTCCCGGAAAGGAGCCCCCGATGACCGAAAAACTGACCGGCGCGGCGCGTGTGGCGGCCCTGGTCCAGCTCGACGGATGGAGCGAGGCCGAAGGCCGCGACGCCATCGTCAAGGACTTCCGCTTCGCCGACTTCAACGCCGCCTTCGCCTTCATGACGCGGGTCGCGCTCAAGGCCGAGCGCATGGACCACCATCCCGAGTGGAGCAATGTCTATGACCGGGTGGCCATTGTGCTTTCCACCCATGACGCCGGCGGCGTCACGGCGCGCGACGTCGAGCTGGCCCGTTTCATCGACCGGGCGGCGGCGGGTTAAGACGCCTGGCCAAGCGAGCCTCCCGCCGGGCGGTATAAAGAGTGGCTGAAAAGATGATGATGGCGCCGGCCGCCGTCCACACGTCGAGAACCTCGCCGAACATCAGGAAGCCGCCCGCCGCCACGAAAATCAGCCGCGAGAAGTCGAACGGCAGCACCGCGGTGACGTCGGCAAGCGCATAGGCCTTGGCCATGCCCCACTGGACGCCTGTTGCGAACAGGCCGGAGGCGACCAGCCACGGCCAAGTCTCGGGGGGCGGCGCCGTCCACACGAAGAGGGCCGGGATCAGCGACAGCGGCGTCGACAGCAGGGCCACCAGCAGCACCACGGTGGTCGGCGGATCGGTGCGTGACAGCACCTTCACCGAAAGCGGGATGATCGCCATGAACAGTGCGGCAAGCAGGGCGACCCATGCCCCCGGCGCCAGCGCCTCGATACCCGGCCTAAGAATGACCAGGGTGCCGGCAAAGCCGATCAGCACGGCTCCCCAGCGGCGCACCCCGACCCGCTCGCCCAACAGCAGGCCGGCCCCGAGGGTGGAAAACAGCGGAGCGGTGAAGGTCAGCGCGGTGACTTCGGCGATCGGCATCAGGCTCAGCGCCGAGAACCACGACATCATCGCCGCCACGCTGGCCAGGCAGCGGAACAGGTGCATCCGCCAGTTCCGTGTCCTCAACACCGACCATCCCGAGCGCAGCAACAGAGGCGACATGAAGAAAAGAAGGAAAAGCGTGCGGAAGAAGGCGATCTCGAAAGGATGAATCCGTCCCGCCAGGGAATGGACCGCCACCGAAACGCCGGCAAAACTGCAGGCGCTGAACACCATCCACAGAGCGCCCCGCACGGGCGGCGGAATGTCGGCGGGAAAGATGGCGAAGAGGCGGCGGCTCATGGCGGGCCGGACCATAAGGCCCCCACCGCCCGATTGCCAGACCGAACCCGGGGCGGCATACTCCGCGCCCCGTCAACCCATGGTCGAGCCCCGCCTTCCGATGACCAATGCCCTGCTCTATGCCGTCACCGTGCTGTTCTGGGGCACCAGCTGGCTGGCCATCAAGTTCCAGCTGGGCGTGGTCGCGCCCGAAGTGTCGATCGTCTATCGCTTCGGCGCGTCGGCCCTGATCATGCTGGCCTTCTGCCTCGCCACCCGCCGTCGGCTCGGCTTCTCGCTCCGTGAACATGCCTTCATGGCAGCCCAGGGGCTGTGCCTGTTTTCGACCAACTTCCTGCTCATCTACTCGGCCACTCAGTACCTGACCAGCGGCTTGGTGGCGGTGGCGTTTTCGACCATCACCGTCGTCACCATCGTGCTCGGCGCGCTCTTCTTCGGCTTTCCGGTGCGCCCGCGGGTGGCGGCCGGCGCCGCCTGCGGGCTCCTCGGCATCGGCCTGGTGTTTTGGCCGGAGATCCGCGGTTTCGATCTTTCGGCCGGCGGCAGCCTCGGTCTCGCGCTGGCGCTGGCCGGCACCGGCTTTGCCGCGACCGGCATGCTGACCAACGCCCGCAACCAGCGGGCCGGCCTGCCGGTGATCTCCAACAACGCCTGGAGCATGGCCTACGGCTTCGCCTTCATCACGCTCTACAGCGCGGTGCGCGGCATACCCTTCACCTTCGACCCGTCGCCCGCATATGTCCTGTCTCTGCTTCATCTCGCCGTCGGCGCCACGGTGATCGCGTTTTGGACCTACCTCACCCTGGTCGGCCGCATAGGGCCCGACCGCGCCGCTTACTCCTCGGTCCTCTTCCCGATCGTAGCGCTCACCCTCTCCACCCTCTTCGAGGGTTTCGCCTGGACGCCGCTGGCGCTGGGCGGGGTCGTCCTGGTGCTGGCCGGCAACGTCCTGGTGCTGGTCGCCAAACGTCGGGTTTAAAGGACGGCCGAACTTTCGCCGGGCCCCATCGGCAAATCGCCCGATCGTTCCCATATGACGCGAACGTGCCGCTGTTCGTGGAGTTGTTGTCATGCCCGCCGCCATTCGCACACCCGTCCTTGCCATCGTCTGCGGCGGGCTGATCTTGAGCCTGGCCATGGGCATCCGCCAGACCTTCGGGCTGTTCCTGCCTCCCGTTACCGCCGATCTGTGCATGGCCCGCGAGACCTTTTCGCTCGCCATGGCGGTGCAGAACCTGCTGTGGGGCGCCGTGCAACCCGTCGTCGGCATGATCGCCGACCGCTACGGGGCGGGCCGCGTGGTGGCGGCCGGGGCCGTCGCCTACGTCGCCGGTCTTGTCGTGATGTCGGGGATGGAGGGGACGGCCGGCCTGCAGATGGGCGGCGGCGTGCTGATCGGCATGGCCATGGCCGCCACCGGCTTCTCGGTGGTGCTGGGCGCGGTGGCCCGCCGGGTGCCCGAGGAAAAGCGCAGCATGGCTTTAGGCATCGTTTCCGCCGGCGGCTCTTTCGGCCAGTTCGCCATGGCCCCGGTCGGTCAGGCCCTGATCGCCCAGCAGGGCTGGCAGGGGGCCTTCCTTTCTATGGCGGTATTGGCCACCCTCATGGTGCCCCTCGCCCTTGCCGTGGCCGGGCGGCCATCGGCGGCGGGACGCGGCAGCGGGGCGGCAACCCTGCGCGTGGCGCTGTCGGAGGCCCTCGGCCATCGGGGCTATCTCTACCTGACGGCCGGCTTCTTCGTCTGCGGCTTCCAGGTGGTGTTCGTCGCCGTCCACCTGCCGGCCTACCTCAAGGACCTCGGGCTGCCGGGCACCACGGCGGCCACGGCACTGGCCTTGATCGGTATCTTCAACATCGCCGGCACCTATGCCTGCGGGGCCCTTGGCGGCATGTATCCCAAGAAGTGGGTGCTGGCCGGCCTCTACCTGTTACGCGCCATGGTCATCGCCGTCTTCCTGGCCGCCCCCAAGACCGAAATGTCTGTCTACATCTTCGCCTCGGCCCTGGGATTCCTGTGGCTGGGCACGGTGCCGCTGACCAGCGGGCTGGTCGGCCACATCTTCGGGGTGCGCTATCTTTCCACCCTCTTCGGCATCGTCTTCTTCGGCCACCAGGTAGGCAGCTTCCTTGGCGTCTGGCTGGGCGGCGTGGTGTATGACGCCACCGGCTCCTACGATGCCATCTGGATCGCCTCGGTCGCGCTGGGTATCGCCGCCGCCCTGCTGCATGCCCCCATCGCCGAGCGGCCGCTGGCGGTACCGGCCGGCAGCGTCGCCGTCACGGCCGAGTAGCCCAGGAGGGACGATTGCACGCGTACTTTGCCACCCTCGCCCACTACAACGCCTGGGCCAATAGCCGCCTGTTCAAGGCCTGCCTTGCGTTAACCGAGACGGACTATCGGGCACAATGCGGCGCCTTTTTCGGTTCCATCCACGGCACGCTGAACCACATCCTGGTCGCCGACAGGACGTGGATGGCGCGGCTTGCCGGGGGCGATGCCGGCATTCCCCGCCTCGACACCATCCTGCACGACGACCGCGAGGCCCTGTGGCAGGCGCGTCGTGCCGAGGACGCCGCCATCATCGCGTTTATTGAATCCCTCGCCCCGGCCCGCCTGAACGATGTCCTGAAATACCGCACCTTGAGGGAAGAACCCCAGCAAACGCCTCTGCCCCTGGTATTGGGCCATCTGTTCAATCATGCGACCCATCACCGCGGGCAGGTCCACGGCCTGCTTTCCCAGGTCCCGGTCGACCCGCCGCCCCTCGACCTCCTCTATTTCAGCCGCGGCGAGCCGGCCTAGCCGGCGACGGCACTCAGCCGCGCGGTTGGCGAAGGAACAGCTTGCCGATGCCGTTGACGGCGGCGAAGGTTTGGGCGAATTGCGCCGTAAAGGCGGCTTCCGAAAGGCTGGGATTGGCGGCCATGACGTCTTCCCGGATGGCGGCGATGGAGCGATGCCCGTCGATGCGCGTGAGAATGGCGCCGGCCAGTGTCGGCAGCGGGAACCGGAAGGCAACGCCGTCTCGGTTGGCGGTCAACGCGGCGCCCGGGCGAAGGGATTGGCCGAGCGCGGCATCGGCGGCGTCGCGCCAGACCGGCGCCAGGGCGGCGTCGGTGGCGTCGGCGACGCACGGCCCGGGATGGTCCGCCCTGACCGCGTAAAAGACGTGCTTGCGGAGCGTGCCGGCGAGGTTCTCGGCGAAGGCGCAGCGATCCAGCCACGGAAGCTGGCCCAGACGGGCCAGGATTTGCGGATCGGTCAGGTAGGAGGCCGGATCGTAAAGGGCGGGCTCGACGAAGGCGCCGATGCGCAAGCCGGCCCCCTCGGCGAGCGCCGCCACCTCGGGCACGGTGTAGGCGCGATCCTGGCTGTGCAGCAGAAGGTCATAGAGGCCGGCGTCGCCGCCCTTCAGATGGTCGGCGATGAAGGGGTTGCGCTTGAGCCAGTTGGTCGGCGGCAATTGCGCGAGCAGACGGCGGGCCACGGCCACCCGCGCCGCCGGTTCCGCCTCGTCGTCGCCGCCGAGCGCCCGCAGCATGGCCTGGGCGGGGTAGACGCCGGTGCGCCCCAGCGCGCCATAGACCATGAGGCCGAGACCGCCACTTTCCGCCAGCACGGCGGCAAGTGCCGCCAGCCCGGTCGTCGGGTCGTCCAGGTGATGGAGCACGCCGCAGCAGTCGATGTAATCGAAAGGACCGAGGCCGGAGCCCGGGAGATCGAGGAGGGAAAGCCGCCGGAAGGCGACGTTGGAAAGGCGGCGCACCTTGACCCTGGCCTCGGCGATGGCGAGCGAGGCCTCCGACAGGTCGATATGCACGATCTCGGCTGGGCCGCCGGCATCGGCCAACTGCTGGGCCAGCATGACGGTGGCGTCCCCGGTGCCGCCGCCGGCGACCAGAACGCGGAACGGCCGGGCGGCATCGCGCCGGCCGGCGAAAATGTAGTGGTCGAGCTCGGTGAGCTGGCTGGGCGAGCCGGTGATCAGGCGCTTGGCCTCATCCCTGGGGTCGCGCGCCGGGTAGGGATAGGCCTCGTACTGGCGGCGCAGCCGGCCCTCGCCGCCCTCCTTGGTGCCTGTTGCCGCCATTCCTCAGCGCCCTGTCGTCAGCACGATCTTGCCGGTCGACTTGCGCCCCAGCAGAGCCTCGAGCGCCTTTCTCGCCTCGGCGAGCTCGAAGGTCATGGAGACGCGCGGCTTCAAGGCCCCCTCGGCGTACCAGCCAAGCAGCGTTTCCATCGAGCCGGTGAGCAGGTCGGGCCGGTGAAGCCGGTAGGTTCCCCACGAAAAGCCGAGCACGCCGATGTGCTTGACCAGCAGGATGTTGGCCGGCACCTGCGGAATGGTGCCGCTGGCGAACCCAATGACGATGATCCGCCCGCCCCAGGCGATCGAGCGCAGCGAGGCGGCGAAGGCAGCCCCGCCCACCGGATCGTAGATGACATCGGCGCCGCGACCGTCGGTCAGTTCCAGGACCCGCGTACGCACGTCCTCGGCCGAATGGTCGATCAGGTGATCGGCGCCATGCTCGGCGGCGATGGCCAGCTTGGAGGGCGTGCCGGCGGTGGCGATGACGGTGGCGCCCAGCTTCTTGCCGATCTCCACCGCCGTCAGGCCGACGCCGCCGGCGGCGCCGTGCACCAGCAGCGTCTCGCCGGGTTTCAGCCCGGCGCGGTCGGTGAGCGCCAGGTGCGAGGTGCCGTAGACGACGGCGAAGCCGGCCGCCGTCGTCATGTCCATGCCCTTGGGGATTTGCCAGGCGAAGCGGGCCTCGGCCACCGCCTCCTCGGCGTAGCCACCGTAATCGATCTTGGCGAACACCCTGTCGCCGGGCTTGAAGCCCTTGACGCCGGGCGCCGTCTCGACGACCCGTCCCGCCACCTCCATGCCCGGCGAGAAGGGCAGCGGCGGCTTGTTCTGGTAGCGCCCCTCGATCATCACGGTGTCGGCGAAGTTGACGCCGGCGGCGGCCACCGCGATGCGCAGGCCGCCTTCGATCATCGGCGCCGCCGCCGCGTCATCGACCGTGAGTTCGCGGGGACCTCCCCAGTTCCTGCACACCACCGCCCGCACGCGCGACCTCCTTGATTGTTCCGTCGATTTGGCCAAGGTTAGGGCAACCCTACACCAGGCGGGCGGGAGAACGCGAGTGGTCAGAGGCTATTTCGGGGTCGGCGTCGAGCGCATCAGCAAGGCGCTCAACATGGGCAGCATCTTCCGCACGGCCCATGCCTTCGGCGCCAGCTTCGTGTTCACGGTGGCCGCCGTGTATCCCGAGCAGGAGGGACGTCTGGCCGACACTTCCAACGCGCCGGCTTCCCTGCCCTTCTACAGCTTCCCCGACCTGGGCTCGCTCATGCTGCCCAAGGGCTGTTCGCTGGTCGGCGTCGAACTGACGGAAGACGCCGTCGAGCTGCCTTCCTTCCGCCATCCCCGCCAGGCCGCCTATATCCTGGGGCCGGAGCGCGGCTCGCTGTCCCCGGCGACCATCGAGCGCTGCGAGTACGTCATCAAGATCCCCACCCACTTCTGCGTCAACGTCGGGATCGCGGCGGCCATCGTCATGTACGACCGCCTGCTCAACCTGGGCAAGTTCGCCGAGCGCCCGGGCATCCCCGGCGGCCAGGCGACCCCGCGACCGGCCCCGGTGTTCGGCCCGCCCCGGTTCCGGCGTAAGGTCGATCTCTTCCTGGCGCCGCCGCCCGTACGCGTGCCCGACATCGACTGAGCCCCGCAGTGATGGCCGTCTTGTCCGACAAAACCCCTCGTGCCGCCGCGTCACCCCCTTGGCAACAACGTCTGGCACGGTTATCAATGGCGCCATGAAGACCACCCGCCTCATCCCGCTCGCCTGCGCCCTTCTCATCGGGGCCGGCGGCGCTGTCGCCCAGACGCCTTCCCCCGCTTCCGGCTTCATCGACAACTTCGACGACTGGAGCGCCTTCAGCGAGAAGGAGAACAGCAAGCCGCTGTGCTACATCGCCAGCCTTCCCAAGAAGGCCGAGGGCGCAACCGGGCAGCGCGGCGACGCCTACATGATGGTAACCCACCGGCCGGCCGAGAAGACGACGGGCGAGGTCAGCGTGCGTGCCGGCTATATCTACAAGGAAGGAACCGAGGTGGAAGTGCGCGTCGGCGGCGGCCAGCCCATCATGCTGTTCACCGACCAGGGTTTCGCCTGGACGCGCGAGGCCAAGACCGACCAAGCCCTGATCGCCGCCATGAAGGCGGGCGTCACCCTGACCGTCAAGGGCACGTCGAGCCGCGGCACGCAGACGACCGACACCTATTCGCTCAAGGGTTTCACGGCCGCGCTCGAGGCCATCGACAAGGCCTGCGGCGTAAAGTAGCCCGTCGCCGGCAAGACCGGCATCCTGCGACGCATCATGAAAACCATTCCTATGGTCGGACGCCCCGCCGCCGGGGCGGAGACCCGAATCCCGCGCCTTTGGTGACGCCTGGAACTGGCACGCCGATTGCGGGAGGCCGGGCAAGGGGCGCACATGCGGCGCGTTCCACCCGGGGAAACGTCCATGTGCCTACGCCTTGTGCTCCTTACCGTCACTCTTGCCCTAAGCGGGCTCGTCGCCGGCGTGCGGGCCGAGGCGGCGCCGGCGCCGCCACCGGTCATCGACGGTTCACAGGTCCGGCTGGCCGCCTTCATGGCACCGGTGCGCCATACCGACGGCCGCGTCCGGGCGATGGCCGTCACCCCGGTACTGCGCCTGGCCGCAGGCGGGTCGGCCGCCGCCGTTTGCGACCTGTCGCCGCGCGTGCTGGATGCTTTCATCTCTGCCCTGTATCGCGCCCCCCTTCCCGGTTATGGCAAGGCCGAACTTAACGTCGATGCCGTGCGCGGCCGATTGACCGAGGCAGTCAACGTGGCGCTCGGCCGTGTCCTGGTGATCGGTGTCGACCTGGTGGCCGGGCAACCGAAATCCGCTGACGCCGACCCCCGCGTCGCTGGCGCCACCGCGTGCAAGGTGACCAAGAAAAAGGCGAACTGACCTTCCCGCCGTTTCGAAAAATCGCCGCCACCATGCGTCAGACCCTTTGGCCCGGCCGGCCGAATCGCTATATCCTCCCCATCATGACCGACGAACGCATCAACCTGATCGGCCTCGACCGCGCCGAGCTTGGCGGCCTGCTTGCCGAAATGGGCGAACCGCCCTTCCGCGCCAGGCAGCTGTGGCACTGGGTGTATCACCGCGGCGCCACCGATTTTGACGCCATGACCACGCTGGCCAAGGACTTCCGCCCCCGCCTGGCCGAACGTTTCTGCGTCGAGCGGCCGGGCGTCACCACCGAGCTGCGCTCGGCCGACGGCTCGCGCAAGTGGCTGTTGCGCTTCGCCAGGGGCCACGAGGCGGAAACCGTGTTCATCCCCGAGGAGGACCGCGGCGCGCTGTGCATTTCCTCGCAGGTCGGCTGCACGCTGACCTGCAAGTTCTGCCACACCGGCACTCAGCTTCTAGTGCGCAACCTGACGGCCGGCGAGATCGTCGGCCAGCTGATGGTGGCTCGCGATTCCTATGGCGAATGGCCGGCCCCCAAGGGCGGGCGGCTGCTTTCCAACATCGTCATGATGGGCATGGGCGAGCCCCTTATGAACTATGACGAGGTTGCCAAGGCGCTCAAGATCATCATGGATGCCGAGGGCATCGCCATCTCCAAGCGGCGCATCACCCTTTCCACCTCGGGCGTGGTGCCCCTGATCCGCCGCTGCGGCGAGGAGCTGGGGGTCAAGCTGGCAATCAGCCTGCACGCGGTGACCGACGAATTGCGCGACGAGATCATGCCGATCAACCGCAAGTACCCACTGGCCGAGCTGATGGCGGCATGCCGCGAGTACCCGGGCGCCGACAACGCCCGGCGCATCACGTTCGAGTATGTCATGCTGAAGGGGATAAACGACAGTCCGGCCGACGCCCACGCCCTTGTCCGCCTGGTCAAGGGCATCCCCGCCAAGTTCAACCTCATTCCCTTCAATCCGTGGCCCGGAGCACCGTACGAATGCTCGACGCCGGGAGCCATGAAGGCGTTCGCCGACATCGTCAACGCGGCCGGCTATTCGGCCCCCATCCGCACGCCGCGCGGCCGCGACATCATGGCCGCCTGCGGCCAGCTTCGTTCGGAGACCCAGCGCGAACGCCTGAGCCGCTACAAGGCCCGCCTCGCCACCGGCGCCGAGGACGACCATCCGGCGCCGGCCTCGGCCTGAGCCGTCGCCGATCCGCATCTTCAGAAAAGATGGGGCGTCCGTTCGGGACGCCCCATGCGCGAGTCGGGTGGGCGTAGGGAAAGCTTAGCGGCCGGCCGTCTTGAGGCTGTCGCCGCTGAGGATGACCACGCGGGTTTTCTCTCCGGTGATCCCAAAATCGTCATCGTTGATCATGAATAGCGCGCCGTCGGGCAGTAGAGCCAAGCCCTCCAGCTTGGTGGGAACCTCGGGGTGGTCCGCCGAATCGAAGCGCAGAACCTTGGCGACCGGCGCAATGCCGGCGGCCGCGGCCGATGTCTGTTCAAGGGAAGGTGCCGTCGCCGCGTCGTCCCACTTGCCGGCCAGGATATTGGTGGCGCCGGCCAGCGTCACTTCGTGGAGCTTGGTGGTCTTCTCGGTGCGTTCCAGCACCAGCAGGCGGTCAAGACCTAAGGCCATCACCTCACTGATCCTGGGGTCGCTCTGCTTCTTGGAGGGATCGAGGCGGAAGCTCTGCGGGTCGTCCAGTTCGTAGACGTATTCGCCGACCACCCGGCCGGCCCGGCGGTCATACTTGAAGAGCCGGGTGTTCCTGGCCTGGGCGTAGGCCTTGGCGTCGGGATTGGCGAGCGGGTTCTGGACCATGAAATAGAGGAAAACCTCGTCGGGCGATACCGCCATCGATTCGATGCCGCGGTTGGTCTGGCGTTTGCTGAGGATGGCCGGCAGGCCACCGGTGATCTTGTAATTTGCCCCGGCGAAGTCCTTCTCGCTGCCGGCAGGCACGATGCGCTCCTGGATGCGGCCGTCGGCGGCGACGTGGACGATGGAGGGGCCGTTTTCCTCGCCGATCCACCAGCTGCCGTCGGCCAGACGAACCAGCCCCTCGGCGTCGATGGCGTTGGCGCTGTAGGGGAGCTTGTTGCCGAAGCCGTCGAGCGGCACCTCGGTCTTGGCCACCGTCAGCGGGTTGAGCAGGCCGTCGATGGGGTTGCCATCCTTGTCCTTGATGGTGATGGCGTCGAACACCTGGAAGGTGCCGTCGGCCTTGAGCCTGAGCCCGTAGATGGAGGGTGTGTAGGCGGGCACCGGATAGAGGCGGCCCTTCACCCCCTTGCACAGGCTTTCCGCAGGAACCCCGGCGATCGCCGGGACGTCGCCGCAGGTGAAATTGGGGCCGCGGTCGGACAGCGTATAGACGATATCGGCCGGATCGCCGGCCCGCCGGAAGGCGGCGCTGCCGATGCCGACGCTCAGCTCCAGCGTCTTGCCACCAGGATAGACTACCCGGCCCAGCTTCAGGATCGGATCGTCGGCATGATCGTAAAGGACAACCGCATCGGCGGCGAGACCGGCCCCCGCCCCCAGGGCGACGGCAGCGGCGGCGAAAATCCCCAGGACGCGGCGCGGCATGGCACTCCCCCTTGCTCTCCAGGAAAACCGTTGCTCTTCCGGAACGACCCGGCGGGCCGATCCAGAGGCATCGTCTCCTTTTGCCAGGGTCGTGTTGCGATCGTGCGACGGGACCATGACAATGGCGTGACGGGGCGGCAAGGCGGACCGGCCATTGCGGCGCTTGCCCACGCCTTTCAAAAGCCTATACTGCGCCCCTCGTTTGGATCCCGGACATAAGGGCGCGTCAATCATGAAAGGCCAAGTGAAGAAGGTCGTCCTCGCCTATTCGGGCGGGCTGGACACATCGGTCATCCTGCGCTGGCTGCAGGACGAGTACGGCTGCGAGGTGGTGACCTTCACCGCCGACATCGGCCAGGGCGAGGAACTGGAACCCGCCCGCAAGAAGGCCGAGATGATGGGCATCAAGCAGATCTTCATCGAGGACCTGCGCGAGGTGTTCGTGCGCGACTACGTGTTCCCGATGTTCCGCGCCAACGCCCTTTACGAGGGCACCTACCTCTTGGGAACCTCGATCGCCAGGCCCTTGATCGCCAAGCGCCAGATCGAGATCGCCAATCAGGTGGGGGCCGATGCCGTGGCCCATGGCGCCACCGGCAAGGGCAACGACCAGGTGCGCTTCGAGCTCACCTATTATGCGCTCAAGCCCGACATCAAGATCATCGCGCCGTGGCGCCTGTGGGACCTCAACTCGCGCACCAAGCTGATCGAGTTCGCCGACGCCCACCAGATTCCGATCGCCCACGACAAGCGCGGCGAAGCCCCCTATTCGGCCGACGCCAACCTTCTGCACATCTCGTGCGAGGGCAAGGCGCTGGAGAACCCCTGGAACGAGCCCGAGGAATACATCTTCACCCGCTCGGTGTCGCCGGAAGCCGCCCCCGACAAGCCGACCTACGTCGAGATCGACTTCGAGAAGGGCGACCCGGTGGCCGTCGACGGCAAGCGCCTGAGCCCGGCCGCATTGCTGACCCGCCTGAACGAACTGGGCGGGGCCAACGGCATCGGGCGCATGGACATCGTCGAGAACCGTTTCGTCGGCATGAAGTCGCGCGGAGTCTACGAGACCCCCGGCGGCACCATCTTGTTCCATGCCCGCCGCGCGGTGGAGAGCCTGACACTGGATAAGGGCGCCATGCACTTGAAGGACGAGCTGATGCCGCGCTACGCGGAACTCGTCTACAACGGCTTCTGGTTTGCCCCCGAGCGCGAGATGCTCCAGGCCGCCATCGATGAAAGCCAGAAAGTGGTGACCGGCACGGCCCGCGTGAAGCTTTACAAGGGCAACGTCATCGTGGTCGGCCGCAAGTCGCCGAACAGCCTCTATTCCGAGCAGATTGTCACCTTCGAGGCCGACACCGTCTACGACCAGCGCGACGCCACCGGCTTCATCAAGCTGAACGCGTTACGTCTTCGCCTGCGCAAGCAGATCGACGGCTAAGGAACCGGCGCGGGGCCGCAAGGCCCCGCCATCCTCTTTTTTCGAAAAATCAAGAGCCGGCCGCTTCGCGGCTTCATGGCCCCAATTGTCATGCCTTGTTCCAATCTTATATAATCAATATGATTACGTTTGATTGAGGAAGATGGCATCCATGGAAACCAAAGTGCTGACCGCCCATGTGCCGCTGGCGCTCGCGGAAAAGGTGGACCGATTGGCTGCCCGCCTGGAGCGTCCGCGCGGTTGGATCGTCAAGCAGGCCTTGGCGGCGTGGATCGACCAGGAGGAAGAGCGCCGACGCCTGACGCTCGCGGCGTTGGCCGACGTGGACGCCGGCCACGTCGTCGACCATCAGGACGTACAGGCCTGGGCCGATAGTCTGGACACCGACGATCCGCTACCCGCACCGCGTTGATGGACCTGAAATGGACCAGCAAGGCGCTATCGGATTTGGTGCGCCTCCATACCTTCCTGGCGCCCGCCAACCAGCAAGCCGCAGCGCGCCTCGTGCGGTCGCTGACGGCCGTGCCGGTGCGGCTGCTTGAACATCCGCGCATAGGTGAAAAACTGGACGAGTTCGAGCCGCGCGAGGTTCGCCGCATTCTCGTCGACCGCTACGAAATCCGCTACGAGATCCAGGGATCGACCCTCTACGTTCTGCGCCTGTGGCACACCCGGGATGACCGATAGGCTTGGGGGCATCACCGCCGGAGCAACGCCTGGCGGAAATCGGCGACGTCTTTCGCGGCCAGCGACAGCAGCTCCTCGACGAAGCGCGGCACCACCTGGGTGGCGGGTCCGTAGCGGGCCTCGGCGAACAGGCTGGCCCCGAGCGAGGGCTCCAGGTTGAGCTCAACCGTGTGGGCCTCGGTGAACTGGCGCACGTGGCGCACGAAGCCGGCCGCCGGATAGACGTTGCCCGAGGTGCCGACCGACACGAACAGGCCGCAGGCTTCCAGCGCCGCGTAAATCCGTTCCATCTCCAGCGGCATCTCGCCGAACCACACCACGTGCGGGCGCATGCCGCCGGTCTCGCCGCACTTGAGGCAGGCCGAATCGACGATGAGGTCGTCCGTCCAGGCGTAGACGGCCCCGCAGTCCCGGCAGCGCACCTTGAGGTGTTCGCCGTGCATGTGGATGAGATTGCCGCTGCCGGCCCGCTCGTGCAGGTCGTCGATGTTCTGGGTAACGATCAGCACCTCGCCCGACCATTCCGCCTCCAGGCGGGCTAGCGCCAGATGCGCCGCGTTGGGAACGATGGTGCCCTTCATCAGGGTGCACCGACGGCTGTTGTAGAAATCGTGCACCTTCACCGGGTCACGCGCGAAGGCTTCGGGCGTCGCCACTTCCTCGACACCGACCTTGGCCCACACGCCGTCGGCGTCGCGGAAGGTGTCGAGCCCCGATTCCTTGGAAATCCCGGCCCCCGTCAGCACGACGATGGCGTTGTGTTCCTTCGTGGCCATGCTTCCTCCTGACCCTTGGGGTGGACCGCCGACGGGGCGTCATGATAAGTCAGCCGACGCATTGAAGGACACGGAGGATCGGCGTGGTCAACGTCCTTTTCGTCTGTCTGGGCAACATCTGCCGTTCGCCGGCCGCCGAGGGGGTGTTCCGCTCGCTGGTCGAGCGCGAAGGGCTGGCCGGCCGGATCGCCTGCGACTCGGCGGGCACCGGCTCCTGGCACGTCGGCAAGGTGCCGGACGCCCGCATGCGCGCCGCCGCCAAGCGGCGCGGCTACGACCTCGACTCGCTGCGCGGCCGCCAGGTGACGGCCGGCGATTTCGAGCGATTCGACTACGTGCTGGCGATGGACGGGGAAAACCTGGCCAATCTGTCGATTCTTTGCCCGAAGGGCCGCGAAGTGCGACTGGGCCGGTTGTTGGACTTCGCGCCCGAGATGGGGCGGCGCGATGTGCCCGATCCCTATTACGGTGGCGCCGACGGTTTCGAGCGGGTGCTCGACCTCGTCGAGGCGGGGGCCCGGGGGTTGCTGGCTGATATTCGCGCCAGGTATCTGTAGGAGCCGCCATGTCCGCCCTGGCCGACCGCATTGAAAAGATCACCGGCAGCCTGGTACAGCGCGTCGAACCGCTGGCAGGCGGCTCCGTCGGCGAGGTCTACCGCGTCCACCTGGCCGACGGCCGGACCGTGGTCGCCAAGACAGGCGGACCGGCAAGCGGACTTGCCGTCGAGGGTTACATGCTGCGCCGGCTGGCCGAGCTTTCCGAGCTGCCGGTGCCTGTCGTGCTCCACGCCGATGACGTCCTGCTGCTAATGGATTACATCCCGGCGGGCGGCCGCCTCGACGACGGCGCCCAGGCCCACGCCGCCGAGCTGCTGGCCGCCCTGCACACCATCCGGGGGGACGCCTTCGGCTTCGAGCGCGATACCCGGATCGGCGGCTTGGCGCAGCCCAATCCGCCGACCGAGCGCTGGCTCGACTTCTTCCGCGACCAGCGGCTGCTCCACATGGGCCGCGAAGCGCTGCGGGCCAAGCGGCTGCCCGCCAACCTCATGGATCGCATCGAAACACTGGCCGGCCGCCTGGAGCGTTGGATCGAGGAGCCGGCCCACCCCGCCCTGTTGCACGGCGACCTGTGGGGCGGCAACATCCTGGCCCAGCACGGCCGCGTGGTCGGTGTCATCGACCCCGCCATCTATTACGGCGCCCCCGAGATCGAGCTGGCCTTCGGCACGCTGTTCGGCACCTTCGGTCCGCCCTTCTTCGCCCGCTATGGCCAGCTTCAACCCCTTAGGCCCGGCTTTCACGAGGAACGGCGCGAGCTTTACAATCTCTATCCGCTCTTGGTTCACGTACGTCTGTTCGGCGGCTCCTATGTGGCCGCCGTCGAACGTACGCTCAGCCGCTACGGGTGCTGACATGGATGCCGCCGCCAAGCCCGATCTCGTCATCTTCGACTGCGACGGCGTGCTGGTCGACAGCGAGCTTTTGGCCAGCCGCCTGCTCGCCGAGGCCCTATCCGCCCAGGGCTACATGGTGACGGCGGCCGAGTGCCGGGATCGCTATACCGGCATCAGCATCCGTTCCGTCATCGAAATGGTCGAGGCCGTGGGAGGCCGAGCACTGCCGGCCGACTTCGAAGACCGGATCAGGGCCAACGACCTTGCGGTGTTCGCTCGCGAACTGAAGGCGGTGCCGGGGATCGCCGAGGCGCTGGCACGAATCCCCACCGCAAAATGCGTGGCCTCGTCGGGGGCGCCCGAGAAAATCCGCCATTCGCTGACGATCACCGGGCTGCTCGACTTTTTCGAGCCGCATCTTTTCAGCGCCCACATGGTCAAGCGCGGCAAGCCGGCACCCGATCTTTTCCTGTTCGCCGCCGCCGCGATGGGCGCCGAGGCCGCCCGCTGCATGGTCGTCGAGGACAGCACGGCCGGGGTCGTGGCGGCCCGCGCGGCCGGCATGCCGGTGTTGGGTTTTGCCGGCGGCGGCCACGCCGGCGACGGCTACGGCGCCATGCTCACGGCCGCCGGCGCCGTCCGGGTGTTCGACGACATGGCCGAGTTGCCGGGTCTGCTTCAGGCCGTGGCGCCGTCGAGCGGATAGTCGACCAGAGCTTCGTAAAGCGCGCCTTCGCTGCCCAGGTGGCTGCGAAACAGCGTGAAGCGATCGGCGGTGATCGGGCCGCCGAAAATGCCCTGTCGGGTCTGCATGTATTCGCCGACCCGGCTGACCGGGGTGCCCCGCAGACGGGCCAGCGTCACGTGCGCCTTGAAGTTGCGCCGCTCGGGCTCAAGCCCGCAGCGCACCACGGCCGATTCCACCTTCTCGTAGAGGTGGCCGATGGCAGGTCCGGCATCGACTCCGGCCCACACGGTGTGAACCTGGCGGCCGCGATCGAAGCAGCCGACGCCGGCGATGATCAAGGGGAAGGCGGGCGCGCGGACGGCCGCCAACGCCGCGTCGATGTCCTCGGCCTGCCCCTCGTCGACTTCGCCGATGAAGCGTAGCGTGACGTGCAGGCTCTCGGGGCGCACCCAGCGCGCGCCCGGCAGGCCGCCGGCCAGCAGGGCCAGGCGGTCGCGGATGTCTGCGGGGAGCGGGATGCCGACGAAAAGGCGCATGGCGGGCTCGATAACGGCGGGCCGCTCGCCTACAGAAACAGCGTCAGCACGCCGGTGTAGGCGTAGAGGCGGTTGAAGGAGATTTCCCCGTTGGCATAGAAGCCGACCAGTGGAATATCACCCAGCACGCTGCGGATCAGCTTTGTCTCGCCCCCGGCATCGCCGAACATGTTGGGACCGCGGGCGATGCAAGAGATGTAGACGCCGCCCCGGGGCGGCCGTTCCAGGCGGCTTTTCAGGCGCTCCAGCATGCGCCGGAGGTCGTCAGCGGCGCTGACGGGGTCGCGCTTGACGAACATCATCCGATCGCCGGGTTCCACTTGTTCACCAATGGCCAGCCAGCCGCGCGCCGGATCGATGCCAAGCAAATTGCGGACCAGGTAATCGCCGGTGTCCGAGCCGGCGATCGGCAGGGCGGCATGGATGTAGCCGGCCGCCTTCGAGAGATCGGAGGCGAGATCCGGGCCGATGTCGGCTTTCAGCACGTCCAACGCCCGCTGGCCGTCGAGACCGATCAGCACGTTGTCCAGGCAGTCCGAGATTTCGTGGCTGTCGCCGACCGGCGAGCAGCCCTGGCTCAACCCGGTGACGACGGGAAGCGTGGGCGCGAAAAGAACGCCGGAGACGCCGCCGCCGGTGACCCGTCCGGCCACCTGGTGGGGTGCCTCGCGCGACGAGGTAAGGCCGCCGACCAGGAAGTCGGCGCTGGCTTGCGCCACCTCGTCGATCAGCCCGGCCAGATCCTCGCAGGCGGGATCGGCATGCACCAGGCCCAGGACCGGCGAAGTGCGGGCGATCCATGCCCGCTGCGCCTCACCCAACTGGCGCAGCCCGGCGGTCAGCGACGGGAAGACGCAGAAGCTATCGGCCGGCAGCGTCGCCAGCATCGCCACCACCGCCGGACGGTCGAAGTATTCGGTGCCGTCGGCGCAGATCCCCATGGCGACGGTGCCGACCCAATGCTCGACCCCGGTCTTCTGGCGCAGATAGGTGAGGATACTGGGCAGGTCGCTGGCCAGCACGTCGGTGGCGTAGACGAAGCCCAACGTCGCCTCCTTCGCGGCGTCGCCCAGCGCGTCGGCACAGGCCTTGACGGCGTGCGCCCAGTCGTCGGCTGCGGCATGGGCGACCTTGAAGGGGGGCATCGGTGGGCTATCCTCCATGCTTTCGTCCTTTCCGACCGGCATCATAGCGCAACCGGACGGCGTGCCGAAACCGTGACGACGGCCGGCCGACCGTCAAGGGTCGCCAATCAGGCGTTTGACGTAGGGCAGGATGCGCTCGACGATGACGGCGACGCCGGCCGGGTTGGGATGGATGCCGTCGGGCAGGTTGAAGGCCTTATCCGCCGCTATGCCGTCGAGAAAGAAGGGATAGAGGGGGACATCGTGGCGGGCCGCCAGCCTGGGAAAAATGGCCTCGAATTCGCCAGCATAGTCGCGGCCGAAATTGGGCGGGGCCTTCATGCCCGTGAGCAGGACCTTGAGGCCCTGGGCCTTGGCCCGGGTAACGATGGCGTCGAGGTTGGCTTCGGTTTTTTTGGGGTCGAGACCGCGCAGGGCGTCATTGGCCCCCAGTTCGACGATCAGCGCGTTGGGGGTCCCGTCGGGACCGGCGGCCAGCGCCCAGTCGAGGCGCCGGAGGCCGGCCGCGGTGGTGTCGCCCGATACCCCGGCATTGGTCACCCGGGCGTCGATGCCGGCGGCTTTCAGCGCAACCTCGAGACGGACCGGGAAGGCGTCGTCGCCGGCCAGTCCGTAGCCGGAGGTCAAACTGTCGCCGAGCACCACGATGCGCGGCGGTGCGGCGTCGGCCGGCGCAAGGCCGCCCAGCACCGTCAGGTTGACAAGCCCGGCCACCACGCCATATCGGATGCTACGGGGAAGTCGACCAAAAATCATCATACCCTGGAGCCTCAATGTCCCATCACGAATCGACGCCCGAAGCTGCCCTCCGCCTCGATGACGTCCATCTCACACTGGCCAGCGCCGCCGGCCAGGTCAACATCCTGCGCGGCCTCGACCTCGTTATCGGCACCGGCGAGACGGTTGGCGTCATCGGCCCCTCGGGGTCGGGCAAGACCAGCATGCTGATGGTCATCGCCGGTCTGGAACGGCCAACCAAGGGCCGCGTCCATGCCGCCGGCGTCGACCTGACGGCCCTGGACGAGGATGGGCTGGCCCTCTTCAGACGCGATCATATCGGGATTGTCTTCCAGAACTTCCACCTGGTTCCGACCATGACGGCGCTGGAAAACGTGGCGATCCCGCTGGAATTCGCCGGCCGTCCCGATGCCTTCGAGGTGGCCCACGCCAACCTGGAGAGGGTCGGCCTCGGCCATCGCGTGACCCACTATCCGAGCCAGCTTTCCGGCGGCGAACAGCAGCGCGTCGCCCTGGCCCGCGCCTTCGTCGCCGAGCCAGCCATCCTGCTGGCCGACGAGCCGACCGGCAACCTCGATCGCGCGACCGGCGATTCGGTGATGGAGGCTCTGTTCGACCTTCAGAGGCGCTGCAACACCACGCTCATGCTGGTCACCCATGAACCCGAGCTGGCGTCGCGCTGCACCCGCGTTATCCATTTGGCGGACGGCCGCATCGCCGGCGACGAGAGCGTGCCGGCGCCGCGCGCGGCGGCCCAGGTGCACCCATGAACGGCTTCGGCCTCGCCTTCCGGCTGGCCCGCCGAGAACTGAGGGGTGGCCTCAAGGGATTCAGCGTCTTCATCGCCTGCCTGACGCTGGGCGTCGCCGCCATCGCCGCGGTCGGCTCGCTGAACCAGTCGGTGGTGGCCGGGCTCGCCGCCGACGGCCGCAGCCTGCTGGGCGGCGACATCGACGTCAGGGTCCAGCAGACCCCGGCCGACGCCGCACAGATGGCCTACCTGAAGGCCGGGGCCGGGGCGCTTTCCGCCGTCGTCCAGATGCGCGCCATGGCTCGGCCGGAGGCCGGCGTCGACAGTCGCGCCCTGGTCGAACTGAAGGCGGTGGACAGGGCCTATCCGCTGGTCGGCGCCTTGGCCACCAAGCCCGAGGCCCCGCTCGCCTCCCTGTTGGAGAAACGGGACGGCGCCTGGGGCGTCGTCGTCGACGCCAACCTGCTGACCAAACTGGGGGTCGAACCAGGAGCCCGGCTTCGCATCGGGGACGCCGAATTCGCCGTGCGCGCCACCGTCGTGCGCGAGCCAGACCGCGTGGCCAGCATGCTGAGCTTCGGGCCGCGCGCCCTGATCGCCGAGGCGGCGCTCCCCGACACCGGCCTGGTGCAGCCGGGCAGTCAGATCGCCTACCACTACCGCCTTGCGCTGCCCGCCGGCGTCGACCCCGAGGCCTGGGGCGAGGCGGCGTCGGCTGCCTTCCCCGACGCCGGCTGGCGAATCCGCAGCCTCGACGACGCGGCGCCGGGGGTGCGGCGCTTCATCGACCGCATGACGCTTTTCCTCACCTTCGTCGGCCTGACCGCGCTCCTGATCGGCGGCATCGGCATCGGCAACGGGGTGAAGAGCTACCTGGATGGCCGCACCGCCACCATCGCTACGCTGAAATGCCTGGGCGCCTCGGGACAGCTGGTGTTTTCCGTTTACCTGATTCAGATCATGGGCTTGGCCTGCGCGGGCGTCGTCCTCGGCCTCCTGCTTGGCGGCGTGGCGCCCATCGCCGTCGCGGCGCCGCTGGCCGGCTTGTTGCCGGTGCCGCCGCGCCTCGGGCTCTATCCCATTCCCCTGATGTGGGCGGCGGCCTTCGGCCTGCTGACCGCAGCCACCTTCGCGCTGTGGCCGCTGGCCCGGGCCCGCGACGTGCCCGCCGCCAACCTGTTTCGCGCCTTCGTGGCGCCGCTCGACGGCCGGCCGCGCGCCCGCTACGTCGCCCTCGTCGCGGCGGGCATCGCCGGGCTGGCCGCACTCACCGTGGCCGGATCCGGCGATACCCGCGCCGCCCTGTGGTTCGTCGGCGGCTCGCTGGTGGCCTTCACCGTGTTGCGCGGCGCCGCCACCCTGATCATGCGCCTTTCGGCCCGCGTCGCCCGGCCGTCCGGCGCCGAATGGCGCCTGGCGCTGGCCAACCTGCACCGTCCGGGCGCATCGACGCCCAGCGTCGTCGTCTCGCTCGGCCTCGGTTTGGCCGTGCTGGTCGCCGTGGTGCTGATCCAGGGCAACCTCAGCCGCCAGATCGGCGATCGCCTGCCCAAGGAGGCACCCGCCCTCTTCTTCATCGACATTCAGCCCGACCAGGTGGCCGCCTTCGACGAGACCGTCGCCGCCGTACCGGAGGCCGGCAACTATCGCCGGGTGCCAACCTTGCGCGGGCGCATCGTGAAAATCGCCGGGGTGCCGGTCGAGCAGGTCACCATCGCGCCGGACGTCGCCTGGGCGGTGCGCGGCGATCGGGCGCTGACCTACGCCGCCGAGCCCAGCGAGGATTCGGAGATCGTCGCCGGGGAATGGTGGCCGGTCGACTACGCCGGGCCGCCGCTCATCTCGCTCGACGCCGCCATCGCCCGCGGGTTCGGCGTCGGCCTCGGCGACACGCTGACCTTCAACGTGCTGGGCCGCGAGATCGAGGCCCGGATTGTGGCGCTACGCGAGATCGACTGGCGCTCGCTGCGCTTTGACTTCGCCGTCATCTTCGCGCCAGGGACCCTGGAAGGGGCGCCGCAGTCCTTCATCGGCGCCATTCACGCGCCGCCGGGCGCCGACGCCGCCATCGAGAAGACGGTGACCGAGCGCTTCGCCAACATCTCGACCATCCGCGTGCGCGACGCCCTGGAAGCGGTGGCGCGCATCCTGGCCGGGGTCGGCGGCGCGGTCAGGGCGGCCGCCTCGGTGACCATCGTGGCCGGGGTGCTGGTGCTGGCCGGCGCCGTGGCGGCGGCGCGCCGGCGGCGGCTCTACGATTCGATCGTCTTCAAGGTGTTGGGGGCGACGCGGCAGCGGGTGCTCAAGGCTTTCGTCCTCGAATATGGAATCCTTGGCCTGGCCACCGGCGCCATCGCCGCCGTCATCGGGGGGGTCACCGCCTGGGCGGTCATCGTGTTCCTGATGGAGAGCCCGTGGGTCCTGCTGCCGGGCGCCATGGCGGCCACCCTCGGGGCCGGCCTTCTGGTGACGCTGGCGGTCGGTTTTGCCGGCACCTGGCGGGCCTTGGGTCAGAAGGCGGCGCCCTATCTGCGCAACGAATGATGACAAAAATTTAATCTCGCGCGACCTCCGCCGAAGCCCGGAATCCCTTGAATTAACGCGGTTTCGTGCCATATTAGCGGCACGTGGTTTGCGTTGTGAGAGTAGAAAGGGAACCATCCATGGCATTCGGACCCGATAAACGGTTTGAGTTGCGCACCGCGACGATGACGCGCGCCCAGGCCGATGCCGCGCAGATCGATGTAGGCCTGCGTGAATACATGCTGCGGGTCTACAACTACATGGCGTCGGGCCTGGCGCTGACCGGCATCATCGCCTATCTGACGGCAAGCACGCCGGCCGTGCTGAACCTGCTTTACGCGGTCGGCCCCAATGGCGCCGTACAGGCAACGCCGCTGGCCTGGATCGTCATGCTGTCGCCGCTGGCCTTCATCCTGGTGCTGTCGTTCGGCGTCCAGCGCATGCAGGCCTCGACGATGCAGACGGTGTTCTGGGCATTCTCGGCGGTCATGGGGCTTTCGCTGGCCAACATCTTCCTGGCCTTCACCGGGGCGTCCATCGCCAGGGTCTTTTTCATCACCGCCGGCACCTTCGCGGGGATGAGCCTTTACGGCTACACCACGAAGCGCGACCTGACCGGCGTCGGCTCGTTCCTGTTTATGGGCCTGATCGGCATCATCATCGCCTCGCTGGTCAACCTGTTCCTGCAGAGCACGGCGCTGCACTTCGTCATTTCGGTCGTCGGCGTGCTGGTGTTCGTCGGCCTTACCGCCTACGACACCCAGAAGATCAAGCTGCTGTACCTGGAATCGGATGGGGCCGAGGTCGCCACCAAGAAGGCGATCATGGGGGCGGTGACGCTCTACCTCGACTTCATCAACCTCTTCATGATGCTCCTGCACCTTTTCGGCCAGCGCCGCTAGGGTTACCGGAGCGCCTGAAACGAAACCCCGGGAGATCGCCTCCCGGGGTTTTTCGTTGGAGCGACGGCGGGCCGCTCAGTCGCCGGCGCCGGCCGCCTCGAACTGATCCCAGGCTTCAAGCGTCATCGCCCCGTAAATGAGCGACGGGCCGCCGCCCATGTAGATGGCCATGGCGATGGTTTCCACCATCTCCTCGCGGCTGGCGCCCAGCTCGCGGGCCGCCTTGACGTGGAAGGCGATGCAGCCGTCGCAGCGCACCGCGATGCCGATGGCGGTGGCGATCAGTTCCTTGGTCTTGGGATCAAGGGTGCCGGCCTTGGTAGCCGCCTTGGCGAGGGCCGAGAACCCCTGCAGAGGTTCGGTCGCGCCCTTGCGCAGGACGCCGATGGCACGGCTCAAATCCTTGGCCATCTGGGGGAAGTCTTTGCTCATCGTTTTCTCTCTTTCTGGCGTTTCTTCCGGGATCGGCGGTGACCCGCCCGGCCCCCGGTTTCCACCTTCTTTCCGGTGAAATCAAGCCCGCTTGTCCGTTGCGCGCGAAAAACGCCTTTCGCCCGGCGACGCGTGACGACCCGGTGAAACTGGCGTACCGTGCGGGGGGCGTTGGTACGGCCGGGTTGACGTCAGGCGATGAGCAAGGCACGTCGAAAATTTCCGCTGTGGATGGCGCCGGCCGGCCTCGCGCTCGCCGCCCTCGCTACCCTCGCCGGCTTCGGCGTTTACCGGCAGGTCTGGCCGCCCGAGCGGCCCCCCCTGGCAACGGCCGACCTGGTGGCCATCGGCGGTCCGTTCAGCCTGATCGACCACACCGGCCAGGCGGTGACGGAGAAGGACTTCGCGGGCAAGCTGCTGCTCGTCTACTTCGGCTACACCTACTGTCCGGACCTCTGCCCGACCGCGCTGACGGCGATGACCCAGGCCATCGGCCTTCTGGATGCCGATGGCCGCCTGGTGGTGCCGCTGTTCATCACACTCGACCCGGCCCGCGATACGCCCGAGCAAATGAAGATGTACGTCGGCCACTTCCATCCCCGCCTGGTCGGCCTGACCGGCACCGCCGAGCAGGTGGGCGCGGCCGCCCGAGCCTATCAGATCCATTTCGTCCGCCTGCCCGGCAAGGGTGGCGACGACGAGGACTACCTGATGGACCACACAGCGATTATCTATCTGATGGGACGGGACGGTCGTTTCCGCGCCCATTTCACCCTGGAAACCCCGGCGGCGGCCATCGCCGCCCGTATCCGCGAGACCCTTTGAGCCATGACCGACGTCCCCTTCTGGAAGCGCAAGACCCTGACCGAGATGACCCGCGAAGAGTGGGAATCCCTCTGCGACGGCTGTGCCCGCTGCTGTCTGGCCAAGCTGGAAGACGAGGATACCGGCGAAATCGCCTACACCAATGTCGCCTGCCGGCTGCTCGACCACGAAACCTGCCGGTGCACCAAGTACGCCAAGCGCAGCACCTTCGTGCCCGACTGCATCACGCTGACGCCTGAAAACGTCGCCCGCCTGCACTGGATGCCCTCCACCTGCGCCTATCGTCTGCTGGCCGAAGGCAAGGATCTGCCGGTCTGGCATCCGCTGGTGTCGGGCGATCCCGACAGCGTCCATTACGCCGGCATCTCGGTGCGCGGGCGGGCGGTGCCGGAGCGCCGGGCCATCGATCTCGAGGACTACATCGTCACATGGCCGGCCTGAGCTTTTTCCGAAGGGCGCGGCGCAAGCCCAAGCCCATCCGCGAGGAGCGCACCGTCGTCGAGCTTGACGGGCGGGATGTGCCGTTGTGCATCCGCCACCATCCGCGGGCCCGGCGGATGACGCTGAGGGTCGATCCGGTGGCTGGCGGCGCCGTCGTCACCCTGCCGGACTCGACGCCGGCCGACGCGGGGGTGGACATGGTGCGGCGCAAAGCCGGATGGCTGATCGGCCGGCTCGAGGCACTGCCGCCACGCTCCGTCCTTGCCGACGGCGCGACGGTGCCTTTGTTGGGCGCCGAACTCACCGTCCGCCACCACCCCGAAGGACGCGGCGTGGTCCGCCGCGAGGGGGACGCCCTGATCGTCACCGGTCGCCCCGAACACCTGCCTCGCCGCCTGACCGACTGGCTGAAGGCGGAAGCCCGTCGCGAGTTTGCCGCGCGCGCCCGGATCAAGGCCGAAGCCCTGGGCCGCCGAATGGGCAAGGTCACCGTGCGCGATACCCGCACGCGCTGGGGATCTTGTTCGGCCAACGGCAACCTCTCCTTCTGCTGGCGGTTGATGCTGGCGCCGCCCTTCGTCGTCGACTATGTGGTCGCCCACGAGATCGCCCATCTGGCGGTGCGTGACCACAGCCCGCGCTTCTGGAAGACTGTGGCGACGCTGACGAAGGAAAGCGATCGGGCCCGCGCTTGGCTCAATCGCCACGGCGAGGCGCTGCACCGTTTCGGCTAGGCAGTTCGAGCGCAGGGTTCGGATAGATTTTTCCGTCCGGCGGCCTAGATTGAGGGTCATGAGCCAGAACCCATCCCCTCTCGCGACGACCGATGCCGAGCGCTGGCAGGCCGTCGCCGCCCGCGACGCCGCCTTGGACGGCGCCTTTGTCTATGCCGTCGCCTCGACCGGCGTCTTCTGTCGGCCCTCCTGCCCGAGCCGGCGACCCAAGCGCGACAAGGTGCGCTTCTTCGACGACGCCCCCGCCGCCGTCGCCGCCGGCTTCCGGGCCTGCCGGCGCTGCCGGCCGGAAGAGCCTACCGGGGCCGACCCCGAGCGGCGGATTGTCGAAGCGGTGTGCAAGGCCATCGCGGAGGCCGAGGAAACCATCCCGACGCTGGATGCCCTGGCCGCCGCCACCGGCGTCAGCCCGCATCACCTGCAACGCGTCTTCACCCGGGCCACCGGCCTGTCGCCCCGCCGCTACGCCGAGGCCCGGAGACGGGAGCGCTTCACCGCCGGCCTGCGCCAGGGCGTGCCGGTGACGGCGGCGCTCTATGACGCCGGTTACGGCTCCTCCAGCCGGCTTTATGAAAAATCGAACGCCCATCTCGGCATGACGCCGGCCTCCTATGCCAAGGGGGGCGCGGGGGCGACGATTGCCTTCAGCTTGGCCTCCTCGCCGCTCGGCCGCCTGCTGGTGGCGGCGACGGACAGGGGGGTGTGCGCCGTCTGCCTGGGAGACGCCGACGACGCGCTGGAGGCCGAACTGCGCCGCGACTTCCCGGCCGCCGCGATCCACCGCGACGACGGCGCGCTTCGTACCCACCTCGCCGCCGTGCTCGACCATCTGGCCGGCCGCCTGGCGCGACTCGACCTGCCGCTCGACGTGCGCGCCACCGCCTTCCAGTGGCAGGTGTGGCGGGCCCTGGCCGCCATCCCGCGCGGCGAGACCCGTACCTATGGGGCGATTGCCGCCGACCTCGGCCGGCCGGCGGCGGCCCGCGCCGTCGGACGGGCCTGCGGCCTTAACCCGGTGGCCCTTGTCGTGCCCTGCCATCGGGCAGTAGGCGGGGACGGAACGCTCACCGGCTACCGCTGGGGCATAGAGCGCAAACGTCGCCTGCTCGACCTCGAAAAAACGAAAAAGGCATAGATGCCGCGTTGATCGCCTTTGCCCGGCGGCCGCCATCCCGCCTATAAAGCGCCATGGCCTGGCCGCGCACCAAACCCGATCCCGCGTCCATCGCTGTCGGCGGCCTGCTGACGGCGATGATCGCCATGGGCCAGATAGCGACGGCCATCTACGCGCCGTCGATGCCCTCGCTGGTCGCCGCGCTCGATACGACGCCCGGACTTGTAAGCCTCACGCTGACCGTCTTCCTGGCGGGATTCGCCGTCTCCCAGATGGTGTTCGGCCCACTCTCCGACCGCTTCGGCCGGCACCGCGTGCTGATGGCCGGCGCGATCATCTTCGTGGCTGCCAGTTTGGCCTGCGCGCTGGCGCCAACCATCGGCGTGCTGCTCGTCGGCCGCTTCTTCCAGTCGATGGGGGCGTGCGCCGGCGCCGTGGTCGGCCGCGCCGTGGTGCGCGACGTCTACGGCCGCGAGCGGGCCGCCCAGGCGCTGGCCTTCATCGGCGTCGCCTTCTCGGTGTCGCCGGCCATCTCGCCGATCATCGGCGGCTATCTGCAGGTTTGGTTCGGCTGGCGCTCCAGCTTCACCTTCCTGGCCCTGGTCGGTCTCGTCATCGGCGCCGCCACCTGGACCATGCTGGCCGAAACCAACCGCCACCCCGACCCCCACGCGCTGAACCCGGTGGCCATGGCCCGCAATTTCGCCACCCTGCTGAAAAGCCCGGTCTACATCGGCTACATGCTGTCGCTCTCTCTGGTGTTCGGCGGCCTGATGGCCTTCGTCACGGCTTCGCCGTTCCTGCTGATCGACGGGCTTCGCCTGTCGCCCGCTCATTACGGCCTGCTGGTGGCGCTGCCGACCGTCGGCACCCTGGCCGGCAACCTGTCGGCCGGCGTGCTGACCTTGCGGCTTGGCGTCGATCGCATGGTATTGATCGGCACCCTTCTGGCCCTGGCCGGCGGCGTCGCCATGGCCGCCGGCGGCTGGGCCGGCCGTTTCGAGGTGATCCCCATCCTGGCCTCAATCGCCGTCTTCCTGCTCGGCATGGGAATCGTCATGCCCAATGCCATGGCCGGCGCCATGGCCCCCTTCCCGCGCATGGCGGGCGCCGCCTCGGCGCTGCTGGGCTTTGCCCAGATGGGAGTGGGCGCCTTGGCCAGCCTGACTGCCGGTTACCTGCCGCACACCGGCTCTCAGCTGCCGCTCGGCCTGGTGATGACGGGGCTTGGCGCCAGCGGCCTGGTCGCCTTCCTGACCCTGACCTGGCCGCACCGCCATGCCTCCGCCCCACAGCCGCCGTCGGCAACGGGACGTTGATTCCGCCGGCCATCGGCGTATATCACAGCCGGCGCCGCCGGCAGGCGGCCCCCACTTCCCTCTTGACCAAGGAAACGCCTCCGTGTTGAAAGTCGTCCGAGCCAAACTCCACGGAATCCGGGTGACCGGCGCCGACCTCGATTATCACGGTTCCATCACGCTCGACCCCGAGCAGTGCGATGCGGCGGGGATCTACCCGCTCGAATTCGTCGAGATCTGGAACAAGCATTCGGGTGCCAGGCTTTCGACCTACGTCATCTTCGGCGAGGCGGGTTCGCGCTGCTGCGTGCTCAACGGCGCGGCGGCCCGCACCTGCCAGGTCGGCGACGAGGTGATCATCGTCGCTTCCGATTACATCGAGACCAAGGCGCTGCCGGAAGTCCGGCCGAAAGTACTGACCTTCACGCCGGACAACCGCATCGACAAGGTCTTGCGCTACGACGTGTTCGCCAGCGACAAACGGGAGTTCGATTTCCGCATTCTCGACGAGACGCCATGAGGCAAGCACAGCAGACGATCACCGTTCGTACCCCCGGCCAGGGCCTCCAAGAGGTCACCGCCGAGATCGCCGGCTGGGTGGCCGGCCAGGACATCGCGAGCGGCCTGCTGACCGTCTTCTGCCAGCACACTTCGGCCAGCCTGACCATCCAGGAAAACGCCGACCCCGACGTGAAAGCCGACATCGAAACCTTCTTCAAGCGCTTGGTCAGCGAGGACCCGGCACTCTATCGCCACACCATCGAGGGACCCGACGACATGCCGGCCCACATCCGCGCCGCGCTGACCGCCGTGTCGCTGAGTGTGCCGGTGAGCGGCAGGCAGCTGGCACTCGGCACCTGGCAGGGCATCTACCTGTTCGAGCACCGTCGGGGGTCGCACCAGCGCCGCCTGGTGCTCCATCTCGCCGGCACCTGAAAGCGCGCTCTCGCTTTGCATCGCCGCCCGAAATCGGGGTAAAAGAGGGCCGGCTCTTGAACCGGTGGCGAGGAGGACTGGCGTGACGGCACGGACAGGCATCGACCTGGAGGCGTACTTCGTAGCCGAGCTGGACAGCCACCAGCGTACCCTGGAGGCCACCCGCCAAGCCCTGCTTGAACCCTTCACCCGGCTGATCGGGGTCTGCGCCGAATCGATCCGGCGCGGCGGCAAGATCCTTTTCTTCGGCAACGGCGGCAGCGCCGCCGACGCCCAGCACCTGGCCACCGAGCTGGCGGTGCGCTATCAGCAGGACCGCGCGCCGATCGCCGGCCTGGCGCTGACCACCGATACCTCGGCCTTGACCGCCATCGGCAACGATTTCGGTTTCGAGGCGCTGTTTTCGCGCCAGATCGAGGCGCTGTGCCGGGCCGGCGACGTCGCCATCGGTTTTTCGACTTCGGGCAACAGCGCCAACGTGAACAACGCGCTTAAGACGGCCCGCGCGTTGGGCGCCGTCGCCGCCGGCTTCGGCGGGCGCGACGGCGGCGCCATGCGCGCGCTGGCCGACCCCTTCCTGTGCGTGCCGGCCACCGAGACCGCGCGCATCCAGGAAATGCACATCACGCTGGGCCACATGTTGTGCGGAGCCCTGGAGCGGGAACTGGGGCTGCTATGACCGATCGCGCCCTGCTTATCCCCTTGGTCGAGGCGTTCGGCGCTGCCCGCGTGCTTTGCGTCGGCGACATCATGCTGGACCGTTTCATCGCCGGCACGGTCGAGCGCATCTCGCCGGAAGCCCCCATCCCGGTGCTGCGGGTGGAGGCCGAGACGGCGATGCTGGGCGGCGCCGGCAACGTGTTGCGCAACCTGGCGGCGCTGGGCGCGTCCTGCCGCTTCGTGGGCGCCATCGGCGACGACGAGGCCGGCCGCGAGGTACGCGCGCTCCTGGCCGAGCATCCAAGCGTAGCCCCGGACCTGGTGGTCGAGGCGGGAAGGCGGACCTCGATCAAGACCCGCTTCGTGGCCGGCGCCCAACAGATGCTGCGAGCCGACCGCGAGGACACGGCGCCGCTGTCGGCGGCAGCCGCCGATGCCGTACTCACCGCCGTTCACCGGTCGCTTGGCGAGTGCGACCTGGTGGTATTGTCCGATTACGGCAAGGGCGTGTTGGGTGGCGACCTCGCGGCGCGCGTCATCGCCGCCGCCCGCGAGGCCGGCCGGCGGGTCATCGTCGATCCCAAGGGCACCGACTACAGCCGTTATCGCGGCGCCTATCTGCTGACCCCGAACCGCGCCGAACTGGCCCAGGCCACCGGCATGCCCGCCGCCACCGACGCCGACATCGTTACCGCCGCCCGCACCCTGATCGCCGGCTGCGGCGTTGACGCCGTGCTGGCCACCCGCAGCCGCGACGGCATGACCCTGGTCTTCGCCGGCGACGCCCATCACCTGCCGACCGAGGCGCGCGAGGTGTTCGACGTGTCGGGCGCCGGTGACACCGTGATCGCCACCGTCGCCGCCGCGCTGGCATCCGGCGCCGACCTGGCGAAGGCGGCGCGCCTCGCCAACGTCGCCGCCGGCATCGTGGTCGGCAAGGTCGGCACCGCCGCCGCCTATTCCGCCGAGGTCATCGCCGCCCTGCATCGCCAGGATCTCACCAGCGCCGAGGCCAAGGTGCTCACCCTGCCCCAGGCCCTCGATCGCATCGCCGTATGGCGGCGCACCGGCCGCAAGGTGGGCTTCACCAACGGCTGCTTCGACCTGCTGCATCCCGGCCACGTGGCTCTGCTCGCCAAGGCGCGGGCGGCCTGCGACCGGCTGGTGGTCGGGCTCAACAGCGACGCCTCGGTGGGCCGCCTCAAGGGCCCGGAACGCCCGGTTCAGACCGAGGCGGCGCGCGCCGCCGTGCTGGCCTCGCTGGCCTCGGTCGACCTGGTGGTGATCTTCGGCGAGGACACGCCCTTGACCCTTATCGAGGCGATCCGCCCCGACGTCCTGGCCAAGGGAGCCGACTACACGGTGGAAACCGTGGTCGGCGCCGACGTCGTCAGGGCCAACGGGGGGCGCGTGCTGCTGATCGAGCTGGAGCCTGGCCACAGCACGACAGCCACCATCGCCCGCATGAACGGCAAAGCGGCGTCGCCATCGTGACGCCGCTGGCCGGCCACCTGGCCTACACCCTGGCCTGGCTTTCCTTCGGCGCCCTCCATTCGCTGCTCGCCCGTTCCCCCGTCAAGGACCGATTGCGCCCGCTGCTTGGTCCATGGTACCGGCTCGCCTACAACGGGCTGGCGGTCGTCCATCTGACCTTCGTGTGGGGCGTCGGCTGGTTTGCCTTGGCGGGTGCCGGTGCCTTCGGCCTTCCAGGCTGGACGCGGGACCTGTTGCTGGCCATCGAGATCGCCGGCTGGCTTCTTATGGCCGTGGCGCTCACCGGCTACGACCTGGGGCGCATGGGTGGCTTGAGCCAGATCCGCAACCATCGGCGAGGCCTCGCGGCGCCCGAGGACGAGCCGCTACGCACCGACGGCCTGCACCGCTTCGTGCGCCATCCGGTCTATAGCGCGGGCTTCCTGATCCTGTGGGGGCGCATCGGCGGCGAATTTAATCTGGCAACCGCCGTTTGGGGGTCGCTCTATCTGGTGATCGGCGCCCTCTTTGAGGAACGCTGGCTGCTCACCCTTTATGGCCCCGCTTACGCCGACTACCGCCGCCGGGTGCCCGCTTTCGTGCCGTGGAAGGGCTGCGCCATTTAAAACCGGCCTCAACCCTGGATGCCGAGGGTGGAGAGCAGGCGGCTCCAGAAGCCGTCCTGGGGTGCCGACGGCGCCGGCTCGCCACCGCCGTCGGGCAGCATGTGGACGGGAACGTCCCTGTGAGCGGCGGTCATGAAGGCCTGCCAGACTTTGGCCGGCAGTCCGCTGCCGGAAACCTTGCGCATCGGCGCGCCATTGTCGTTGCCCATCCATACGCCGGCCACCAACTGGGGCGTGTAGCCGACGAACCAGGCGTCACGGAAGTTCTGGCTGGTACCGGTCTTGCCGGCGGCCGGGCGGTCGAGCGCCGCCGCCTTGCCGGTGCCCTCGGTCAGCACCCGCTCCAGCATGCGGTTCATGGCCGCCACGTGGGCGGCGGAGGTTACCGGACCCGGCCCCGAACCGGCCCGCCGATAGAGCACGGCGCCGCGGCTGTCCCTGATCTCGCGGATGCCATAGGACCACACCCCGCGACCGCCGTTGGCGAACGCCGCAAAAGCCGACGTCAGTTCGGTGAGCGTCACCTCGCCGGTGCCGAGCGCCAGGTCGAGGGTCGGCTGCAATGGACTGGTGATGCCGAGTCGCCGAGCCGTGGCGACCACCGCCGACGGGCCGGCCCGCTGGGCGACCCTGACCGAAACGGTGTTGAGCGAACGGGCCAGCGCCTGGGTCATCGACACCTCGCCCATGAAGCGGTCGTCGAAGTTGCCGGGGGTCCAGCCGTCGATGGTGATGGGGGCGTCCATCAGGCGGCTGTCCGGCGTCAGCCCGGCCTCGAGGCCGGCCAGGAAGACGATGGGCTTGAATGCCGACCCCGGCTGGCGCAACGCCTGGGTGGCTCGGTTGAACTGGCTGTCGCCATAGTCGCGGCCGCCTACCATGGCCCGCACGGCGCCGTCCGGCGCCATCGCCACCAGCGCCGCCTGGCCGATGTCGAGCCCGGCCGCCGGCCCGCCGAGGGCCTCGCGGACGGCGCGCTCGGCCATCGCCTGAAGCAGTGGATCCAGCGTCGTGAAGACCATCAGATCGCTATCGCCCGGCGCCACGAAGCCTGACACCTGCTCCATCAGCCAGTCGGTGAAATAGCGGGCGGCCGGACCGTTGGCGGCGACGGCGCCGCGCCCAACCTCGGCCGCGCGCTCGGCCTCGGTGGCGCTCAAGTAGCCGGCGTCGACCATGGCAGCCAGCACCACCCGGGCGCGCTCGCGCGCCTTTTCGGGATCGTTGGCCGGGTTGAAGCGCGACGGCGCCTTGAGCAGGCCGGCCAACATGGCCGACTCGTAGACGGTGAGGTCGCGGGCCCTATGGCCGAAGTAGCGCCGCGCCGCGGCGTCGACGCCGTAGGTGCCGGCCCCCAGATAGACGCGGTTGAGATAGAGGGTGAGGATCTGATCCTTGCTGAAGCGCTGCTCCAACCACAGGGCCAGCAGCACTTCCTGCACCTTGCGCTTGATCGAGCGTTCCGGCGTCAGGAACAGGTTCTTGGCCACCTGCTGGGTGATGGTGCTGCCGCCCTGGACGACGCGCCCGGCCCGGGCATTGACGTAAAAAGCGCGCGCCAGGCCGATGACATCGAGGCCGAAATGGTCGCGGAAGCGGCGATCCTCGATGGCCAGCACGGCGTTGGGCATGGAAGCCGGCAGATCGGCAAGGCGCACCGGGGCGCCATGCACCTCGCCGACGGTGGCCAGCGTGGTGCCGTCGGCGGCGATGAAGGTGACGGTCGGCTGGCGGGTGGCCTCCAGCGCGGCATCGATGTCGGGCAGGTCATAGGCGTAGAAGGCGGCGACGCCCGTCACCGCGACGATCCCCCAGATGGCGGCGATGGCTGTCCACTTGGCGGTGAACAGCACCAGACGGGCCGGCAGCGACGGCCGCCGCGAACGCGACGATGCCGGCCGGGCCGCCTTGCGGCCGCGTGCGGTTTGGGGTCGTGCCATGGCCGAGTATGCGATCCGTTATGGTTAGGATTGGGTTAACGGTCCCCGACTCCGGCCGCTTTTCGCCCGCTCAAACGTCGAGATTTGCGACCTTTAGCGCGTTCTCCTGGATGAATTCGCGGCGCGGCTCGACCAGGTCGCCCATCAGGGTGGAGAACACCTCCGTCGCTTCCTCGGCGTGGGCAACGCGGACCTGCAGGAGAGAACGGGCGTTGGGATCGAGCGTGGTTTCCCACAGCTGCTCGGGGTTCATCTCGCCCAGCCCCTTGTAGCGCTGCATGGCGATGCCCTTGCGGCCGAGTTCGGTCACCGTGTCGACCAGGGCGACCGGCCCGGCGACCGTAAACTCCTGCCCCTTGGCCGTGAGCTTGGCGTGGAGACGGTACGTTTTCTGCAAGCTTCCCGCCATCTCGTCGAGACGGCGCGCCTCGCTGCTGCGCACTACCGCCGAGCCGACGACGTGACGCTCGGCCACGCCCCGCAGGGTGCGGGTGAACAGCAAGCCTCCGTCGGGAAGCGGCGCCCCCACCCAGCCGCGCTCCAGTGGCGACTCCAAATGGTCGAGGCGGCGCGCCACGTAGGCGGCGGTTTCCCCGGCATGCGCCGGATCGGACAGGATCTGCGGGTTCAATGCGCCGGTGATCGCGACCTGTTCGACCACCCGCACGGGCACCCGGTGCGACAAATTGGCGAGCAGGCCCTTGACCAAGCGCGCCTCCTCGACGAGGCCGCGCAGGTCGTTGCCGGCGACCTGAGAGCCGTCGTGCAGCGTCAGCACGCATTCCTCGTCAAGCACGGCGCCGAACAGATAATCTTCCAGCGCCCGCTCGTCCTTGAGGTAGACCTCGGAATTGCCGCGCTTGGCCCGAAAAAGCGGCGGCTGGGCGATGTAAAGGTAGCCGCGTTCGATGATTTCGGGCATCTGCCGGTAGAAGAACGTGAGCAGGAGCGTGCGGATGTGGCTGCCGTCGACATCGGCGTCGGTCATGATGATGATCTTGTGGTAGCGGCACTTCGAGGCGTCGAAGTCCTCGGGCCCGATGCCGGTGCCGAGCGCCGCGATGAGGGTGCCGATCTCGGCCGAACCCAGCATCTTGTCGAAGCGGGCCCGCTCGACGTTGAGGATCTTGCCGCGCAGCGGCAGGATCGCCTGATGGGCGCGGTCGCGCCCCTGCTTGGCGGAACCGCCGGCCGAATCGCCCTCGACGATGAAGATTTCCGAGAACGCCGGGTCGCGTTCCTGGCAGTCGGCCAGCTTGCCGGGCAAGGACGTCATGTCGAGCGCACCCTTGCGGCGGGTCAGCTCGCGGGCCTTGCGCGCGGCGTCGCGGGCGGCGGCGGCCTCGATGATCTTACCGATCACCTTGCGCGCCTCGCCCGGGTTCTCCTCGAAATAGCGGTCCAGGCCCTCGGCGACGAGGTTCTCGACCACCGGACGCACCTCGGAGGAAACCAGCTTGTCCTTGGTCTGCGACGAGAACTTGGGGTCCGGAACCTTGACCGACAGCACGCAGGTCAGGCCCTCGCGGGCGTCATCGCCGGTAAGGCTCACCTTGGCCTTCTTGGCCAGGCCGCTGCCATTGGCGTAAGAGTTGATGGTGCGCGTCAGGGCGGCGCGGAAGCCGGCCAAATGGGTGCCGCCGTCGCGCTGCGGGATATTGTTGGTGAAGCACAGCATGGTCTCGTGGTAGCTGTCGTTCCACTGCACCGCCAACTCCACCGTGATGCCCTGGCTTTCGCTGCTGATAAAGATCATCGGCTTGTGCAGCGCCGTGCGCGAGCGGTCGAGATAGGCGACGAAAGCCATAAGCCCGCCCTCGTAGTGAAGCTCCACCTTCTTGTCGTCGACGTGCCGGGCGTCGGTCAGTGCCAGGGCCACGCCGGAGTTGAGGAAGGCCAGCTCGCGCAGCCGGCGCTCCAGGGTGGCGAAGTCGTATTCCGTCATCGTGAAAGTTCCGGTCGACGGCAGGAAGGTGATCTCCGAGCCGGTGAACGGCGTACCGTCGGCCTTCGCGGGCGCGTCGCCGGTCACCTTCAGCGGCGCTTCGGTCTCGCCGTGGCGGAAGCGCACGAGGTGCTCCTTGCCGTTGCGCCAGATGCGCAGTTCCAGCCACTCGGAGAGCGCATTGACCACCGAAACGCCGACCCCGTGCAGGCCGCCCGACACCTTGTAGGAATTCTGGTCGAATTTGCCGCCGGCATGGAGCTGGGTCATGATGACCTCGGCCGCCGAGACGCCTTCCTCCTTGTGGAGGTCGACCGGGATGCCGCGGCCGTTGTCGCGCACGGTGACCGAGCCGTCGCCGTTGAGCGTGACCTCGACCCGGTCGCAGTAACCGGCCAGCGCCTCGTCGATGGCGTTGTCCACCACCTCGTAGACCATGTGGTGCAGCCCCGAGCCGTCGTCGGTGTCGCCGATGTACATGCCGGGCCGCTTGCGAACGGCGTCGAGGCCGCGCAGGACCTTGATCGACTCGGCATCGTAGACGTTGCCGGGAGCGGCGGGGATTTCCTTGGGTTCGTCGGTCATCATCAATCTTCCGGTCGTTTTCAGGACGCCGGCGCCACCTGGGCGTCGGCCACGCGGAAAAACTGCGCTTCGCCGGCCAAAGGCCGGAACACCTCGGTCTCGGTGCCGGTCATCCAGACCTGGGCCCCGAGGCCGAGCAATTCCTCGAACAGCGCCAGCCGGCGCCGCTGATCCAGATGCGCCGCCACCTCGTCCAGCAGCAGCAGCGGCACCGAACCGCGTTCCAGGGCCTGCATGCGCGCGCTCGCCAGGATGATGGCGATGAGCAGCGCCTTCTGCTGGCCGGTGGAGCACTGGCCGGCCGCCGTCCCGGTGGCGACGTCGCGCACCACCAGATCACTGCGGTGCGGCCCCACCCCGGTGGTCCCGCTTTCGGCGTCGGCGGCCCGCCCGGCGGCGAGC
>JACZKS010000117.1 GCA_014859895.1 Rhodospirillales bacterium
CTGGCCGAGCGCGGCGCCGATGGCCATCAGGCTGGCGCGGGCCTCATCAAGGCTGACGTCGTCGCCGATCTGCGCCACCGGGATGCCGAAGCGGCCCAGCACCTCGGGCGCCCCGAAGCCGCCGCCCCACTGGCGCACGACGATGTCGGGGGCCAGCATCAGCACGGCCTCGGCGGTCGGGCGCACGCGGGGCAGGCCTCGGGCGCGCTCCGCCATGTAGGAATATTCCGCCCCGGCGGCCGGCGACACGGCCAGGATCTGCTCGCGGTCGGCCAGCGCCAGCACGTACTGGTCGGCGCAGTAATCGAGCGACACGACGCTGGGCAACGGCGCGGCAACGGCCGAAACCGCGCCGCCGATCACCATCATCAAAGCCGCCGTCCACACCCGCATCGGCACGCGCACTTTCCCGGTCCCCAAATCCGCCGCAGCGCCACCTTAGAACACTGTGCGGTCGGACAGAACCCTCTCTTCGTCACCCCCGCTCTTCCCCGTCACCCCCGCTCTTTCCCGTCATGGCCGCGACGCGGTTTGACCGCGCCCGGGCGGGCGCCCATATGCGGAGGGAGCGTTGCGCCATCCTGGGAAGCGAGGGCACCATGCCGGTACCGGTTGAGCACTTGAAGGTGGAGACCCTGACGTTCGCCGACGACGGGCGGATTCCCAACAACCCGGCCCTGCCGGCGCTCATCTATCGCGGGGCGCTCCACCCCGACGCCGTCGACGCCAGGGCCTGCGCCGCCCTGTTCGCCGCCAACGGCTGGCCCGGTGCCTGGCGCAACGGGATCTATGCGGACCACCACTTCCATTCGACGGGCCACGAGGTGCTGGGCATCGTCGCGGGTACGGCCACCGTCACCCTGGGCGGGCCGGCGGGCGCCACCGTCGAGCTCGCGGCCGGAGACGTCGTGGTGCTGCCGGCCGGCACCGGGCACAAGCGCGAGCGGGCCAGCGCCGACCTTCTCGTCGTCGGCGCCTATCCCGGCGGCATCGGCCCCGACCTCTTGTGGGGCGACCCGGCCGAGCACGATCGCGCCAAGGCCGCCATCGCCAGGGTGGCGCCGCCCGCCACCTGCCCCGTCTACGGCGCCGCCGGCCCGCTCGTCGGCCACTGGCGCAACGGCGCCTGAGAGGAACCCATGACCCGCATCCTTGGAATTTCGGGCAGCCTGCGCGTGGCCTCCTACAATGCCGGGCTGCTGCGCGCCGCCGTCGAGGCGGCGCCGCCCGGCGTCACCCTCGACGCCCGCTCGATCAGGGGCGTGCCGCTTTATGACGCCGACGTCGAGGCCGCCGAGGGCGTGCCCGCGGCGGTGGCCCTCCTCAAGGACGCCCTGAAAGCGGCCGACGGGCTTTTGCTGGTGACGCCGGAATACAACAACGGCGTCCCCGGTGTCTTCAAGAACGCCATCGACTGGATGAGCCGCCCGCCCGGCGAAGGCGAGCTTTTCAAGGGCAAGCCGGTGGCGCTGATGGGCGCGTCTCCGGGCAACTTCGGCACGACGCTTTCCCAGACCCACTGGCTGCCGGTGCTGCGCACCCTGGGCACGCGGCCGTGGTTCGAGGGCCGCCTGCTGGTGGCCCGGGCCGGCACGCTGTTCGACAAGGACGGCAACCTGACCGACGAGGCCACGCGGAAGCGCGTGGCCGGGTTCGTCGAGGGGTTCGCGAGGTTCATCGGCGGAGGCGGGTGAGCCGGCGGACGCCGTCACGTCGGTCGTTTGAGAACGCGGGTTGGAATCCTCGGGCGGCGGCCCCACCTGCTCTCCGTGGGGCAAGTGGAGGAGCGGAGAGATTGCTTTCCAATCGGATTGCCGGCGCGAACCAGGCGTTCGAGCGGGTCAGGAATTTCTATTTTTCATCCCGCTATGGTGAAAAGCGGGAAGATCCCGGCATCTGCGACTTCACGTTCGGCAATCCCCACGAGATGCCCCTGGACGGTCTGGTCACGGCCATTCGCACCCGGGCGAAGCCCCGGGACAAGAATTGGTTTGCCTACAAGACAAGCGAACGAGACCCGCAATCGTTCGTCGCCGGCCGGCTGAGCCGCGAGCTGGGGATGGCCTTCGAGCCTGAAGACATCGCGCTCACGACCGGGGCGTTTGCCGCCATCATGGTGGCCCTGCGCCTCGTGCTTGACGCGGGCGACGAGGCGGTGATTTCGGAGCCCGCGTGGTTTTGCTACGAGCCCATGCTGATCGCCGCCGATGTCGTTCCGAAAAAGGTCCATCTGATCCCGCCGAAGTTCGATCTCGATCTCGACGCCATAGACGCCGCGATCGGCCCGAAGACGCGCCTCGTGATCTTGAATACACCGCACAATCCGACGGGCCGGATTTATGATCGCCCGTCGCTCGAGGCGCTGGCCGATCTGCTCAGGGCCGCCTCGGGCAAATTCGGCAGGCCCATTTTCCTGCTGTCCGACGAGCCCTACCGCCGAATCCGCTTTGACGGGCGTGGCTTTACCAGTCCGGCGACGGTCTATCCGTGGACGCTGATTTCCTACAGCTACGGCAAGGTGCTTTTGGCGCCCGGCCAGCGCCTGGGATATCTCGCGGTTTCACCGCTCATGCCCGAGGCCGACCGCCTGGCTCTTCGCGATACGCTGTTTTCGGCCCAAATGGCGCTTGGATGGTGTTTCCCGAACGCGGTGATGCAATACGCGATTCCGGACATCGAGGAGCTTTCGATCGACCAAGGGTCCCTTGCAGCGCGCCGCGATGCTCTTGGAACGGCCCTTGCCGATGCCGGCTGCGAGGTCCTGCAACCCGAGGGCACCTTCTACCTGTGGAGCCGGTGGCCGGAAGGCGACCCGAACGTCTATTGGGACGCTCTCGCGGACCGCGATGTCTTCGTCATGCCCGGCGCCATCCTCAATGCGCCCGGCTATTTCCGCATTTCCCTGACGGCATCGGACGCCATGGTCGAGCGGGCGCTCCCGGTCTTTCGAACGGTCTGCTCGGCAAGGCCTGTCTGAACGTCGCCGGGTCTGCGTCTATCGAGGGTGCAACCAGGTCGGAAGCAGCGAATAGGCGTCCAGTTCCTTGGCCTCGGAAACCGGCACGCCGTGTTGCTGCATCAGCGCCCGCAGACGCCCCCCGTTGAAGGCGTCGAAGGTCTCCTGGCAGCCGCCGATGTATTCTCCGCCGACGAACACCTGGGGAATCGTCGGCGAGCCGATCAGGGACCGCAACGCCACCCGGATCTGCCCTCCCCAGTTGTCCCGCTGATAGGCGACGGAATCGAGATCGACGGAGCGATAGGGAACGCCGAGGTTGGCGAACAGCTTGCGAACGGAACCGCAGAACTCGCACCACTCCAGCGAAAACATGACCACCGGCTGCTCGCGGTTTGCAATCGTCTCCTCGACGAACTTCCGCGCTTCCGGCGTGACGGACGGCTGCCCATCCGGTTCCTGCCGCGGCGGTTTGGGCGCCGACGCATCGAAGCGGTATTTCGGTGTCGAGCGCGAAATTTCGATTTCCTCATCCGTCATGTGGACGGCGATGTCCTCGAACAGCTGGGTGCTGAGATAGCGCTCGCCGGTGTCGGGGAGCATGGCAAGGACCGTCGAGCCCGGAGGAGCCGTTTCGCAGACCTTGAGCGCGCCCGCCAACGTCGCGCCGGCGGAGATTCCGACGAAGATGCCCTCCCTGCGGGCGAGATCGCGCGAGCACTTGAGGGCGTCGTTGCCGTTGATCGGCAGGATCTGGTCGATCAACTTCGCGACGACCGCGTCCTCGGTGAGTTTGGGGATGAAGTCGGGGGTCCAGCCCTGCATCAGGTGCGGCCGGAAATAGGGATGGCTTTCGGCCGGCGAGCCGTCCGCCCCGCGGCTTTGCGCAACGCCGCTGCCGAGGATCTGCGCATTGTCGGGCTCGCAGACGACGATCTTCGTCTCCGGCCGTTCCTTTCTCAAGACCCTGCCGACCCCCTTCAGCGTGCCGCCGGTCCCGAAGCCGGTGACCCAGTAGTCGAGGCGTTCGCCGGCGAAATCATCGAGAATCTCGCGCGCGGTCGTGCGCGAATGGTAATCGGGGTTGGCCTCGTTCTCGAACTGGCGGCACAGGAACCAGTGATGCTTCTCGGCCAGTTCGACGGCCTTGGCGAGCATGCCGGTGCCCTTTTCGGAAGCCGGCGTCAGCACCACCTTCGCGCCCAGGAAGCGCATCAGCTTGCGGCGCTCGACGCTGAAGCTTTCGGCCATCGTGACGACCAGGGGATAGTCTTTCTGGGCGCACACCATGGCGAGGCCGATTCCGGTGTTGCCGCTGGTGGCTTCGATGACGGTCTGCCCCGGCTTGAGGCTGCCGTCGCGTTCGGCCGCCTCGATGACCCCCAGCGCCAGCCGGTCCTTGACCGAGCCCATCGGATTGAAGGCTTCGATTTTGGCAAAGAGGTGAACCCCCGGCGGGGCGAACTTGGAAAGCTTCACAACGGGCGTCCGCCCGACCGTGTCGAGAATCGTGGCGTGCTTGCCGGCCATGTCCTTTCTCCCTGTGGCTGAGGAATTCCGGCCCGCAATGTGAAACGCACATCACGGGCCTGTTCGGACAGATGGCCCCGAAGGGGCGAAGCATCAATGCGTGAAGCCCGCTTGACCGGCCGCGGCCCGGACGGCGAGGTTTGTTTCTGAGCCACAGGCGGCCTTAGCTGCGTCCGAGGTGGACGGTAGCTTTGCGCCCATCCCAGACGACCTGCGGCTTTGCGCTGGTTTACGATAGCGGACATCGATCTGATTAGGTGCGCCGACCGTTGCGTGCCAATTTCGGACGTCGATGGCTCAAGGGACAATCAACCAGCTTGGCGAGTATAATCAATTAAAGCCCGGGGGCCATGCCAAGAAATACAAATACGGTGGCTGCCCTCGGAATGGGTTAAATGGCAACCCTTTCGGACAATGTTGAGGGTGTGGTAATGGGGCCAACGCTAATCTTTGACAAGTCGGCCATTCATTCGTTTGCCGAGCGTGAGGCGAAATGGCTTACGAACCTCTACAACATCAACCGCACGCCAACCCTGTTTATGGAGATCATGGCTGATCTGAAGAAGAAGGCATCCGACACCCGGCTTTCTGAGGATCAGGTCAAGCGTTTGGCGAAGAAGTTCAGCCCGATCAACACCTATCAGAATATCCACCACAGTGAAATTTGGTATCACAATCTTCTGGGTGAGCATGTACCCATGGACGGGCGTGTGATGCTTGGCGGAGGGAAACAGGTCACCTCAGGTGACGGGACAAAAGGCATACTTATTGAAGAGTCCCCCGAAGATAAAGCCATGCGGCGGTGGCAAGAGGGGCGTTTCAACGACTTTGAGGAGGGGCTTGCCGACAGGTGGCGAGAGTCGATCAAGGGAATCGACCTTACGAAGTTGAACCAAACTTACAGCAAGTCCAATCCAAAGGAGCAGAAACCGTTCGCCGATCTCGACCGGTTGGCGATTGCAGTGAACCGAGTGTGCGATGGCGAAGGCGGGCAATACCGGTTACTCACGAATGTGATAGAGGGCTTGGTGCCGGGTGACGATAAGTTTGCCCAAAGGGTGGTTATCCGCTGGAAACTTCTTGGAAGACCGCCTATTCGTCGGTACGCACCCTATGCCGTCTACTGCTACGCCGTGAACATGTTCTTTGCGGTGGGGCTTGCGATGGACATGCTCAGTACCAGGGCATCCAATGTTATCGACTTACAGTACCTATACTACCTTCCATTCTGCCACGTTTTCACATCCGGTGATAAGTTCCACAAAAAGGTTGCGCCGCTTTTCATGCAGCCGAACCAAGTGTTTGTCGATGCGGCGAAGCTCAAGGCCGACCTCAAGATGATCGCAGACAAGTGGGACCAAACGGACAAAAAGTCGGGGACGGCCTTCTTCATCAAATTCCCTTGGCGTGACGAGGGCATGGTCTCTGAGGTGATTTGGGATAAGTGTGTCCCAAATTGGCGGGACTACGCGGACAGGCCCGAACCCGAGCCACGCACACCTGAGGAAAGAGCCAGATTGATGGCGGAGTTACGGCCAATGATGGAGGCTATGGAGAAGGCTGGGCGAAAGCGTGGCGACGGCCCAATCAACGAATGGGATGCGATGTTGAATCCAGATCCTAAGGATCATCGCTGATTGATCAGCTTCACTATGTCGGCTCCGGGTCAACGATGGGCGCCCCCTCGCCCCCGAGATTCCTTCTGCTCTGCGGGGTCACAGCGGACCTTATCACACCTAACGTCAGGTGTTACCTTGTGAGCGGTCGAGGATCGACCAAGCTGTAAACGGGGAGAGGTAGAATCTTTGGGGGAGCACTTGGAAGATCAAAGGGCCGAGCAATGGCACGACGTTGTTAGATGTGCCCATCTTGAGGGCGGCCTCAGGGCGATTAACGAGCCCGGCGCGTCGGTAAGATTCCTTCCTAACCTACAAGGTAAATCACCGATCCTAACGCTTGAGAAGTACAGCTATCTCCATCGTGATCTCCGTGACACAGGCTTGCAACTTCTCGGCGTTTCTTTCTTTCAGAATGAGCTTGAGCTAGCGGGGCTTTATCCTCCGAATTGGCGACCGCACCACTTGCCACGGGGGTACGTTGCCAACGATGTATCTATGCTCTGGGCCAATTTGGCTACCGCCGGGCACGAGATCGACGACTTCGGGATCGTCGACATCTGCCGCCGGATAGCCTTCCAGATCGATGCATGCGCGTGGCGCCTCCACGACCTATCCGACAGCTATCATAAGGAACTGTGTGCAAGGCTGAGCGGCCCCCGATTCAAATCCGGTCAGCGCTTTGAGAGCATAAACAGCTTTCACATCAGTCTCGCGGCGCACACGTACTTTTCCGAGGTCGGGACTCTTAGGGACTACCTGGCAGAGTTCCTTGCAAAGCATGTGTTCAGTGCGGCCGCACTCCAAGGGCGCATCGTACGATTGATGTCGGGTCTAAGAAAATACGTGCTCCCAAACATTGATCCCGATCATGCCTTGAAGCAGGAAGTCGAAAAAATCTGCGCGGACGACGGATGGTTAAATATTGTCTCAGCGTACCGCGATCTCGCTATCCACTATGCTCCACTGGAGTTCGCCGATGGGCATGCATCTTTCGAAACCAGCATTTTTCGCTCCAAGGCCGGCGATGAGTTTCCGGGAATTCGTTTCCATTTACCC
Organism: Rhodospirillales bacterium; assembly: GCA_014859895.1. Classification (GTDB taxonomy): domain Bacteria; phylum Pseudomonadota; class Alphaproteobacteria; order Rhodospirillales; family Shumkoniaceae; genus Shumkonia. Next base: position 7,162 of record JACZKS010000117.1, read on the forward strand.
AAGGATCCCGTCGGTCTGAAAACCGAGCGTTCTCGGGAACCACCGATCAAAAGTGCGAGCGAGTGGCTGAAGGCGACTCAGCTTGCTAGGGCAGACGGGAGCCGTGGCCCAGATGCACTGCTAATCGCATACCACAGTCTCCGGTGGCTCTGCGAATTCGCAGAGCGTGTGGCGTCATATGCTCCAGTCAAGCCGAAGATGGTTCATTTCACAGTGGGCGATAATGATGAACTCGGGGAACCGAGGTTCGTGGACCCCTAGCTTTACATGTCTGCTTGGTTCTCGGCATTCGAGAACGATAGCTGCATCCTTCGGCTACGAGGATCAACTCTCAACTGTAAATCAGGGGCAATTCCGGAGCAGCTATTGTTTCGCCAAAATCCGAAATGGGTCAAATCCTGCCGAAGCTGCGCCCGTCCGTAGTGTCTGCTTACCCCAACTCCGCGTCGGACAGGAGACTTTCCGGAATCGGCCCATCACGGCTGTTTCGCGCCCATGGCGACCGTTCAGCCCAACTACTGTCCTTCTTGAAAGCGGACGCTCGATAGGAGCGTATACGCGGCCGTGCCGCTACTTGGTTTTGAGATTAATGTTGATGGTCCCGCAGCTGCATCGAAGCTGCTCCGACGCCCCTTTGCGGGGGGTGAGATATGGATAGCCGCCGCACTTCGAATTCGTACAGCGGATATGATCGAGCAACGCCTTGAACGCGTCGGCGACTTCCTTGAATTCGGCGTTCGTGAAGTTTTCCCACTCGTTGAAATGCACCGATTTGTTGATCGCCCACCGCTCGGCATTGGTTTTCTGAATTAGGGTGTTGGCCTCGGCCAGTTTTGCCTCCAGCGCCGCCTTGACCTCATCATGTCCCCAACGTCCTGCGGATTTTATGCCCTTTTCCAGGCGGTCCTTCCACCGGCTGATCGTGGACGGCAACAAGTCGCCGAGGTCGTAGTTGGAATCGCCCCGATACTCGACCTGCGCCCGCAAATTGTCGGCGAGGACGGCGGAGATATATTCGAGATAGCGGCGCAATAGCGCGGCAGCGCGCGGAACATCATCCTTGTCGAGAGCCTCCTGGATTTCGGTCCAGATGTCCGTGTCATCCCAAATGCGCGGCCCTGTTTCGATGTTCCAGCCGCCGAAAAACTGCCCGTTCTGAATTAGGCCCTCGGTCTTCATATATTGCAGCCACACTCGGTCGTGGGTGGTCAGGATGAACTGCACGTCGGGGAACTTCGTCTTGAGTAAGCGGCACACTTCGCGCCTATGGCCGGTATCGACGGACATCAGGACATCGTCAAGCACGGCAAACGTGAACTTGTCGCCGAGCGTGTGCTTCATCAGGGCCAGATACAGGCATACACCCATGCCGTCCTGATGCCCCTCGCTATGATAGGCGCCGGGCGGGAATGTACCCCGGCCATAGAAATCGACGTTGAAGCTGAGTTTGGCTGGCTCTGCCTTCAACTCGCCGATGAACTTGCCTTCATCGTCATTGATCGCCTTGTAGAACTCCGTGAATTCTTTAGCGACGGCATCGTAGATGTCTTCGAGAACCTTGTTGGATACGGTGTTGTAATGGTCATGGACCTTCTGCGCCGTTGCATTCCGCGCAGCCATCGCCCTGCCGGTCTTGGTCGTTGCGAGCAGCCTCTCATAGCGGTCCTGAAGGATGGCCAAAAAATCAATTGCCTTGTCCTTGGCCGAACTGTCAGGCAGAGCCGCGACGCCTATCCGGGTCTCGTCCAGCCGCGTCTGCGCGTCTGCTGGCACTCCCCACCATTCAACTTCCAGCGCGGCTATGGCACCTTCAATTTGGGAATGGTCGTCCTGGAATGCCGTGAGAGCGGCCTTGGCATCGTCAAGAGCTTCGGCGTAGGCGTCCAATTCAGCGCGTGGTATGGCAGGAAAAAGCATCTGGGCGTAGCCAGCCGCTTTGCGGATTCCCGCCGCCCGATCTCCGATCCCGCCAATAAGAGCGCCATTCGCCTTGGCGAGATTTTCGAGCACCGTCCCCATCTCTTCTGCGCTCAGGAGCTTGGCTTTGAGATGTGCGCGCAGCTCATCGGCTTCCCAGGGCTTGTCGCAAAGGGGGCAGGCATCTTCGACAACAAGATCAAGGCCGGTCGTGATGAAGCCGTGTGCCCGTGCAAGCGATAGTGCCTTTTCGTCGTCCTTCAGCTTTTTCAACGACGCGAGAGCGCTTTCTCTGTTCTCTTTAAGATCGGCGGGTTCGCCCGCCTGGATGGCGGCGGACAGTGTCGTGAGTTCGGCAAGAGTGACATCCTTTGCAATGCCGGATTTCTTTGCATCTTTGCCTTCTTCCGCCGCTCTCTCCTTGAATGATATTTTAGGGGTCAGCTCCGTAAGCGACGGCAAGCCAAGAACGCTGCGCTGCGCGTTTGCCTTTTCCAGCACCTTTTCCCGGTCAAGAGCGGGGAGGCCGAGAGCGGACTTGAGATCGGCTTCAGCACGGCTTCGCGTGCGCTCCGCCTCTTCGGCGTCGCGCTTGCATTTGTTTGTGTAGCTCACAAATGCCTTGCGCAGGTTCCCGATATGATCAAGGCGCAACAGGTTCTGTACGTCGGTGGAGCGCTGTGCGGGCGGGGTTACGACGTATTTGGCAATCTCACGGCGTGATAGCGCAAACTCCGGGTGCGGTTGCAGTTCATCGACGATCGCCTGGATTGCCGGATCGGCGGGCGTAATGGTCGTAGCGCGCGGGTTCTTGACCGAGCGCGTGATCGTGATCTCTTTGCCGAGTGAAGGGACTGTCGCGGTAATCGTAACCTTGGCTTTGCCTGGATTCTCACGCTGATCGACATGCGGGGCATGATCCCTCACACTGAGTTCGCCCTGGCCTTGTCCCGAGAGCCTCGTGACGTTGCCCGTGAGGCAGAACTCAATTGCATCGACCACGCCGCTCTTGCCTGTGCCGTTTGGGCCGCAGATCCCGTAGTTCTCGCCGCCCAGGTCAAGATCGAGGGTGCGGATGCCACGAAACTCTTCAATATGGATGGTCTTGATGCAGATCACGGTATAGTCCCCTTGGGTGGCGGGAAAAGCACCGCATCAATATCTTCGAATTTGGGAACCTTGCCCTTTCGCAAGAGCGCATCGAGCCGGTCCGCCGCCTCGCTGTTGATCTCCTCGTCCGCATGCAGAGCAGCAAGATACTCATCGAGTACCTTGTTCACCGTGGCAGACAACGGTTCTTTTTGCTGCTCGGCCATGACGAAAGTCCCGTTCTAGGCAGCCTCGCTTTGCCGCTTTGCGTACAAGCAAAGCCCGTTTGCCGCCTTCAGCAAAATAAAATCACAGATTGAAGCTCATCAAAAAGCCTATGTCCTCTGACAAAGTTTGGCAAGTCTGGCCTTGACGGCAGTGAAAGACCGGAAGTTGAGGAGAAATTTTGCAGTCTTGTCGCAGAAGGTGGCGATACGGCGGAACTGCTTGAGGCGGCTTGACCTGCTAATGGGCCTTCATCCGGCTGAAAGTAGATTTCTTCACTTAGTTTGCGCCGGTGAGCGAGCACTAAACAGTGAAAATGTCCAGTATCAAGTGTTCCGCCCCAAAAGCAGATCGTCCGCTCCCGGCCCCATCTCGGTCGTGTCGAAATGTGGGCGCGCACAGCCACACTGGCACGAATCGGCCCCCCGCCGACGGTCGCGGTCGCCTTGATTTCGAAGAGTGCGAGACGCCCGCCGGGCGCCTCCGCGACGATGTCGACATCGCGCCCCTTCATCCGCCAGTGGTAGAGTTGCCAGGAAGCATCCAGGAGCGGCGGGGATTTCTCCAACTCGGCGAAGACGAACGTCTCCAGGATGGCCCCGAGCGCGCCCGGCCCGGCCGTGGGCGGGAAGGAATCGCCCGTCTCGTTCCGGATCGCCGTGGCGCGGGCTGCGTGCAGATCATGAAATAGCAATGGGGCAAATTATCAAATACGACCAGGGGCAATCCCCACTTGATCGGTAAGGCGGAGGCGGCTGACGTTCCGCCGCCTCCGGCCAGGAATTTCAATCGATGGAGGTTGCCGTGGCTTGGTTTGCGCTGATCGTCGCCGGTCTGTTCGAGGTTGCCTGGGCCACCGCCATGAAACAGTCCGACGGCTTCACCCGCCTGTGGCCGAGCGTGGTCACGGCGGTGACGGCGGTGGTCAGCTTCGCGCTTCTCGCGTGGGCGATGCGCTCGCTGCCGCTGGGCACCGCCTACGCCGTGTGGACGGGGATCGGCACGCTCGGCGCCTTCGTGCTGGGCATCGCGCTGCTGGGCGAACCGGCCGGCGGAATGCGCATCCTGGCCGCGCTGATGATCGTCGGCGGCATCGTGCTCATGAAGGTGTCCAGCCCGGCGTAAGGATCGGCCGTCCTCCCCTTCACGCCTCCGGCAATTGCAAGCTCGCCCAGGTTGGGCGCTCGAGGAAGCTGCCCTCCACGTTGTCTTCCATTTCCAGGAACAGCGGCCAGGGCATCGCGAAGGTCAGGTATCCGGCGCCCAGGGAGATCCTGGTGGAACGCGTGGAATTCCTGCGTTGGGCCGAGCGGGATGGCCGATTTGACCAAGTGGTCGGAACGCTCAGCTCCCACTGAGCGAGCGCGCCTGTATAATAATGGTTTTCAACCGATAGCAAAGTGCAGATATGGCATAAATAAAATCCCGGACCGTCATTGCGATTTTGTGTCATGGTTACTATATAAAAACGGCGGATCTACATAGAAATACAGAGTATTTTCAAACACAATTTTACATATAAATGGGATATACCATGCAAAATCATGGCATTAAGATTTTGCGGGCAGGTTTGTCGTGACGGCGGGAACCGTCGTTGCGCTGTCCAAGCTCAAGCGCGTCGCCTTTATCGGCAATTCCGTGCCCCGCCGTTGCGGGATCGCGACCTTCACGACAGACATTCAGCAGGCGGTCGCCGCCTCCCGCCCCTATCTGGAAACCTCCATCGTGGCGATGACGGATCGCGGGCGAACCTACGCCTACCCGGAAACGGTGCGCATCGAGATCAAGGACGATCGCCCGGAGGACTATCTGGCGGCGGCCGACGCGCTTAACCGCGCCCATGTGGACGTCGTCAGCCTCCAGCACGAGTTCGGCATTTTCGGCGGCGTGGCCGGCATCAACATCCTGGCCCTGCTTTCCCGCCTGACCATGCCGGTCGTCACCACGCTCCACACCGTGCTCGCCGAGCCGGCGCCCGTGCAGCGGCGCGTGTTCGAGCGGATCATCGAGGCTTCCTCGCGCCTCGTCGTGATGGCCGAGAAGGGCCGCGCCATGCTGCAAGGCATCTATGGCGTGCCGGCGCACAAGATCGAGGTCATCGCGCACGGCATTCCCGACGCCCCGTTCGAGCGCTCGGACGCCGCCAAGCGCCGCTTGGGCTATGGCGGGCGGCCGGTCATCCTGACCTTCGGACTGCTGTCGCCCAACAAGGGCATCGAGGTGGTGATCGACGCCATGCCGGCGATCCTCGAGGGCAGCCCCACGGCCGTCTACGTCGTGCTCGGCGCCACCCACCCCAACCTCGTCCGCGACGAGGGCGAGACCTATCGCGAAAGCCTGGTGGCGCGCGTCGCCGCGCTCGGCATCGAGGATCATGTCGTCTTCCTCGACCAGTTCGTCGACATCGAAACGCTGCTGGGCCACATTTCGATGTGCGACGTCTACGTCACGCCCTATCTCGACGAGGCGCAGATGACGTCGGGTACGCTGGCCTACAGTTTCGGGCTGGGCCGGGCGATCGTTTCCACCCCCTATTGGCACGCCAGCGAACTGCTGGCCGACGGCGGCGGCATCCTGGTGCCGTTCCGCGATCCTAAGGCCATCGGCCGCGCCGTCTCGGGGCTGCTGACCGACGACAAACGCCGGCTGGCGCTGTCGCTCAGGGCCTACGAGCGCAGCCGCTCCATGACCTGGGCCAACACCGCCGAGCGCTACATCGAGCTGTTCGAAAGCGCTCGCCCGGAACAGCCGGTCGCCGTGCTTGCCCGGCGCGCCGCATCGGCCCGCGGCCACGCGGGGGGCTTGCCGCCCGAACTTCGGCTCGGCCATCTGGCGGCGATGTGCGACGCCACCGGCCTTTATCAGCACGCGGTCCATTCGGTTCCCGACCGCGCCCACGGCTACTGCGTCGACGACAACGCGCGCGGCCTGCTTCTCGCCTCGATGCTGGAGGATTCCAGCGACCCCGGCCTGCCGGAGCTGATGACGTCCAGGTTCGCCGCGTTCGTGCAGCATGCGTGGAACCCCGACACCCGGCGATTTCGCAATTTCATGAGCTTCGAGCGCCGCTGGCTCGAGGACAAGGGGTCCGAGGACAGCCACGGGCGGACGCTGTGGGCCCTCGGCGAATGCGCCCGGCGCGACGCCAGTCCGTCCAGGCGGCGCTGGGCCGCTGCCCTCTTTGAGCAGGCCCTGCCGAGCGTGGAAGGGTTCCATTCGCCACGCGCCTTCGCGGCCACCCTGCTTGGTCTCGACGCCTTTTGCCGGGCCTATCCCGACGACCCGACGGCCGAGCTGATGCGGCTTTTGTTGGCCGACCGCCTGATGGAATCGCTGGCCGCCGCCGCGACGCCGGACTGGGCGTGGTTCGAGGACGGACTGTCGTACGACAATGCCAGGCTGCCGCAGGCCCTGATCGTCACCGGCCTGGCGACCGGGCTCACCGCTTACGTGCAGGCCGGGCTGAAGTCGCTGCGCTGGCTGATGGCGCTCCAGACCTCGCCGTCCGGCCTGTTCCGGCCGGTCGGATCGCGGAGTTTCGGCGCCTCGCGCACACCGCCGGAAGCCTTCGACCAGCAGCCGCTGGAGGCCGCCGCGGCTATTTCCGCCTGCCTTGCGGCCTGGCGGGCCGAGGACGACCCGCACTGGAAACGCGACGCCGAACGCGCCTTCGCGTGGTTCCTTGGCGACAACGACCTGTCGATTCCTCTGGTCGATGTCGATACCGGCAGCTGCCGCGACGGATTGCACCCGGATCGGGCCAACGAAAACCGTGGCGGCGAATCGGTCGTCTGCTATCTCATGGGCCTGAGCGAAATCCGCCAGATGGCTCGCGCCCATGGCGAGCGCCCGGCCCAGTTCGCCGCCCATCAGGTCCTGAACTTCCTGGCTCCGGCCCTTCTGCCAACCCCAACGCGATAAGAGGATTCAGTCATTTTGCGGCACCTTCAACGCCTGCCGATCAAACTCACCCCTGATCCGGCGCGGGTGGTCATCCGCCCGTTTCGCCCGTCGACGGAACCGCGCGACCTCAATACGGCGGACAAGGCCAGGACCAACCACATCGTCGACCGGGTGCTGGCGCTCGATCCCCAGGCGACGGCGAAACTGCTTGCCGACGTCATCGAGAATTTCGCCGGCCGCCATCGCAATTTCCTCGATATATGCGAGGCCCGGGCCGACGACATCGAGGCGGCGCTCTCCCCCCACGTCGCGTTCACCGAAGATCAGCGCCGGCTGCTCGGCGCCTACCTGCTGCATGAATATTCCTTCGAGGCCTCCGCCTTGTTCAATCCGAGCATCGTCCCCCACCCGGACCAGACCGGCGTGGCGGACGGTGCCCTGCGCTTCGTGCTCAGCCTGCGCGCCGTCGGCGAGGGCCACATTTCCTCGCTGACCTTCCGCTCGGGGCTGATCCAGGCCGACGGCAATGTCCTCGTCGACATGAAGTCCCGTCTTGCCGAGATCCCCAAGGTGACGAACCGCCTCGTCGGGCCGGATGGCGAGACGGTGGAGCTGCGTTTCGATCGCGGCGACGGCATCTGCGAGCGGGTGATCTTCCCGGTCACGGATGCCCAGTCCAACGGCCTCGAGGATGCCCGCTTCGTTGCCTTCGACGATGCCGGGAAGCGGACCTACTACGCGACCGTCACCGCCTACAGCGGGCGCGCCATCCGCTCCGAGCTGATCGAAACCACGGACTTCGTGTCCTTCCGCATCACGCCTCTTCGCGGCGACGCGACGCAGAACAAGGGCATGGCGCTGTTTCCGCGCAAGGTCGGCGGCAAGTACGCCATGATCGGCCGCCAGGACAACGAAAACCTCTACCTGATCACGTCCGACACGCTCACGAAATGGAATGGCGGCACGCCGATCCTGAAGCCGCTGTTTCCGTGGGAATTCATCCAGATCGGCAATTGCGGCTCGCCGATCGAGCTCGACGAGGGCTGGCTGCTGCTGACCCACGGCGTCGGCCCGGTGCGCAAGTACGCCATCGGCGCCGTCCTTCTCGACAAGGCCGACCCGACGAAAGTGCTGGCCCGCGCCCGCCAGCCGCTGATCGGCCCGCAACCTTCGGAACGGGAGGGATACGTGCCCAATGTCGTCTATACCTGCGGCGCGCTCCGCCACGGCGACATGATCGTTCTGCCGTATGCCACCTCCGACACGTTCACCCGTTTTTCGATCATCCCGATCCCGGCGCTGCTCGACCTCATGAGGCACTGACCGGCCGTTGACACTCCCGTCCCGTCGCCCCAGATGTGGGGCCGACGGTCGATCGACGGAGGCTGCCGTGGCTTGGTTCGCGCTTTTCATCGCCGGTCTGTTCGAGGTCGCCTGGGCCACGGCCATGAAGCAATCCGACGGCTTCACCCGCTTCTGGCCCACCGTGGTCACGGCGGTGGCCGCGGTGGCCAGCTTCGTGCTGCTGGCGTGGGCGATGCGCTCTCTGCCGCTGGGCACCGCCTATGCCGTGTGGACGGGGATCGGTACGCTCGGCGCCTTCGTGCTTGGCATCGCGCTGCTGGGCGAACCCGCCGGCGGAATGCGCATTGTGGCGGCGCTGATGATCGTCGGCGGCATCGCGCTCATGAAGCTGTCCAGCCCGGCGTAGGAGCGGGCTCCCGCCCTTGAACGGCGGCTTGACGACGATGGCGCCGTGGCGGCGGATCGGCGCGCGGATATCGCTGTCGCCGGCATCGAGGCCGAGCCCCCCGGCCGCCGGGAACCCGGCGTGTTCCCGCCGCGCCGCAGTGATCTGAAACAGCCGCCCAGAGCAAGGTCAAACTGCGACGCGAACGACAGGAAACACTCTTTGCGAATCAGAAGCCTGCTCCGCAGATCCGTAGCGTTCGGGCTAAACCCTGCCCATGCCTCCGAGGCCGCCAAACAGCCACAGCAGCACGAGAACGAGGACAACCAGGCCGAGGACACCACCCAACCCGGTCCTGCCATAGCGCCCATGCGCGTAATAGCCGCCGCCACCACCGAGCAGAAGGATCACCACGAGGATGATAAGAATCGTACCCATTGCCTATGGCTCCACCAGATTTTGATCGATCGCCAATTTGTTTCTCGTCATTCCCGCGAAGGCGGGAATCCAGGCCAAACAGCCGTCTGGACTCCCGCCTGCGCGGGAGTGACGCAAGAGGTCTGAGTGCAAACTGTCCTGTCAGGAACCGGTGTCGTATTTGAATTCCGGAAGGGCTTCCAGCGAGTCTTTCGTGGCGCCGGGGAGCACCATCTGCTTGTCCTGCACCAGGAGCGAATTGAAGGGCACGATGACGTATCTCGCGCCCATACCGAGGAAGCCCCCGACCGACAGCACCGCGAAGGGGACCTTTTCGTTCGGCGTAACGATCAGATCGTCGATCGTTCCCACGGTCTCGTTGGCCTCGTTGACGACGGTGCTGCCCACCACCTTGGATGTCCGGTAACCGGTCGCCAGCGATGCGGGGTCGACCTTCATCAAGGTGATCGTTTGCGGCGCGCCCTGCGAAAAGGCCGGACCACTCAGCAAGGCCGCGAGGAGGGCGGCACCCGCCAGAATTCTGATTGAATGTGCCATCGGTTGCTCCTTTAGCTTGGTTCATGCCGTGCGGCGCAAGCTCTTGGGGACTGAAGTGACGCCGCCCCGGAGCGCGACCCTGCGCCACTCTTTCTTCAGCGCGTCCTTCAAGCCGGTGCTTAAGAACACGCAGTAAGGAAGCATATGGAGTTGACGGGTCCGCAGGCAGATTCGGAAACTACTCAGCCGCTAGGCTTCCCCGGCACGCCGCCCCTATGGCGATCCGAGATTCCAATGCTCCGCCTGGAAGCTCACCCCGGTTCGACCAGCGCCTCAAAGCCCGAGATCACGTCGAACAGTTCCTCGTCAATGCCGCTCTGGCGCATACGATGGAACGTGCCGTTGAGGTTCTCCAGCAATTCGTCGATGTTTTTGTCGGCGCGCTGCATCGCCGCCAGGCGGCTTGCGTTCTCGCTGGCGAGCGATTCGGCGCACGCCCGGAAGAGAGAGACGAACAGATATTCGCGGATCAGTGCCCGCAAGGCCGCAACACCGCCTCCCATGATCTCGGGCAAGTTTCCCGTCGGCCAGGGCCGTTCGGCCAGTTCGTGTCGCCAGGTTTCGTCCAGCGGCAGCAAACGCTGACCGACGGGCGCATAAACCGCCCCGGACGTGGGCCGGTTATAGAAGAGGTAGAGTTCGTCGCCTTCACCCTGGCTGTGGCGAGTCTCCACGAGAATCTGTCCGACGAGCGGGGTGATGGTCTTGACCGAGTTCGGCACCGTGTAGAGCCCTTTCAGCGGCAGCCCGGCGTCCGCCAAGCGCGCGTGAACGCGCTCGCCCACGGCCCAAACTCCGGCTTCGCCGGGCAGCGCCGCCAGCGTCTTGACCGCATAGTCGGCCACCACGTCATTGAATTGACCCACCAGTCCCTGATCTGAACCGAACACGACCGCGCCAATCGTACCCGCAAGGGCTTGTCCCTTCCGGGCAGCCATCATCGGCGCTGGCCCGCCTTCCCGGAAGCATGCCCCCAAACCCAACTCCACCGTGCGATAGTAGTCGGCCAACGCGCGTACCGATTTCTCGTATTGCCCGATGCTCGAAGCGGCCAGGGCTTTCATCGTCCGAACGACGGATTGGAGATCTCCGGCACTGTTGATCTTCCGCCGCAGGCTCGCCGTGGTGTCGCTCATGACGCTTCCTTGGCCTTGGCTTCGGGCGCGGGCTGGAAGCGGCCGAGCGCCAGACGGGCGATGTCGATAATCGCGTTGCGATCCTCGGCATTCAGTTTTGTGGCGGTTTCAAACCGCGCGCACATATCCGGCGGAATATTCACCGCCGCCTCGCGCACGGCGCGTTCGGCGTCGACCATCTGGTCGATCGGTACCGTGTCAAAGAGTTCCTCGGTCAACGCCAACAGGACGGCGATTTGTGCGGGCACGGGCACCGGCGCGAATTCCGACTGTTTCAGGCAGGCGCGGATTCGCCGTCCATGCTCGATGATCTTGCGGGTGTCGTCATCCAGGCGGGCGCCGAACCGGGCAAAGGTCTCAAGTTCCTCGAACTGCGCGTAGGCGAGCTTGAGGTCGCCCGCCACCGCGCGGTAGGCGGCCCGTTGCGCCTTGCCGCCGACGCGCGAAACGGATTTGCCGACATCGACCGCCGGAAGCACGCCCAGTTCGAACAGCGATGGCGAGAGGTAGATCTGCCCGTCCGTGATGGAAATCAGGTTGGTCGGAATATAGGCCGAAATGTTCTGAGCTTCGGTCTCGATGATGGGCAGGGCGGTCAGCGAACCGCCCCCGCGTTCCGCGCGCAGATGCGTCGCCCGTTCCAGCAGCCGCGAATGAATATAGAAGATGTCGCCAGGGAAGGCTTCACGACCGGGGGGGCGGCGGAGCAGCAGGGAAAGCTCGCGATAGGCGCGGGCGTGATGCGTCAGGTCGTCGTAAACGATCAGCACGTCGCGCCCCATTTCCATGAAATGCTCGGCGATGCTGGTCGCGGCGTATGGAGCGATATAGGAAAGGCCTGGCGGATCGTTGCCTTCGGTCACGACGACGGTGGAGTACTCCATCGCGCCTTTCTCGCGCAAGACGGCCACCGCCTTTGCCACGGCGGAAGCGCGCTGGCCAATGGCACAATAGACGCACACCACGTTCTGGCCCCGCTGGTTGAGGATGGTGTCGAGGGCAATGGCGGTTTTGCCCGTTTGCCGGTCCCCCAAAATCAATTCGCGCTGGCCGCGCCCGATGGGAATGAGCGCATCGACGACCTTGAGGCCGGTCTGGAGGGGCACGTTGACCGGCGCGCGGTCCATGATGGGCGCGGCGGGGCGTTCGATGGGCAGACGCTCACTGCTGGCCACCGGCCCGTTGCCATCGAGCGGCCGGCCAAGCGGGTCGATGACGCGCCCCAGCAGTCCGTCACCCACGGCGACAGCCATGACCTGGCCCGACCGCTCGACTTCATCTCCGGCGTGGAGATGCCAGTAATCACCGAGCAACACGACGCCGATTTCTTCCTCGTCCACGTTGAACGCGATGCCGAACACACCACCGGGAAATTTGACCAGTTCCTCGAAACCCACGCCGGGAAGGCCGGACACCTTGACGATGCCGGTGGAAACATTGGTGATCGTGCCGACCTCATGTGGCGTCAGTTGCGGCGTGAAGCCTTCCCGTACCTGGCTTATTCCAGCGAACGCACGATCGAAAATACCCTGCAGGCCGTCCGGCGCGGTGGTCATTGGCCTTTCCTTTTAGGACGGGCTTTGGATTTGGCCTGGGGCTTGGCCTTGACCTTGATCTGCGGCTCGGGCTTGGCCTTGTGCTGCGGTTCGGACTTGGCCTTGGGCTGCGGTTCAGGCCTGGCCTGCTTGTCAAGAAGTTCACCGACGCCCTTTTCCAGCGACGCGAGATAGTCGGCGATGCTCCACGCCACTTTTTGGCCATTCGCGGCAAGTTCGATCCCACTGACGATGTCCGGCACGGTCTCGAACCGGATGCGGATTTCCGCCGAGAAGGTTTCGTTGAGCGCCTTTTGTATCGCAGCACGCTGCTCGGCCGGCAGGTCGAACGCGCTACGCACGAGCGCCGGTTCAGGTGCGGTCCCAAGGGCCTCGAAGAAGCCCGATTTCGCCGGGCCGTCCATCTCTCGCAGGCGGTGGATAAACACCTCGCTCATGCGTCCTTCAAGACTCGTCGTGGCGAGATCCATCAACGCCTTGCGCGCAATGGCAAACACTTCCAGCTGGGTCCGGCGGCTGATCGCTTGATTCAGGTTATGGGCGTCGCTTTTCAGTGTTTCCTGTCGCTTGGCGCCCAAGGCATCGGCAGCCTGTTTTGCTTCGTCGAGGAGCCGCGTCCGTTCGGCTTTCGCCGCGTTCGTCGCCTGACTCAAGAGTTGGGCGCGCTGCAGGTCGAACGCCTCGTTTTTTTTCTGAAACTCGTCACGCTCCCTTTGGGCTTCGGCCTTTTTCGCGTCGGCATCCGCGAGTTCCGTGGCGATCCGTTTCTCGCGCGCGTCGATGGCGTGGAGGATGGGCTTGTAAAGAAAGCGCTTCATCAACCATACCAGGACGACGAAGTTGAGCGCCTGTGCACCAACGGTGAACCAATCGATGAGCATGGATTATTTTCCCGCGGCTTGGGAAATCACGTGATTCCAGAATGGATTGGCGAAAATGAGAATCATCGAGACCACAAAGCAATAGATTGCCGTGGACTCGATCATCGCCAGACCTACAAACAGGGTCCGGGTGATCGTGGCGGAGGCGTCGGGCTGTTGCGCCAAGGCACTTAGTGCTGTCGCCACCGCCCTCCCTTCCGCCAGCGCCGGGCCCATCGTGCCGAAACCGGTGGTAAGGCCGGCTATGGCAATGGATGTCATCGCGATGAGGGTCATGCTATCCATAATCTGTCCCCTGAAGGTTTTGTTGTCGTTTCACGTCGCGGTCGGTGGCTCGGGCTCCGGCTCGCGGTTTCGCGTGGCCGCCGCGATGTAAACCGCGGCCAGGATGCTGAAAATGTAGGCCTGCACCATACCGGTAAGCAGGCCGAGCGCCGTCATGACGATGGGGAAAATGAACGGCGTGATGGTGAGCAGGATGCCGATAATCATCGCCCCGCTCATCATGTTGCCGAACAAGCGAACGGCCAGGGCCAGCGTGCGGGAAATTTCACTGATAATATTGAACGGCAGCATGATGACGGTCGGCTCGACGTAGGACTTGAGGTAATTGCCCAGGCCCTGGTCCTTGATGCCGAAAAACGGTACGGCCACCAGCACGCACAGCGCGAGGGCCGCAGTGGTCGAGAGCGAGCCGGTCGGCGGCTCGTAGCCCGGAATGACGGTGCAGAGGCTGGCCGCGGCGACGAACAGGAAGAGCGTACCCAGAAAGCCGAGATATTTCCCCGGGTGACGGAGGCCGACCTCTTCGATTTGCTTCTCGATGGCGGTGACGACGATTTCCAGAAGGTTCTGCCAGCGGGACCGTTCCAGACCCGTGGAAAGGTTGCGCGTGATGAGCTTTGAACCGACGGCCAGTAAAAGCATCAGTCCCCAGGTGAACACGATGGTGGCGTTGAGCGTGATAAACCCGTATTGCCAGAAGATTATCTCATCGGGACTGAGGCGCATGGCGGGCCTCCGATGCCGGAAGGGTTTGGGTCAGCCAAGTCACGACCAAGCGGGCCATGACAAAGCCAAGGAGGCACGCCAGCAGCCGCTGCCACTGACCGCCGGAGACAAAATAGAATCCGACCAGGGCAAGGATCCCCCGCAGCAGGAGGCTGCCGAAGATCCAAAGCGCCGGCTGTTTGGACGAAACGCCCTTGCGAACCGTCCACCAAAGGCCACCGAAGAAAACCGCGCCGAGTCCTCCCCCAGCCGCCAACGCCAGTACCAGTGTCAGCGTTTCATTCATCGTTATCCTCCTGCTCCCTCCGCATTGCCTTGTCTTCCTTGTCGACCCAATGCCATGCGTTCAGGCAGCCGATCGCGAGCCCAGCCACCAACAGCGCCAGCGTCCAGGAACGCGCGCCCGGATACCGTTGGTCCAACCAAAGACCCAGTGCCGCGCCGAGCAGCGTCGGGATCGCCACCGACCAGCCGATCAGTCCCATCATGCCCAAGCCGAACCAGACACCCTGCGTGGAATGGCGCCGTGCCTTGAGTTTGCGCGCCGCCTTGGCACCAACCCGCTCGGCGAGGGTCGGCCCGTCTTTCCTGGCATTCCTGGTCGGCTCGTCATTCATGCCTAAGGGTCCCGAAGCGGCGCAGGAATCCGACTTCCAATTTTGCCATGACCGAGCGCACGTTTTGCTCGCGCTCGTCGAGGCTCAGGAATTCCTGCTCCACCGCATCACGCAGTTGGCCGAGGTCCGTTCCGCCCGTCGCCCGGCGTACGGAAACGAGCACGTCCGAGCCGGCCTTGATCAGCACGCCTTCATCCACGGCCACGAAGACCTCGCCCTCCACTTCGGTTTCGTAGATCAGAATTCCGGGCACGAGCGCAGCGACGCAGTCCAGTCGGCGCGGCAAGATTCCGAACGAGCCCTCGCGCGTCTCGGCGACAATGCGCGATACGCCGGCCTTCTCGGCGAACACTTGGAAGGGCAGGAGAACCTTAAGAGTCATGAGTGTTGGCGGCATGTCCGACCTTCGGTTATGGGGTCGTACCGGTTGTCGGATGCGGCTCGGGTGCTGCATCGGCCGGGGCGTCGGCGGCAAGCTTGGGGGCGACCATGGCTTCTGTTCTCGACTCGGCATCGGGCGGAGCGGTGGTCGGGCCGGGTTTCGCTTTTTTCTTCGCTTCGTCAATCGTCCCGATCATGTAGAGCGCGCTTTCCGGATGGTCTTTGAATTCATCGCGCAGGATTTGCTCACAGCCGTCCAGCGCGTCCTCGAGATTGACAAGCTTTCCCTTGAGGCCGGTGAACTGCTCGGTGGCGAAAAAGGGCTGGGTGAGAAAACGCTCCAGCCGGCGGGCGCGGGCGACCACGTTGCGGTCCTCCGGTGAAAGCTGCTCAAGGCCGAGCATGGCAATGATGTCCTTGAGTTCCGCGTATTGCGCGAGCGTCCGCCGGATTTCCTGCGCCAGAAGATAGTGCCGTTCGCCGATGATCCCCGGCGTTGCCATTTTGGAACTGGACTGCAACGGGTCGATGGCCGGGTAAAGGCCCTCGCTTGCCCGTTTGCGCGAGAGAACGATGGATGCCGAAAGGTGCGAGAAGGTGTGCACCGCCGCCGGATCGGTGAAATCGTCCGCCGGCACATACACCGCCTGGATCGACGTGATGGCGCCGGTATCGGTATTGGCAATGCGCTCCTCCAACCCCGACAGCTCGGTTCCCATCGTGGGTTGATAGCCCAAACGCGACGGCATCTGCCCCATCAGGCCCGACACTTCCGAGCCGGCCTGGATGAACCGGAAGATATTGTCGATGAGCAGCAGCACGTCGCGATGCTCGTCGTCACGAAAGTACTCGGCCATCGTCAGCGCCGCGTGGCCGACGCGGAAACGGCTGCCCGGCGGCTCGTTCATTTGGCCGAACACCATCACCATGTTCGGCAGCACGCCGGCTTCCTTCATTTCACGGTACAGTTCCTCGCCTTCGCGGCACCGCTCGCCGATACCGCAAAAAATACTCACACCCTCTTGGTGTCCGATCATGTTGTGGATCATTTCGGTGAGCAAAACCGTCTTGCCCACGCCCGCACCGCCGAACAGGCCCGCTTTGCCCCCGCGTTCGAGCGGCACCAGCACGTCGATAACCTTGATCCCCGTCTCGAAGATCTCGGATTTAGTGGAACGCCGCGCCAATGCCGGCGGGGCTCGATGGACCGTCCGCCATTGGACATCCGCCGGCGCTGCTTGGCGGTCGATGGCATTTCCGAAAACATCAAACATCCGCGAGAGAATTCCCTTGCCGACCGGCGCCCTCAACGGCCCGCCCGTGTCTTCCACCTCGGCGCCACGAGCCAGGCCTTGGGTAGGGGTCAACGCGATTCCACGCACCCGGTGCGCGTCGAGTTGAGCCAAAACCTCGATGGCGATCTTCCCCTCATTCGCGTGCAGCAACGAGTAGATGGGCGGCAAATGCGCGTCGAACCGTATATCGACGACGCTACCTCGCACCGATACGACCGCACCCCAATTTGCACGGGTGTTTTCGGCTTCAGGCGGCTCAAGGGCTGGGGCGGGCGCACTCATGACGCTCCGTCACTTCTCTTCCAACCACTTCCGCGCCTCGGCAGCACCGGCGTTTCGAGCTCCTTCGAATGGATGCGGACGTTCCCGCCGCCTTGTTCCGGCAACGCCATCTCGATCAATCGCAATGGCAGGGCTGGATCAACCGTCGACGTTGGGGTTGGGAATTTTGGCATGTCTCGCCTTCAGAGCAGCTTGCGGATGGACTGCAATTCATCGCGCCGCGCCTCATCCGCTTCCGGATAGCTCATCTTTAGCTGTTTCATCGTATCCAGAATGATCCCTGAAATAATAAGTCGAGCATCATGTTTGTCGTCAGCGGGAACGACATGCCATGGCGCATCACCTGTGCTTGTTTCCCTCAAACAATCCTCAAACGACGTCACGTACTGATCCCACAGCTTTCTTTCTTCGACGTCGGCAATGCTGAATTTCCAGTTTTTGTCAGGGTCATCGATACGGGCAATGAGGCGTTTTTTTTGTTCACCTTTCGACAGGTGAAGAAATATCTTGATGATCCGAGTCCCGTTACGGTGGAGATGCTTTTCGAAGTCGACGATGGAACGATACCGCTCGGTCCAAATGGTCTTCTCGTCGACCAACTCGTCCGGAAGCCCTTGGCCGCGGAGAATTTCCGGATGCACGCGAACGACAAGCACCTCCTCGTAATAGGAACGATTGAAGATGCCGATCCGTCCGCGTTCCGGCAGACGGCGGGTCGTACGCCAGAGAAAATCGTGGTCCAGTTCCTCGGCACTCGGCTGTTTGAAACTGAAAACCTGACAGCCTTGCGGATTGACCCCGGACATGACGTGGCGGATGGCGCCGTCCTTGCCGGCGGCGTCCATTCCCTGGAAAATCAGCAGCACCGCATAACGATTGTACGCGTAGTGAAGGCGCTGCAGCGCGCTCAACTCGTCGACGTGTTTCGCCAAGTGCTTTCGATAACCGGTCTTCGACTTGCAAAGGGGCTTTATCGTCGTCGGCCACTCTTTGAGTCTGACCTTTTGTCCGGGTCGCACACGGAAATCGTTCGGTTTGATTTTCATCGTCATGCTTTCAAATGGGCCAAGGCCGGTTCGCCGGATTGGTCGGCCGGCGGGAACGCAGTCCCGAGAAGGGCGGTGGCACCGGCGTGCAGGAAACACCCTTGCCGGTGAACGTCCAGACGACGATCCGCATCGCATCACCTCGCAATCGTCGCGACGAGGATCTCCACGACCCTGTACCTGCGGTTCTTCGCCGTATCGACCATGATCAAGGCCAGTGATTTGAATACATCGATCACCGTTCGGCCGGCCCTTGAACGGGTTTTGGGAGAACGTTCCATCACACGCCCGTTGTGGCTTTGGGAATTTCGCCACTCGGCACGGTCGTCGTGCCGGATGAAGCCCGTCGCCGCACCATTGAGCGAAGCCGCGGGCATGGGTCAGTTGGCTTATCAAGACCGGCCGGGCTGCCTCTTGGCGGGAGCTTCGGGGATGAGACCGTGGGGGAAGCGACTCCCCAGTCAGTCATGAACCATAACCCTCGGCCAAACGGCCGCGGTAGCTTCGGAAATTACTCAAGGCCGATGAGCGGGGTTCGGCGCTCTAGATATTGCTTTGCTCGGGTGGAACGCCGGGAGGCAGCCTGGCAGCACATGCCGGGTTCTTCCGCAACTCGACGTCAACGCCGATCCCGTAACAGGTCATCGAGATCGAACCCATCGAGTAGCCGCGCACAAGAGGCTCGACGGTGGCGCCCTCAGCCGCAGCAAGGCCCGCAATGTACAGCAGCGGAATGAAATGGTCCGGTGTAGGGACGGCGAGTGCGAAGTCCGGATGTTCAGTCACCCGGAGGATATCGCCAGGATCGAGCGAAAGCTGCTTGGCGACGGCATCATCGAACCGCTCCGCCCAGTCATAGGCGAGGGTGGGCTGGTCCCATCGCAGGCGTCGCAGGTTGTGGACGACGTTGCCGCTGGCAAGCACCATGACACCTCTCCCCCTTAGCGTCGCCAAGCGGCGAACCAGGGCGATGTGATAATCCAGCGGACGCAATGCATTGATGGACAACTGGAGGACCGGGACATCAGCCTCGGGATAGATGTGGGCGAGAACCGACCATGTGCCGTGGTCCAAACCCCACTGGTCGCGGTCGAGCCCAATCCACTCCGGCTTCACCGCCTCGACGATCTCGCCGGCCAGATCGGGGTTCCCCTGAGCCGGGTAGTCGAACTCGAAAAGCTCCTGCGGGAAGCCGTAAAAATCGTGGATCGTGCGCGGCCGCGCCATCGCCGTGACAGCCGTGGCGCCAAAATACCAGTGGGCGGAGATGGCGAGGATCGCCCGCGGACGTGGCAAATGCTTCCCGAACGCGCTCCAGGCTTCGGTAAAGCCGTTGTGCTCCAAGGTGTTCATCGGGCTCCCATGGCCGACGAACAGAGCGGGCACGCGGGTCATCGGGAGTCGCCTGCGATCACGAGATACCGTGCAGCCATGCCTTGCTCCTTTGATCAGAGGGAACGCCGCGCCCGCAGACAGAAGGCGGTCGTTCAATCCAAACTGGACAATAGATGGGGTCTCAGTTCCCCTTTGATCCCTTCACCATTCGATTTCCAGGCCGCGCGTCCTGGGAACCCGACCGGGCATAGTCGGGAATCCTGAAGCGGCGGCGATAGTCGCCGGGCGAGATGCCTGTCAGGCGCCGGAACAGGCGGCTGAACGAGGAGGCGTCCTCGTAGCCAACTTCGCGGCCGATCGCATCCACGGGGGCGGAGCCGGTCTCGAGCATCTGCTTCGCCTCCTCGATGCGCAGCGCCTGGACATAGGCAAGCGGCGAGTAACCGGTGGCCGCCCTGAACCGGCGGTCGAACGTGCGCTTGGGCAAGCCCGATACCCGCGCCACCTCGGCGACGACATCCGCGCACTCGTAATTCTCGGCAAGCCAGGCCTGGCACTTGAGGACCACGCCGTCCCCGTGAACGACATTGGCGGCCATCGAGGCATAGGGCAGCTGTCCGTCGCGGTGCCACTGGTAGAGGAAGAACCTGGAAATACGGATCGCTTCCTCGCTGCCGCCATAGCGGGCGATGAGGAGGAGCGAGAGATCCTGCCACGACGAAGCACCGCCGCAGGCGATGATGCTGTGGCCGTCGCCGGTCTGGACCAGGATGCGGTCTTCATGCAGGCGGACGTCGGGGAACTCGCGGCGGAACACGGGCACGTGGCTCCAATGCGTCGTCGTCTCGCGGCCGGAGAGCAGCCCGGCCGCGGCCAACACCAGGGAGCCGCCACAGGCCGAGCAGATCAGGGCGCCGTTTTGGTGCATCTTCGCGATCCACGCGACGAGCCGGCGATCGAGGGCATGAAGCTCCTCCGGCGTCAGCACGATGACGTTCGGCACGAACACGATGTCCGTCTGCTCGATGTCGTCGATTGAATCCTGGGGAACGATGCTGACGCCGGTGATGAGCTCGAGCGGCCCGTGCTCGGCCGCCACGATGCGCGGCTCGAAGAGCGGCTCGCCGGGCGGAACCTTGAAAAACCTCCCCGCCGCCCAGAGCGTATCGAAGACGCCGTAAATGATCGAGGGATCGCATTCCCGAAAGACGACGATGCTGACGCGTATCGGCACCGGTTGTCCTCCTGCGTGGCCCATCTCGCACGGTTCCGGCCAGTTTGCCTCTCTCGCGCGGGCCACGCCACGTCTATCTTCGCGCCCGACGTGCCGAGGGGGCACGACCGCATCATGAAACCGACAGTGAAGGACGGAGGCTGGCCTCAGGCCAGTCCGTTCACGTCTTCACCCAACACGGAAGAAAAATGCCATGAAACGCCTGATCCACTCACTTCTCACGACCGGCATCCTCGCGCTTGCCGCCACCACCGCGCAGGCGGAGCAGACGGCCCTCGTCCTCTATGAAACCAAGGGCCAGCAGGCCATCCGCCAGGAGGGGATCGCCTTCGTCGAACTCGACCCGAAGGCGCCGGACTATGGACGGGTCCTCGCCCAGATCCCGCTGCCGCCGGACGTGGTCTCCCACCACATCTTCTACAACCCCACGCGCGACCGGGCCTACATCACCTCGCTCGGCCGCCCCGAGCTGTGGGTGCTCGACGTGACGCGCTTCCCCTACCGGACGAAGGTCGTGCCCGTTCCCGGCTGCGACGTGGGCGAGGACCTCGCCTTTTCCAAAGCGCAGAACCGCTGGTATCTCACCTGCATGGGAAGCTCGGTCGTTATCGTCGGCGACGCGAAGACGGACAAGGTGCTCGACATCCTCCCGCTGCCGGCGCCCTATCCGCACGGCATCACCGTCCATGACGGCATCGACCGGATGCTGGTGACGAGCACCATCAACCCCAAGGACCCGAAGGATGCCGGCGAATCGATCGTGGTCATCCAGCCGAGCACCGGCAAGGTCCTGTCGACGCACAAGGTCTCGGACAAGCCGTCGCCCTCGGGCACGGCGCCCGTCGAGGCGTTCTTCGTCCCGGGAACCGAGCCGCCGGTCGCCTACATCACCAATATGAACGAGGGCCGCATCTGGATCGCCGAATGGCAGCCGAAGAAAAAGACGTTCAGCTTCCGCGGCAATTTCGATTTCGCCGCGATCGGCCAAGGGGTGCCGCTCGAAGTCTACTTCAACGCCGCGGGCGACCGGGCTTACGTGACCACGGCGCTGCCGGGGCATCTCAACGCCTTCGACATCTCCGACCCGCGCGCACCCAGGCACCTCTATGCGGTCGAGGCGGCGGGCGGCGCCCACCACCTGGTCTTCTCGCCCGACGGCAATCGCGCCTATGTGCAGAACAGCCTGATCAACATCCCCGGCATGAACGACGGCTCGATTTCCGTGATCGACCTGGTGGCAGGCAAGAAGCTCGCCAGCATCGACACGCTCAAAGACGCGGGCCTCACGATCAACACGATCATGCTGACACCCGAGGCCGAGGACTCTCACGCCCATTGACACCACTGCCGCCCGCGGGGCCACTGGCGCCGCGGGCGCGATGGCGGCGGCCGTTGACACTCCCGTCCCGTCGCCCCAGATGTGGGGCCGACGGTCGATCGACGGAGACGGCATGGCGAAGGTCAACGCGTGGGCGCCGCCCCCGCCCCCATGCGTCATGCCCGCACTTGTTGCACGGCTGTCCGGGGATCCACGACTTCGGGCCGACGCGGATGGCCCCGTCAGACCACGAAGCCGCAGGCGTTGGCGGGGGTGCGGGTGTCCATGTTGCGGCCGCGGTTGAGGTGGTCGTCGATTTCCGCCGCGCAGCCGATCATGCGCCCATAGAGGAACACCGTGAACGCCGCCGATTCGAGATCCTTCTCGGTCAACCTTCCGGCCTTGTAGTCCTTCCACAGCACCGCCAGCAGCAGCGAGGCGATGACGGCGTCGACGTTGACGCAGAAGACGTAGCGCGACGCGCCGGCGGCATAGAGCGCCTGCACCAGCTCGCAATAAAAGGCGTGGAAGATGTTGTATTCGCCGCGTTCCTCGAGCAGCCGGGCGATGAAGCGCTCGCGCGGGTCGTAGTTGACGGCCTTGCCCTTGAACACCGGATGATGGACGCCCGGCAGCGCGCGGGTTTCATCGCCCATCTCCTTGCTTTGCGCCTTCTCGGCCTTGTAGGCCGCGGCGAATTCCGCCGCCATCGCCTTGAGGTCGAGGCCGTGGCCGGCATCCGTCGGGTCCTTGAGGCCGGTCGCCTTGAAGCGCTCCAGCAGGAAGGCCATACCCTCGAAGCCGTTGCCGCCGTGCGAGTACCCGGTGTGGGTCAGGAAACCGACCATGCCCTTGTTGATCTGCACCCGCCCGGGGGTCTGCGGCCCGTCGGCCGAAACCGCGCCCTTGGCGCCCTGGGCCGAGATCGAGCCGGGGCCGTTGGAGATCAGAAGCCCGATCAGCATCTGCAGCGGCCGGGCCTCGTCGCCCTCGGGCTTCTTGCCGGTGATGGCCAGGAACATCAGGTCGGCCACCGTCCAGTGGCCGAACCGCTCGGCGCGCGGAATGCCGTAGAGCGAGCCACGCTGGTGATGGCGCCCCGGAATGGTCGCCCCGATCATCACGCCATAGAGGCGCAGGTACCACGGCAGGGTTTCCGCCGTCAGGCGCGAGATGCGCTTGCGCATCAGCGGCCCCCACGAGATGGTCAGCGCGATGGCGGCCAGGATGGCGTCGCGCGACGGGCGCCCGTTCAGCGTGCCGAGGAAGGCCAGGAAGGCCGAGGTGCTGCCGCGATCGCTGACCGCCTTCAGCATGGCTTCGGGCCTGGGATCGTCCGCCTCGGCGGGGGTGGCCATGAACAGCGTGCGGGTCGCCTCGTCCACCGCGATGGCCGAGAAGTCGAAGCCCTCGTCGCGCGAATCCTTGAGCCCCGAGTGGGCGAAAAGATCGATCAGCGCCCGCGTGCAGGCCAGCGCCCGCTCGACCCGCTTGGGGCCGATGATCGAGGCCGCCGCCGCCATCACGCTGTTGGGCGAATTGCCGGCGTCGCGGGCGGCGTCGGCGGCGATCAGCGTGGCGTCGCCGACCAGGTTGACCTCGGCGGCGATCGCGATGTCGAGCATCTTGCGGTCGTTCTCGCCGCAGATCTCGTGCACCAGCGGCAGGGCGAAATTGGCCTCCAGCGGTTCCATGGCGAGGTCGAGCACCGAGTGGCCGTGCACGCTGGTGACCTGGGTCTGGCCGTCCATGACCGAGGCGCCGGACTTGTCCTTCATGCCCTGGCGCGGGATGACGGCGCCGATCTGGCGTTGCAGGGCGACGATCTGCGCCGCGTAGGGCTCGGGCGCCGTCACCACCGGCAGGTCGAGCTCGGCCGGCAATTGGATGCCCTGGGTATTGGCCAGCCAGGGCTTCAGCGTCAGCGTGCCGCGCGGCGCGAAATCGGGCTTGGCGCCATGAAGCTTCATCACCGCGCTCAGCGCGGCCGGGATCAGGGCGATGTTGGTGACCAGCGCGCCCTTGGCCGAGCAGACCGGGTGTTCGGGCGTGAATTCGGCCTCGACGCCCAAGGATTCCAGGAACCAGCGTTCCTTGTCCTCGGCGCTGTCGCCGGAACCCGCCATCGCGCCTGCGTGGCCGACGGCGCGCGTGATCTTCGATTTCCAGCGGCCGACCACGCAGGCGACGATGGGCTTGCCGAAATCCACCCCGCGTTCGTAATAGCCGCCCGGCTCGCAATAAAGGACGGCGGCGGCCGAGCGGTCGTCGTTCTTGAGCCCGTGGGCGAAGTCGCGCGCCGCGTAGTGGATGTAAACGTCTTTTCCCGAGGAGATCACCGTCGTGGTGCCCCAGCCTTCCATGGCCAGGTACTGGGCGATGGTGGTGGTGAAGCCCCCGGAGTTGGAGAAGATGGCGATCGAGCCCTTGAACAGCGATTCGTCGGGATGGTCGCCGCCCAGCGCGCCGCCGATGCGCACATGGTTCCAGGAATCGGCGATGCCCAGACAGTTGGCGCCGAAGATGTCGATGCCGTTGATCTGCCCCAGCGCCCGGATCTCGCGGGCGTCGTGGACCGAGACCTTCTCGGTCAGGATGACGATCTTCTCCAGCGCCGCGTTGACGCGGATCAGCTCGGCGACGCCGTCGCGCACGCCGGACGGCGGCAGGTAGACCACGCCGGTGTTGAAGGTGAGCCCGGCGTCGAGCCCCTCCAGCACGTTGTTGAAGACCGGAATGTCGCCGGCCGGCGTCGCCAGGACCTGGCCGCGCCGCCCGGCCGAGGTGCCGAACGCCACGTTGCCGCCCGAGAAGGCGTGGCTGATGGGGGTGACGACCTTGGACTCGCCGCCCAGGAGGTTTAGCACGCAGACGCGGTCCTTGGCCGTCGCGATGTCGGCCAGCGAGTTCACGCCCATGTAGTACGGGAAACCCTCGATCCCTTTTTTGAACATCGTCCTCTTCCCCTAAAGCATTGTGCGCCCGGATGGCACCACGCCCGCATCGTCACCGCCCCCCCCCCCTACCCTCCCCCACGAGGGGGGAGGGAAGTGAAGAATGGCATCGCGCCCCTTTTCCCCTTCTCCCTGGATGGGGGAGGGAGTGGAGG
>JACZKS010000009.1 GCA_014859895.1 Rhodospirillales bacterium
GTTGGCCCCCAGAACGCAGATCCACACAAACAGCAACTGCGCCATGTCAACCGACCAGATGATCGGATGCCCATACCAGCGGCCCAGCGAGGCCACAATCACCAGCACAACGCAAATCGCCAGGAGGACGCGCGAAATCGCTTCCTCGGCCTTGCGGTACTTCTCTACCATGCCTGTCTCCGGACGCCTGTATTGTAGAAGTCGCGCCGGGGCGGAGGTCCGACAGCGAGGTCGAACCGCCGAACCACCGCACCCGGGATTTTATTACTTCCGTCCGAGGACGCCGTCGACCTGCGCCTTGAGGTCGTTCAGGTCGAGCTTGTCGTAGACAACCTTGGAAGCATCCTTGAAGGGCTTGAGATCAGGCGTGGCAAAGGCAACGCCGGCCTCTTGCATCTTCTGCTTGTAGCCGGCGATCGAGTCCATCGTTCCGTGGGATGCCATGTCTCCCGCCTTCAACGCCTCCTCGCGGAGAGCTTTGCGGTGTTTCTCGGGCAGCGAGTCGAACCATGCGGCACCGGTCACTAGGCCGGTGATAAGGAAGAAGTGGCCGGTCTCGGTGACGTTCTTCACCACCTCATAGAGCCTGGCGCCATGAACGGCCGGAAGCTGGGCCTCGGCGCCGTCGATGACCTTCTGCTGGAGAGCGGAATAAACCTCGGTCCAGCCCATCGGGGTCGGCGTCGCGCCGATGGCGCGGATGGTTTCCATCCACACCGGCGCCCCCGGCGTGCGCATGCGGATGCCGGCCAGGTCGGCCGGGACCTTGATCGGCTTGTTGGTCAGCAGGTGGCGCGAACCCTGATACCAGTTGAACGACAGGATCTGATGGCCGGACGCCTTGCGCAGCTTCTCGACCCACCCTTCGAACATCGGCGAAGTGACGACCTTGCGGGCCTCTTCGTAGGTGTCGACGATGTAGGGGGCGGCCAGAATGCCCAATTCCTTGGTGAACAGCGCGAGTCGGCCGCCGTCGACGATGACCGCCACGTTGGCGCCGGCGCGAGCCTGTTCGAGGACGTCTTCGTCCTTGCCCAGCTGCGAGCCGGGGAACAGGCGGATTTCCACCTCGCCGTTGGTGGCCTTGGCGACGCCCTGCTGGAAGGATTCCAGACCCTTGTAGGTGGGGTCGTCGGTGGTCAGCGCCGTGTTGACGCCGAGCGTCCAATTGGCGGCGAAAGCGCCGCCGACCGAAAGCAGGGTGGAAACGGTTGCCAGCGCAACCGCCTTGGTAAAGGTTCTCATGAAGCCTCCTCGTCTTTTCGGGGCCCCGGAAAAGCACGGAACCGGCCCACTCGCCCGTTTCCTCTTCCCGTTGCCGATGTGATCCAACCCGGTCGGGCCAGGCGGACGCGCGCCGCCGCTAACCCGTTGTCGCATGGTTCGTCCATGCGGGTTGCACACTACCATACAAGTATGCACCGATCAAGCCGGTGACGACGGGACTCCCCGCCAGCCGGCAAACTCCCTATGTTGTCGGAAGGGAAATGGGGGGACGATGCGCACACATTTCTTTCTGGGCCTGCTGGTGGTGGCCGCATTGATTTTGGGCCCGATCTGGCTGTGGTCGGCCTTCGATCTTGAAGGCACCCCCTGGGGAAGCTGGATGCGCCTGCCCATCTTCATTGGCGTCGGGCTGGGCGGCTATCTACTGTGGAGCATCGTCATGCGCGCCCTGCTGGGCCGCGAGGGCAACTGATCCGGCCGTATTGGAGGAGATGAATGAGTACACTGATCAAGAACGGACGGATCGTCACCGCCGCCGACGACTTCGTGGCCGACGTCCTTATCGAGGACGGCCGCATCGCCGCCATCGGCCACAACCTGGCCGCCGGCAACGGCCTCGAAACCCATGACGCCGGCGGCCTGTTGGTCCTGCCCGGCGGCATCGACGTCCATACCCATCTCGACTCGGAGTCGGCCACCTCCCATACGGTCGACACTTTCGCTTCCGGCGGCAGGGCGGCCGCCTTCGGCGGCACTACGACGGTCGTCGACTTCTGCAACCAGATCCGCGGCGGCAGCCTGCTGGCCGGCTTCGAGGCATGGCGGCGGCGGGCCGAGTGCACGCCCATCGACGTCGGCGCCCACATGATCGTCGTCGATTTCGGCCCCTCCACAGCCGCCGAGATGGAACGGCTGATGACTGGGGAAGGTGTTACCAGCTTCAAGTTGTTCACCGCCTATCCCGGCGCCCTGATGGTCGACGACGGCACGCTGTTGCAGGCGATGCGGGCGGCTGGCCGCCATGGCGGCCAGATCAGCGTCCATTGCGAGAACGGCCACATCATCCAGATGCTGGTCGGAGAAGCCGTCGCCGCCGGCAACCTGGCGCCCCGCCACCACATGCTGACCCGCCCGCCGCTGGCCGAGGGCGAGGCGACCCAGCGGGTGATCGCCTTGGCCGAGGTGACCGGCACGCCGCTTTACATCGTCCATCTGTCGGCCCGTCAGTCCCTTGAAGCGGTCGCCGAGGCCCGGCGGCGTGGCCTCGCCGTCCACGCCGAGACCTGCACGCACTATCTTTTTCTCACCGACGCCGAGTACGACCGGCCCGGATTCGAGGGAGCCAAGGTCATCATGAGCCCGCCCTTGCGCGCCGCCGAGCACGTCGAGGCGCTGTGGCGGGGCATTGCGGCGGGCGACCTGTCGGTGGTCTCCACCGACCACTGCCCCTACACCTTCGCGGCCGAACCTTATGGCGCCAAGCATTCCAAGCGGGCGGGCGGCGAGGCCTTTCACAAGGTGCCCAACGGCGCGCCGGGCATCGAGGAGCGCCTGCACGTCCTTTACAGCGGGGGCGTCGCCACCGGCCGGCTGTCGGCGAGCCGCTTCGTCGAGCTGACCGCCACGGCGCCGGCCAAGCTGTTCGGCCTCTACCCGAAGAAGGGCACCATCGCCGTCGGGTCGGACGCCGACCTCGTGCTGCTCGACCCCGAGGCGCGCTGGACGATCCGCGCCGCCGACGGCCACGGCCGCATGGACTACTCGCTGTTCGAGGGCTTCGAGGCGACGGGACGCATCAAGAAGGTGTTCCTGCGCGGCGAAATGATCGTCGAGGGCGATACCTGGCTCGGCCGCGAGGGTGGCGGTCAGTTTATCGCACGAGGACCGTCGGGAAGCCTGTAACGGAGCGTGGGTGAAACGCCGGCGACGCCTACTCCTCGCCCAACGCCCGCCTGACCTCCTCCATGGCGGCGCCGAAGGCGCGCCAGTCGCCGCGTTTCATGGCGGCGTCCGCCCGCTGGACAGCGTCGCGGGCGCGACTGAGCACGTCGCCGCTCACCCATGGCGGATCCGCACCCTCGTCCAAATCGAGGTCGGACGCCTCCGACGCCGTCTGCGGGCGCCGTGCGCCGAAGACGGCGGCCAGCGCCTCGTGGAGGGTCGGCTCCATGGAGACCTTGCCGCCATAGGCGACGATGACCCGTTTGAGCTGCGGTACGTCGCTGGTTTCGGCGATCAGGTAGACCGGCTCGACGTAAAGGATGGCGTGATTGACCGGGATCACCATGATGTTGCCGCGGATCACCCGCGAGCCACGCTGGTCCCACAGGCTGCGCTGCCGGGCAATGACGGTATCCTGGTCGATCAGCGCCTCGATCTGCAAAGGACCGTAGATCAGCCGCTCCTTGGGAAACTTGTAGACAACGAGATCGCCGTAGCCGGGGAAGTCGGCGCGCGCCGCCATCCAGGCGATCATGTTGTCCTTGTCGTGCGGGGTAAGCGGGATCATCAGCAAGAACTGCAACTGGGCTTCGCCGGGCAGGCGCATCAGGATGTAGTAAGGCTGCATCGGCCCCAGCTTGCCGCCGTATTTTTCGTTGGCCAGTGCCCACAGATCCTCGTTGTTGTAGAAAACCTGCGGGTTCTGCATGTGGTAGCGCCTGTATTTGTGCACCTGCATGGAGAACAGGTCCTGCGGATAGCGCAGATGCGCCTTGAGGTCGGGCGTAATGGCCGAAAGCGGCTTGAACAGCCCAGGAAACGCCGTCCGATAGGCCCGCAGGATTGGATCGGCCTCGTCGGCCACGTAGAAGTCGACGCTGCCTTCATAGGCGTCGATCACCACCTTCACCGAATTGCGGATGTAGTTGACGGTGCTGTCCCTCGAATCCGAATAAGGAAAAGTGCGGGCCACCGTATAGGCGTCCTGAACCCAGAAGAGCCTGCCGTCGCTGACCACCAGGTAGGGATCGGAATCAAGCGCCAGGAAAGGGGCGATCTTGGCCACCCGTTCGGCCACCCGCCGCCACAGCAGGATGCGGCTTTCCGGCGTGACGTAAGATGAGATCAGGATGTTGACGTCGAAGCGGTTCCAGGCGAACAGCATGCGCCGCCACCAGGACGACAGCGGCACCCCGCCCGTTCCCTGGTAGCGGGCATAGACGTTGTCGTCGCCGCGCGGATAGTCGAATTCCTCGATCCCGGTGTTGACCAAGCGATAGCCACCCATCGCCTCGCCGAAATAGATGGCCGGCCGTTCGACCCTGAGCCCTCCCGAGGCCGCCGGCGGCAGATCCTTGATCACCAGTTTGGGCAACCCCTCGCCGACGGCATCCTCGTGCGCCGCCAGGCTCATCGCCAGGCCGTAGCCGTGGGTGTACTGGAGGATGCGATTGACCCAGGTGTTGGACTGGCCAGGCAACCGATCGCCCAATTCGCGCGCCGCCAGCAGCACCTGACGCAGCCGGCCGTCGATGACGTAGCGGTCGACGTCGATGTTATAGAATTCGTAGTAGAGGCGGATTTCCTGCATCTGCCGGTAGGTCTGGTGCAACGGCCGCCAGTCCCACAGGCGGATATTGTCGAGCGTATCGGTATTGGCCAGCGCCTCGTCGTAGGTCAGTTCGGTCACCGCCGGATAGGATCGCTCTTCCACCCGTTCCAGGCCGAACCCCTGGCGGGTGAAGGCGATGCTGTGGCGAAGGTAGGGCGTCTCCAGTTCCAATTCATTGGGCCTGACGACGAACTGCTGGAACAGCGAGGGCAGCGCCAGAAGAACGACGGCGGCGATCAGCACATAGCTGCCGACACCCAGCAGCGGCCATTGCATCCTGTTCCTTGCCGCCCCCGCCAGGATGACGCCGATGAGGGCGACCGACGCCCCCGCCATGACGGCAAGCACCGGCAGCACGATGGTCACGTCGGTATAGCCGGGGCCAAACACCGTGCCGCCGGATTCATGGAGCAGATGGAAACGGTCGAGGTAGTAGCCGCCGCCCCAGGCCAGGAAGAACAGCGCCGCGTTGGGGGCAAGGTTGCGCAAGAGCCGACGCCGCACCGCTTCGTCCAACGTTTTCCAGGCCCGCAGCATGTCGTACTGGTGGTAGGCGAGGAGGTGACCGCCAAGCCCGATGGCACTCACCCCGACCAGGGTGTTCTGGCAGTTTTCGAGAAACGGCAGGACGAAGACATAGAACCCCGCATCGCGCCCGAGCACCGGTTCGGCCCGGCCGAACGGCTGGACAAACCGCAGGCGCAGGAAGTCGTCCCACATTCCGGCGACGACCATCGCCACCACCGCGGCTCCCAGGAACGGGATCAAAAGGGTGGCCGCTCCCATTACCCAATCCGGCATCTGGCCGGCCACCATCCGTGGCGTCCACGGCCCGCCTATTGCGGCCCGGCTTTCGGAAACGGCGCGACGCACCGCCCGGACGTTGGCCCAAAAATACAGGAACACCGGCACCAAGGCGGCTAAGAAAAGACCGACCTGGGTCAGCCGAATACGCCAAAAGACCTCGGCATAGCCGCGTTCGCGCATCCACAGCCACTCGACCGTCCAGCCGAGTAATCCAATGACCAGAAGGAGAGAAAGGAGCAGGACCGCAGCGACGAACCAGGTACCGGAGCCGCGTCGCCAGGATATCGGCATGGTCACCCTCCCGGAACGCATGGGCGTTCCCTTGGCCGGAACCGGTGGACATTGCGGATCGCACGAAAATCCTAGCATATCCGCACCCACCGTGCCACGACGCTAGGCGCGGCGCCACTATGACGGGATTGGAGCGACGGTCGGCTTCCTACGCCAAAAGGTTGGCGCCGAGTTCCGGCTGTCGCGGCCGCCGCTCAGGAAGGAGGCGCCGACGACCGTCTGATACCGACGGCAATCGTCGCATTCATTCGGCAACGTTGCCGGCGGTGGCGGACTCACCCTCCAGCACCTGGGCCAGACGGCCCCGCCGGGGATACATCACCATCGCGGCCACCAGGCAGAGCACACCGCCCAACGCCACCGGCGGCCCGAATCCCCAGTATTCCGCCAGCCACCCCATGACGAAGGCGCCGATGGCCGGCCCGCCCCGGAAGATGATGCCCCAGATGCCAAGCACGCGCCCGCGCATGTGGCGGGCCACCGCCGTCTGGATGAGCGTCTGGGTACCCGTGCCGTTGATCACCATGGCGCCCCCCGCCGCCGCCATCAGCAAGGCGCCGAGCCAGAACCAGCCGGTCAGCGCGAAGGCCGTGCTGAGCACGCCGATAACGGCGAAACTGCCCAGCGTGATGGCGGTCAGGCCCCTGACCCCGCCCCGCTGGGCCAGCCACAGGCCAGCGACGATGGCACCGATGCCGACCGCCGAGGTCAGGATCGCCAAGCCCCCGGCCCCACGTCCGAATACGGCGTCGGCGAATCCCGGCAGCAATTCGAAGATCGGCCTGGCCAGCAACGACCCGATGACCGCAAGCATCAGCATCGGGCCGATGGCGGCGTGGCTGAAGGCATAGCGCGCGCCCTCGGCGAGGTCCGCCATCATGCCGTGCCGCGGCGCCCGTTCCTCTACCGCCAGGCGGACCCGCCAGAAGGTGGCGGCGGAAATGACGTGGCCGACGGCGGCAAGCGCGAAGGCGACGAAGGTCCCGGCCGAAGTGATGAGCACGCCGGCGATGGCCGGCCCGACGAAACGGGCGAGATTGAAGACGACGGAGTTGATGGCGACCGCCGAGCCCAGATGCTCCGGCCTGACCAGGCTGGACACGATGGCCAGGCGGGCCGGCTGCTGGATGCCGGTGACCGTGCCTCCGAACAGTGTCAGGGCGAATACCACCTCGATGGTGGCGATCCCGAAGTAGACGAGAGCGGCCAGGACCACCGCCTGAATGGCGCTGAGCACCCGGCAGATGATGATGATGCGCTGCTGGTTCAGACGGTCGGCGAAAACGCCGGCGAAGGGGCCAACCAGGATGACCGGGAACAGATCGGCGAAGGCCACGGCGCCCAACCAGAACCCCGACTGGGTCATATCCCAGGCCAGCCAGCCCACCGCCAGACGTTGCACCCACAGGCCGATCAGCGATACCGAGTTGCCGTAGGTGAACACCGCGAAGGCACGGTTGGAGAACACGCCGAGAATGACCGACGAGCGGGTAAGCAGATTTCCCATGCCGACTTTGGGTCCGGTTGCTGGCGACCCGGCCTCCGCCCCAGGATTGAAGGGGTGGCGACAACCGGCGGCGCCAGAGTGAAGGAGCGTCGGTCCCTAATTAGTCCTCTTGCCGAAAACCTGCAACACGATGTCGATGACGCGGGTGGTGCGGATGCCCGACTCTCCGGTGCTCGGGCACTCGCCGCGGCCCAACAGGTGGTCGACCACCGTCTGGATGAGCGGCTGATGGACATGCGGCGGGAAGCCGATGGCATGCTCCGTCACGCCGTCGGCGGTCGTGACCATCACCGGATGGGGCGCGTAGAAAGAGAACGCCACCTCGCCCTTGGTGCCGGCGATGCGGGTCTGCTCGAAAGCGCGGTGCGCGGTGAAACACCATTCGCCGCTGCCGTGCACGCCGTTCTCGAAGGTGAAGGCGGCGCTGACAAGATCCTCGGCCGCATAAAGTCCGGCACGGTTGGCAGCGTACCCAGCCACCTCGACGACGGGCCCGAACAGATAATCCAGGAAATCGAAGGCGTGGCAGCCGATGTCGACGAAAATACCGCCGCCGCCCACCGCCGGATCGACCCGCCAGTTAAGGGCGCCGCCGGGGCCGGGCTGGACCGGGGGCTCGAAGTGGCCGATGTGAACGGTGCGGGGCGTGCCGATGGTCCCCGCGTCGATCACCTGCTTCACTTTAAGGAAATGCGGCATGGCCCGCCGGTAATAGGCGACGAAAAGGGGCACGCCGGCGGCCCGGAAGGCCTCGACGATCGCCGCCCCTTCCTCGTAGTGCGGGGCAATCGGCTTCTCGACCAAGGCGGGCTTGCCGGCAGCCGCGCACATCAGCGCGTAGTCCTTATGGGCATTGGGCGGCGTCGCGATGTAGACGGCGTCCACCTCGGGGTGGCCGATCAGTTCGGCGGCGTCGTCGGTCCACCGGGCCACACCATGGCGCCGGGCATAATCACGGGCCAGTTCGCCGTTGCGCCGCATGACCATGGTCAACTCGCTATCCCTGGCCTTCTGGAAGCCCGGGCCGCTCTTGACTTCGGTCACATCGCCGCAGCCGACGATCCCCCACCGAATCTTCTTCATGGTCCTTGCCTGCCTCTCATCTTCCCGACTTAAGCGTTGATCGCGAAACCGCCATCCACATTGAGCGAATGGCCGGTGATGTAGGAAGCCCCTTCGGAGGCCAGAAAGACGGCCACCGATGCCACCTCACGGGGGTCAGCCCAGCGCCGGAGCGGAGTCCGCGACTCCACCCAGGTGGTGACTTCGGCATTGTCCTGCATGATCTGCGTCATGTCGGTGCGCGTAAAGCCGGGGCAGATGGCGTTGCAGGTGATCCCGTGTTCCCCCAGTTCGACGGCCAGCGCCTTGGTAAGGGCAGCGGCGCCGCCCTTGGAGGCGACATAGGCGGCGATGCCCGGCCGGGCGATTTGCCCCATCATCGAAGCAACGACGATGATGCGGCCGCCGCGTTGACGGATCATCGGGCGGGCAGCTTCGCGCGCCAGGATGAAGTAGGAATTGAGGTTGACATCGAGAACGCGCTGGAAATCGGCGGTCGCGAATTCGGTCAGGGGGACGCGGTGGTTGATGCCGGCATTGGCGACAGCAATGTCGAGATGGCCGTGGCGTTCGACGGTTTGCTCGACGGCGCGCACGATGCCCGCTTCATCGCCGACGTCGAAGGCCGCCGCCGATCCCGCCAAGCCTTCGGCCGCCAACTCGGCAACACGCGCATCCAGCGCCTTGGCGTCGCGACCGTTGATCACGACGTGGGCGCCGGCCGCGGCCAAGGCACGGCTGATCGTCCATCCGATTCCCCGCGATCCCCCGGTCACCAGGGCCACCTTGCCCGTCAACGCAAACGGCATTTCCATTCCCTTCCTCCTTCCCGCCTCATCGGCTTTTCCCTGCGCGGCATCCGTGGCGGTGCCATCGCCAATCGCTGTTTTCGAGAATGACGGCAAAATTGGCAACAATTTTGTTGCCCGCCGGCGTGCAACACTGCCATGGGTCTCCCGTAACGAGAGAAAAAACAGCTTAAATTCAATTTATTAGCGCCGCAGAGCCGGTTTTGTTCCGCCCCTGGAAACTGGTGGTTTCTCCGTTTACGGGAGCCTGCCGACGATGATATCGTACTTCGGTGAACAAGATCAAAACTGTCCCGCCCCCCTTCGTGGATGGATGGACAGGGAGTGTCTTTTACTACCAACGTCAAAAAGCGTGGAGGGAGAACTCATGCTAAAGAAGATCGCTCGAATGACCGCCGTGGGAGTCATTGCGGGCTTCATGTCCGTACCGGCCACCCAGGCCGCGGATTTCACGTTCCATGGGGCGAGCCAGTTCGACGAGACCCATGCATTTACCCGCTTGATGCGCAAATTCGAGGAATTGACCGCGCTCTACAACACAAGCGGCAAGTCCGTCGAGTTCATCATGCACCTGAACAGCGAACTCGGCCTTGAGAAAGACTACTTCAATTACATGAGCCAGGGCGTGTCGGTCGACTACGCCGTCGTCTCGCCGGCGCACATGTCGACCTATTCGAAGTGGGCGACCCTGATGGACCCGCCGTTCCTGTTTAGGGACATGGGGCATTGGGCCAAGGTGCTGTCGAGCGACGTGCTGAAGCCGATCGATGACGACATCCTGAAGCGGGCCGACGTCAAGATGCTTGGCTACGGCGGCGGCGGCATCCGCAATCTGATCGTCAACAAGCCGGTCACCAACATGGCCGAGATCAAGAACCTGCCGGTTCGCGTCCAGGGCGCGCCGATCTGGAGCACGACCTTCCAGGCCGCCGGCATGGCCCCGACCGTCATCGCCTACGCCGAAGTCTACAACGCGATCCAGACGGGCCGCATCGCCGCTGCCGAGAACGAGGCCGCCGGCCTGCTGCAGATGAAGTTCTATGAAGTCGGGCCGCACATCGCGATGACCCAGCATGCCATCACCATCCGGCCGCTCGGCTTCGCCAACAAGACCTTCGTCAAGCTGCCGAAGGGCCTGCAGGATGCCATCGTCCAGGCGGGCAAGGACGCCGGCACCTACGGCCGCATCCTGGAGTCCAGCGAGGACTCGAAGTTGATGGCCCAGTCGCAGAAGGAAGGGAAACTGAAGATGGTTCCCTTCACCGAGCGCGACAAGCTGGTGGCGGCCACGGCGCCGAGCGTCGAGAAGTTCTTTGCCGACGTCGGGGCGACCGACCTCTTCAAGGCGATCCAGGCCGTCAAGTAACCTGACGGACCGGATCTGCAATCCTTTCGACGGGAGGGGCCGGCGGTCTTAATCACCGTCGGCCCCTTTCGCCGGTTCATCTCATGACATCGCTCGCCGCAGTTCGCGTGGGAATCCGCAAATGAGACGCGCCATAGACTACTACTACCGCTTCCTGAAACTCGCCCTGACGATACTGATGTTCCTGCTCATGGTGCCGGTATCGCTACAGATCTTCTCGAGCTACATCGGGTTCATTCCGCGCTACATCTGGACCGAAGAAATGGCGCGCTTCTGCTTCATCTGGATCATCCTCGTCGGATCGATGATCGCGGTGCGCGACGGCAGCCACTTCACGGTTGACCTGCTGCCGGCGACGGTGAGCAAGCGCACCGAGGCCGTACGTAACTTATTCGTCGATCTCTGCATCTTCATCGCCGCGGTGGTTTTCGTGCTGTGGGGCGAGCACTTCGTCGCATCCAGCCTGCAACAAACATCCGAAATGGCCGACATGCCGATGGTGTATATCTACATCGCCTGGCCCTTGGCCGGTGCCAGCTACATCCTATTCCTGGCCGAGAAGACGGTCGACAACGTTAAACTGTGGCGGAGTGCAGTCTGATGTCGGCGTGGGAAGTTTCCTCGATCCTTTTCCCGGTGTTCCTCGGCCTCGTTTTCTTGCGGGTGCCCGTGGCCTTCTCTCTTGGCCTGGCCTGCATTCCGGTGTTCCTGCTGGAAGACCGGTTGACGCCCTTCCTTTTGATGAACGAGATGTACAAATCCTACAACTCGTTCGTCCTACTGGCCGTGCCCTTCTTCCTGCTGGCCGCCAACCTGATGAACGCCGCCGGCATCACGGACCGGCTGATCCAGTTGTCCCGCGCCCTGGTCGGCCACCTGCCGGGCGGACTGGGCCACATCAACGTCATGGTCAGCATGCTGTTCGCCGGCATTTCGGGCTCCTCCACGGCGGACGCCGCCGGTATTGGCTCGCTGCTCATCCCGCAGATGAAGAAGCAGGGCTTCTCGACCTCCTTCTCGGTGGCGATCACGGCGTGTTCGTCGGTGATGGGCGTCATTATCCCCCCCAGCATCCTGATGGTGGTGTGGGGCGGCTTGATGACGGTATCGATCGGCGGCCTGTTCCTGGCCGGCGTCATCCCGGGCTTCCTGCTCGGCCTGTCGATGATGATCACGGTCTACATCTACGCCAAGATCTACGGCTACCCGATTTATCAGCGATCGAGCCTGCGAGAGGCCGCGACGGCCATCGTCCGGGCCATCCCGCCGATGATGACGCCCTTGATCATCGTTGGCGGTATCGTCGGCGGCTTCTTCACGCCGACCGAGGCCTCGGCCATCGCCGTGATCTACTCGCTGCTGCTCGGGGTTGTCGGTTACCGCTCGCTCAAGCTCCCCGACATCCCCCAGGTGTTCTACGACTCGGCGCGCTTCGCGGCGATCTCGCTCTTTTGCGTCGGCACCGCGTCGGCCTTCGGCTGGCTCTTGGCCTACTACAAGATCCCGGTGGCGCTGGTCGAATACCTGAAGCCGTTCGGGGTCGGCCCGATCAGCACCGGCCTGATTGTCATGATGTCGTTCCTGATCATCGGCATGTTCATCGACGCCATCCCGGCCATCATCATCCTGGGCACCGTGCTGTGGCCGCTGGCCCAGTTCGCCGGCATCAACCCGATCCACTTCGCCATCATCGGCGTCGTCTCGCTGGCCTTCGGCCTGGTGACGCCGCCCTACGGCCTGTGCCTGCTGATATCGTGCGCCATCGGCGACATAAAACTCGTGAAGGTGATGAAGGACGTCAGCATCATCCTGTTGCCCATGCTGGGCGTGCTGCTGCTCATCGTCTTCCTGCCCAACGTCATCCTGTGGCTGCCGCGTATGATCATGCCGCAGTACGTCG
This sequence comes from Rhodospirillales bacterium, assembly GCA_014859895.1. Taxonomy (GTDB): domain Bacteria; phylum Pseudomonadota; class Alphaproteobacteria; order Rhodospirillales; family Shumkoniaceae; genus Shumkonia. The sequence goes on from JACZKS010000009.1 coordinate 12,523, forward strand.
GCTGACGCCTGCCGGCCTTCCGTCAGCAAAAGCCCCGGGACCGTAAGGCCCCGGGGCTTTTGCATGGCTTCGTTCAGTGCGATTCGCGGGGCACGGCGGCACCGCGGGAGCCGACCAGGAAATCGAGGTCGGCGCCGCGGTCGGCCTGCAGCACGTGGTCGTAATAGAGCTTCTGGTAGCCGCCGGCCATCGGCGGCGCGGGCGGCGTCCACGCCTGACGGCGCTTGGCCAACTCGGCCTCGGCCACGTCGAGATGCAGCCGCCGGCCGGGCACGTCGAGCTCGATCATGTCGCCATCCGCTACCAACGCCAGCGGGCCGCCGGCCGCCGCCTCCGGCGAGACGTGCAGAACCACGGTACCATAGGCGGTACCGCTCATGCGGGCATCCGAGATGCGCACCATGTCGGTGACGCCCTTCTTCAGGAGCTTCTCGGGCAGCCCCATGTTGCCGACCTCGGCCATGCCGGGATAGCCCTTGGGCCCGCAGTTCTTCAGGACCATCACGCAAGTTTCGTCGATGTCGAGCGATGCGTCGTTGATGCGCTCGTAGTAGTGCTCGATGGTCTCGAACACCACGGCGCGACCGCGATGCTTCATCAAGTCGGGCGAGGCGGCGGAAGGTTTCAGGACGGCGCCGTCGGGCGCCAGGTTGCCGCGCAGCACGGCGATACCGCCCTTGGCCGTCAGCGGCTTGTCCCACGGCAGGATCACCTTGTCGTCATAGATGGCGGCGTCCTTGCTGTTCTCCCAGATGGATTTGCCGTTGACCGTCAGCGCGTCCTTGTGAAGCATGCCCTTCTCGCCGAGCACGCGGATGACGGCGGGCAAGCCGCCGGCATAATAGAAGTCCTCCATCAGGTACTCGCCGGACGGCATCAGGTTGACCAGCGTCGGCACCTCGCCGCCGAGGCGATCCCAGTCCTCCAGGGTCAGCGGCACGCCGACTCGCCCGGCAAGGGCGATCAGATGGATGACGGCGTTGGTCGATCCTCCGATGGCACCATTCAGCCTGATCGCGTTCTCGAAGGCTTGGCGCGTCAGGATCTTCGACATCTTAAGGTCCTCGTGGACCATCTCGACGATGCGCCGACCCGCCATGTGGGCCAGCGTCCCGCGCCGGGAATCGGCGGCAGGGATGGCGGCGTTTTCCGGCATGCCCATGCCCAGGGCCTCGACCATGCTGGCCATGGTGGAGGCGGTGCCCATGGTCATGCAATGGCCGGGCGAGCGGCTCATGGCGGCCTCGGCGTTCATGAATTCCTCGACGGTCATCTTGCCGGCCTTGACCGCCTCGCTGAACTTCCAAACGTGGGTGCCGGACCCGATGCGCTCGCCCTTGTAGCGGCCGTTCAGCATCGGCCCGCCCGAAATGGCCAGCGCCGGCAGGTCGCAGCTGGCCGCGCCCATCATCAGGGACGGCGTCGTCTTGTCGCAGCCGACCAAAAGAACAACACCGTCGATGGGCTGGCCGCGGATGGCCTCTTCCACCTCCATGGCCGCCAGGTTGCGAAACAGCATGGCGGTGGGGCGGAACGTGATCTCGCCCAGCGACATCACCGGAAAGTCCACCGGGAAGCCGCCGGCCTCCCAGACGCCGCGCTTGACGTGATCGGCGATGATGTCGAAGTGGGCATTGCAGGGATTGAATTCGGACTTGGTGTTGCAGATGCCGATGACCGGCCGCCCGTCGAACACATGGCTGGGCAGGCCCTGGTTGCGCATCCAGCTTCGATGGATGAAGCCGCCCATGTCGGCCGGCCCGTACCAGGCGGAGGACCGGTATTTTCCCTTGCCGTTTCCCTTCTTGCCGTCCTTGGCGTCGCTCATGCTGTGATCTCCCATCGACGGGGCGGCCCGGCCGGGCGCCCCCCACTGTCTCCCCGCGCCACTATAGCATTTCAAAGCACGGCAGGCACGCCAAGGGAGATCGCCCCCGCGACGGTGGCCTCGATGCCCGACGGGAGTCGAGGCGAGCCGTCATGAGGGCGTCGCCTTCCTTGAGTTCGGTTTCGGCGGCCGGGTCGCGCAGGGTGACGACGACGTTCCGGCCGCGGACGGCCACCAAGCGGGCGGCGGCCCAATGCAACCCTCGGCCGGCTCTGTGGGTCAACCCACGATCACACGACCTTTGCGCGGTCTCTCCAGACGAGGCGCCCTCCGCGCCGAAGCGCCCGTCATGCCACGCGCATCGACGTCATACAGCAGCCGAGACGGGCGTAAGCGGCGCCATATTCTCAAGCTGCATCGTCACGATCGCCGTAACGCCCGGCTGCAGCTCCTGAAGCGTAGCCTCGGAGCCATCGGCGAACCTCACGCCGTCATGGAAAGGTCCACGTTCAAGGCGCACGAACGTGGCCTCTTCAACCGTACCGACTCCTAGCTTCTCCTGCAGATTCTCGGGAATCCCCTCCAAACGCAGGCGGGTGTCGCATTGCATGCAGACGGGCGTCGAGCGATCGCCGGGAGAGGCGAAGCCCACAGTCCCGGTACTGAAGCGGGTCGTCACATACCGCTCACCTTGGCGAGCAGGCTTACTTCCGTACATTTCGAGAGAATAGTCGCACATCGTAGCCTCCTATCCAAAAGGTGCGCACCAACTCCTGGTGCCCTGCTTTACAACTGGGATCGCGTTCCGTGGCTTCAAGCGCCTCGCGGCGGGCAATGGAGTTTTGTCACGTAAAGAGTATCCTGCCGATGCCCGACGAGGCGCCGGCGATGAGCACGGCCCGCCGCTAGGAATTCCCCCCACCAGACAAGGAGCAACCGCCGCCTTGACAAAGCCCCCCTGCCTCGGGCATGCTTTTTTACGGAACTTAGTTCCAATAATGAAACAAGCGGCTTTTGGGGAAGGAGCCCCGTTCAGGTCCGTCCATCCGAGACCTTCTGACAGGTCAACCCCCAGGGAGACCCCGGCCATACCGCCGCCGGCGGGCCTGGCAAGACTGGTCGTACCCGGGTGAACGGATGGGCTGACGGAGCGGCCTTCACGCCAAAGCCTGCACCGAGGAGGCAAGGACATGTTGAAAAGAATGCTCGGCCTGCTGGGAACCGCGTCGCTGGTTGCGGCGATGGCCACCCCTGCGTCCGCCGTCGAACTCAAACTCGGACACTACGCGCAGGAAGCCCATCCGGCCCACAAGGCCGCGATGATGATGGCCGAAGGCGTCGCCAAGCGCACCAACAACGCCGTCACCATCAAGATTTATCCGGCCAACCAGCTGGGCGACGGCAATGAAGTCCTCGAACAGCAGATGAAGGGCGCCGTCGACTTAAGCCTGCCGACCCAGCCAATGCTCGACAAGTACGGCGACAAGGGTAACAAGCCATTCGGCGTCGTCATGCTGCCCTTCGTCTACACCGGCTATGAGCACGCGTGGAAGGTGCTGGACGGCCCATTCGCCAAGTGGGTTGCCCCCAGTTTCGACAAGCTGGGCCTCGTCCATCTGGCCAACTGGGAATGGGGTTTCCGCAATCTCACCAATAACAAGCGCCCGATCATGACGCCTGATGACGTCAAGGGCCTGAAGATCCGCACCCCCGGCGAAATCCAATTGCAGTCGGCCATGGAAGCGGCCGGTGGCATCGTCACCAAGATCGCTTTCCCCGAACTGCCGATGGCCCTCAAGCAGGGCGTGGTCGACGGCCAGGAGAATCCGCTTTCCGTCATCTACCACAACAAGCTCTACGAGGTGCAGAGCCACCTGGCGCTGACCTACCACTCCTATAACTCGATGATGGCCATCGCCAGCAAGCAAACCTGGGGCAAGCTTTCTGCCGATCAGCAGAACATCCTCAAGGAGGAGGCCCAGAAGGCCGGCCAGTGGTTCCGCAACGAGGTCCTGAAGGAAGAGAAAGACCTGGTGGCCAAGCTTAAGGAAAAGGGCATGAAGGTCACCGAGCCCAATCTCGCCGCCTTCAAGGCCAAGATGCAGCCGGCCTATGACGCCATCGCCGAGTACTCGGGCAAGGCCAACGTCGAGGCGTTCCTGAAGATGGTCGCGGAAACGAAGTAGAGCCGCCACCCAATAATACCCGGAACCGGGATGGAGAACGGAACATGTTGACGCTTGCGATCTTCAGCGTCCTGGTGGGACTCGTCCTGCTGGGTGTGCCGATCTTCGCTGCGATGGGGTTAACGGCGGTGGGGGTCTTCGTCCTGGTGGGCGAAACTGCCATCCTGCCGCTGATGGCTCAACGCATGTATGTGGCGACCACGGGCTTCACGCTGCTCGCCATCCCGTTCTTCATCCTGGCCGGGAACCTCATGAACTACGGCGGCATCACGCAGCGGGTGTTCGACTTCGCCCGCGCCTTGGTCGGCCACATCCGGGGCGGCTTGGGCCACGTCAACGTGGTGGCCAGCATGATCTTCTCCGGCATGTCAGGAGCGGCGGTCGCCGATGCGGCCGGTCTCGGCGTCGTCGAAATGAAAGCGATGACGGAGAACGGCTACGACCGCGAGTTCAGTGCCGCCATCACGGCGGCGTCTTCGACCATCGGCCCGGTAATCCCGCCATCCATCCCGTTCGTCGTCTACGGCAGCATGGCCGGTGTCTCCATCGTCAAGCTGTTCATGGCCGGCTTCGTGCCCGGCGTTCTGATGGGCATGGCCCTGATGGTCGCCGTCTACTTCATCGCCAAGAAGCGCGGCTATCCAATCGACCCGTGGCCGTCGCTCAGGCATCTGTGGAAGACCTTCAAGGGCTCGGCCCTGGCGCTCCTGATGCCGATCATCATCATCGGCGGTATCCTGGGCGGTCTGTTCACCCCCACCGAGGCGGCGGTGGTAGCCTCTATCTACGCCTTCGTAGTCGGCGGCATCATCTACCGGGAATTCGGCATCAATGACATTCCCACCATCATCTGGGAATCGGTCAAACAGAGCGTCCGGGTGCTGTTCATCATCTCGACCGCCGGCTTCTTCAGCTGGGTAATGATTCACCAGAGCATCCCCGAGAAGGTGATCCTCGCGTTGACCGCCATCACCTCGACGCCGTGGATCATCCTTTTGATCATCATCGTTGTTCTGCTGGTGCTCGGCTGCTTCATGGAGGGGATCGCGGTGCTGGTCATCACCATCCCAGTCTTTATGCCGTTGATCGAGCGCTTCCAAATCGACCCTGTGCAGTTCGGCGTCGTCATGATCCTCTGTTCGATGATCGGCCTGCTTACCCCGCCGGTGGGCATGAGCCTCTACGCGGTGGCGACCATCAGTGGCGTCTCGATCGGCCGACTTAGTGCGGAAGTGTGGCCCTATCTGCTGGGCATATTCATCGTCACGATGATGATCGCCTTCATCCCGGAACTCTCCCTGTGGCTGCCCAACCTGCTGATGCCGGAGTGAGTGGACCATGATGAACACCCTCAAAACCGTTGACCGCTTGCTGGGCACGGCGCTGCGCGTCTTTTGCGTCGCCAACCTGCTGACGCTGACCGCGATTCTTGGCGCGGTCGTGTTCATCCGTTTCTTCCCCATCGCCAAGCTGAGCTGGTCGGACGAAATCATCGAATGGCTGATGGCGTCCCTCATCTTCATGGCGGCAGCGGCGCTGTGGCGCGAGAATGACCACTTCAAGATCGACGCCCTGGCTCGGCTCCTGGCAGGTACCACCTTTGGCCGTCTGTTCTGGCTGGGCCTGGAAATCCTCACCGCCGTCTTCATCCTGCTTTTCGCCCAGTACAGCCTCGACCTGACGCTGTCGGTGGGCCGCACCTCGCCAATCCTGTCGTGGCCGGTGACATGGTGGTACGCCCCGATGCCAACAGCCGGCTTCATCATGCTCGCCTATTCGGTGCGCAACATCGTCCAGGGCTTTCGCGCCGTCGTCGATGGCTTTAAACAGGGGGCCGACCGGCCCGGCGCCGCGTAGGCGCGGGACGGCAGGGAGATACCTTCCATGAGCACGCTGCAAAAAGCCTTCACCATCGTCGAGACCGTGGTCGCCCGCCAGTCGGCCGGCATGACGTTCGCCGAGGTCGTGGCGGCCACCAAGACGCCCAAGGCCAGCGCCCACCGCATCCTCAAAGAGCTGGTGGCGATGGGGGTGCTGACCTTCGCGCCCAACACGGCGCGCTACCGTGGCAGCCTCAAGCTGGCAGGCTTTGGCTGCCAGGTGACCGCCAACCTTGATCTTCGGATCCTCGGCCATCCGCACCTCGAAGCCCTGCACGAGGCTACCCATCACACCGCCACGCTGGGCATCCGCGACGGCGATGCCGGGGTCTATGTCGACAAGATCGAGACGCAGGATTACGGCATCAAACTGTTTTCCGAAGTGGGCAAGCGTTTCCCGCTTCATTGTACGGCCATGGGCAAGTCGCTGCTCGCCTTCGCCCGCAAGGAGGACCGGGAGCGTTTCCTGGCCCAGCCTTTGGAAGCCATCACCTCGAAGACAATCGTAGACCCGGTCAAGCTCCGGGAGGAACTCGCCTCCGTACGCAAGGAGGGGTTCGCGCTTGACCGGGAAGAGATCACGCGTGGCGTGATATGTGTGGCGGCGCCGATCTTCGGCTCCCCGGACGACGTGGTCGGCGCCGTCAGCATCGCATTTCCAAGCTATATATGCAGCGACCGCAGCATCGAGGCCGAGATCGAGGCGGTGCGCCGCCAGGCCGCGGCCATTTCCGGTGCGCTGGTCAGAGGACAAGGGGACAAGACAGCATGATTCTGGATACCTTCAGCCTGGCCGGTCGCACCGGCATCGTCACCGGCGCCAGCCGCGGCATTGGCGCCGCCCTGGCCCAGGCCATCTGCGAGGCCGGCGCCAACGTGGTGATCGCCGATATCCTGGAGGACAAGGCCAAGGAGACCGCCGCGGCCATTAGCAAGCTAGGTGGCGGGCGCGCCATCGGCACCGTCGTCGACATGCGCTCGCGAACCAGCATCCAGGCCCTGGTCGACACCACGGTCAAGGAGTTCGGCACCGTCGACATCCTGTTCAACAACGCCGGCACCATCCACCGTACGCCCTGCGAGGACTTCGACGCCGACGTCTTCGAAGAAGAAATCAAGGTCAACCTGACCGGCCCGTTCCTGCTGTCGCAGGCCTGCGCGCGTGTGATGATCGCCCACAAGCACAAGGGCAAGATCGTCAACACCGGCTCGCTGCTGGCTGTGCAGGGCGGCCGCACGGTGCCTGCCTACGCCGCCTCCAAGGGCGGCCTGGTGCAGGTCACCAAGACCATGTGCAACGACTGGGCGAAGTACAACATCCTGGTCAACGCCATCGGTCCCGGCTGGGTCGAGACCGATAACACGGCGCCGTTGCGCGCCAATACCGAGCGCTACGAGCACATCACCGAGCGCATACCGCTCGGCCGCTGGGCGAAGCCCGCCGACCTGATGGGCGTGGCCGTCTTCCTGGCCTCCGACGCGTCGGACTACATTACCGGCCAGATCATCTTCGTCGATGGCGGCTGGCTGGCCTTTTAGGCCGCCCATCGCGCCATCGGCACCTACTTTTCGAAAGGAGAACAAGCTGTGACCTACACCGCCAACAAGAAATCCAAATACTGCCATACCATCAAGGACATCCCGCTGGTGCCGCTGACCGCGGCGTCGAGCACCCGCTTCCTGGCCAGCGACGGCGCCCTGCTCAGCTTCATCGAAAACCCACCTGGCACCGAGTTTCCGATGCACAGCCACCCCGCCGTGCAGATCCTGATCATCCTCGAAGGCAGCGAGATGCACACCTGCGGCGATGAGACCTTCCTGATGGAAGCCGGCGACGTCTGCATCCATCCGTCCAATACCGTCCACGGCGGCAAGACGACCACCGGCTTCAAGGGCATCGACGTCTTCATTCCGCCGCGCGAGGACTACTTGGAACTGATGGCCAAGCACGGCCTGCCCATCAAGCACGTGAAGTAGACTCCACTCGACCTGGAAGGAGGACGGCAGCCGGCCGCTTCCGGTTTCCGTCCTCCCGTTTTATGTCTTAGACTTCTATTCCGTTTCCGGCCCCGGGCGTGCCGCCATTGGCGCCGCCCGGTGTTGGTTTTTGTCGAGGAGCAATACCATGAAAAATTATCTAGCGGACCTGGCCGGCAAGGCCGTCCTGGTCACCGGCTCATCCACCGGCATCGGCGCCGCCGTCGCCCAGGGCTTCTCTGCCTGCGGAGCCCGTGTCGCCGTCCACTGCAACCGAAGCCGCGCCGAGGGCGAAAAGGTGGTGGCCGAGATCAGGAAGGAGAGAGGCGAGGCCGTCCTGCTTCAAGGCGATCTCAGCCTATCGACCGAGGCCAGGCGGGTGGTCGAGGAAACGGTGGCCGCCTTCGGACGCATCGACGTGCTGGTCAACAACGTCGGCGGCCTGGTGCAGCGCACCATGGCGGTTGATAACGAGGACGATGTCGTCGACGCCATCATCGACCTCAACATCCGCTCGGTAGTCGCGGCAACGCGCGCCGCCATCCCGCACTTCGAAAAGCAGGGTGGGGGCATCATCATCAATACCGGATCGGTGGCGGCCCGCCACGGCGGCGGCCCCGGCGCTTCGGTCTACGCCGCCACCAAAGGTTTCGTGCACACGGTGACCAAGAGCTTGGCCAAGGAACTGGTCGGCAGCAACATCCGCGTCAATACCGTCTCGCCCGGCGCCATCTGGACGCCTTTCCACAAAGAGACCCCGGAAACGGCCGTCGAGCAATGGAAGAAGATGATCCCCATGGGCCGGCTGGGCACGCCCGAGGATCTGGTTGGGGCCTATCTTTTCCTGGCATCCGACTCGATGAGCGGCTACATCACCGGCCAGATCATCGACGTCAACGGCGGCATGGTCATGCCGTAAGAGGCGATGGCGGGCCGTCCGCCCAAGTCGATGGCCCGCCCGCCCCCACTGCCAGCCGGAAGACCCCTTTGAATATCATCTTCACCGTCACCCTGCCCTTCTTTGCTTTGATCGGCTGCGGTTACGCGGCGGCGCGCCTGCGCATCTTTCCCGAGGCCGGTATCCCGGGGCTCAACGTCTTCGTCTGGTATTTCGCCCTGCCCGCGCTGGTGTTCCGTGCGCTCGCCCTGCGGCCATTGGCCGAGATCATCGACATTCCCTATATCGCGGCATGGGCCGTCGGCGGCTGGGCCGTCTATATCGTGACCGCCGGGTTGGCCCGCCTGTTGTTCAAGCTGCCGCTTGGCGCCGCCCTATTGCAGGGACAGGGGGCGGAGCTTTCCAACATCGGCTACATGGGCCTGCCGATGCTGATCGCCCTGTTTGGCGAACAGGCGACGGTGCCGGCGGTGCTGGCCATGTTGACCGACATGGTCTTGGTGCAGACGCCGACCATGGCGCTCCTCGAAGTGGCGCGCAGCCGCGACGGCCACCCGGCAGCTACCGCATGGAAGGTGATCAAGGGCTTCGCCACCAATCCGCTGGTCATCGCGGTGGTGGCGGGCGGCGCCGTGGCGGCCTTGCGGATCGAGCTGCCGGCGTCCGTCGACGCCTTCACCGAACTGCTGGGGCGGGCCGCCGGCCCCTGCGCGCTGTTCGCCATCGGAGCCAAACTGGCCGGCCAGCCGGTGGCCCATCGTTTCGGAGAGGTGGCGCTGATGGCCGCCGGCAAGCTGGTTCTCCATCCGCTGGCGATCCTGGCAACGATGGCGCTGACCTTTGGGATTGAGACAGAGCGCACCACCATCGCGGTGCTGGCCGCCGCCCTGCCGATCGGCGGAAATGTCTTTGTCGTCGCCCAGAGTTTCGGTATTTACGCAGCTCGGACGTCCACCGCCATCCTGGTGTCGACGGCGGTTGCCGTGGTGACGTTTTCATTGTTGGCCGGCCTGCTGGCGCCGTGACGAACGGCGTGGCCGGCAAGGGGCAAACCCATGAGGAGGAAGCAAGCATGAGCGGCAGACTGGCAGGAAAGACCATCTTCGCGACGGCCTCTGGACAGGGCATCGGGCGAGCCACGGCGCTGGCTTTCGCGCGCGAGGGAGCCCAAGTGTGGGCCACCGACATCAACGAGAAATCGCTGGCCACCCTGGCGGCCGAGAGCCCCAACATCATGACGCGGCGCCTCGACGTCACCGACCCCGCGGCCATCCAAGCGATTGCTGCCGAGCTGGGCGCCGTCGACGTCATCTTCAACGCCGCCGGCTATGTGGCCAACGGCACCATCCTGGAATGCGACGAGAAGGACTGGGACCTTTCCTTCGACATCAACGTCAAGTCGATGTACCGCGTGATCAGGGCGTTCCTGCCGGCGATGATCGCGGCGGGCGGCGGCGCCATCGTCAACATCTCGTCGGTGGCCAGCGCCATTACCGGCGTTCCCAACCGCTTCGTCTATGGCACCACCAAGGCCGCCGTCACCGGCCTGACCAAGATGATCGCCCGCGATTTTGTGGGTAACGGCATCCGCTGCAACGCGGTGTGCCCCGGCACCATCGATTCGCCGTCCTTGAACGAACGGATGGCCGCCGCCGGCAACTACGAGGCGGTGCGCGCCAGCTTCATGGAACGCCAGCCGATGAAGCGCCTGGGCACGCCCGAGGAAGTGGCCATGCTGTGCGTCTACCTGGCCTCCGATGAGGCCGCTTTCGCCACGGGCCAGACCTGGACGCTCGACGGCGGCTGGACGATGTGACAGTTGGCGCATCCGAAACGCCAACCAGCAGCCGCACCTACGCCGGGCAGCGCCGCAACGCAAAGGATGTCACTGGACGTTCCTACCCGGGACGTCCGGTGTGATTGCCCGCCGTTACGAGATCAAAGGCGTCGGCTTCTTTTCCCGAAGGGGCGTTCGGCATCGGCGAGGTCGGTAGTGCGCCGCCAAAGCGTCGTGCGGCTTACCCCAAGCTGTCGCGCGACTCGTTCGGTATCACCCCGAAATATCTTGCAAAGTTCCTGTACAACGGCGCCATTCTTGTCAGCGCGTTGGCCGTCGGCGGTAGTTTGCGCAGCGAAATCGCGGATGAAGACATCCTTGCCGATGGCCTCCAACACAGCCATCCGGCACTCGTGCTCCGTGCAGTCGGCGCCGGTGCGCAGCAGAACCGAAATCCGTTCGATCACATTCTGGAGTTCGCGCGCGTTGCCCGGCCAGGAATAGCGGCAGATGATCTCGACTATCGTGGCGCGAAGGGGAAGAAGGCATTCGGACAAATCCGGGTGCCGGTCGGACAGAAAGTGGAAGAACAATTTGGCGATGTCGTCGTGCCTCTCCCGGAGAGGGGGAATTTCCACATGGAGGACGTTCAGCCGGTAAAACAGGTCCTCCCGAAAAACTCCCGCCGCAACGCCGTCGCGTAAATGGCGGTTGGAGGCGGAAATGACTCGCACATCGATCGGGATCACGCGGTCGCCGCCGAGTCGCATCACTTCCTTTTCCTGAAGAACACGCAGCAGGCGCGCCTGGATGTGCAAGGGGATTTCCGCCACCTCATCGAGGAAAATCGTGCCCCTGTGCGCGAGTTCGAAAAGGCCCATCTTGCCGCCCTTGCGCGATCCGGTAAACGCACCCTCCTCGTATCCAAATAACTCGCTCTCCAACAGGGATTCCGGCAACGCGGCACAATTGACGGCGACGAAGGGGCCGTCGCGATAGCTGCTTTCATTGTGGATTCCCTGGGCGAACATCTCCTTGCCGACCCCGGTTTCGCCGAAGATATAGACGCTGAGCCCGCTGTCGGCGAACAGGCGTGCGTGCGCGACGGCAACACGCATGTTGTCGTCGACCGCCACAATATCGTCGAACCGAGTTCTGGCGGACAATCCCTTGTCTGCCAGCTTCGTGCGTATCCGGCCCTCGGCCTTCTGCAACTCGGATACCTTCTGAAATGTCGTTACCGATCCCACCGCGTCGTCACTGACCACGATTGGAATCCGGTTGACCACCACCTTGGTCCCGTTGAGTTCTCGCAGGTGTCCGATCTGCGGCTTCAGACTTGATGTCAGCTCGGTATCCCCGATATCGGGAAGCGCTCCGGACATCGGCTTGCCTATGACATCCGAACGAGGCTTGGCCAATAGTTTTTCGGCTACGGGATTATAGGCGATCACCCGGCCGCCGCTGTCCGTGGCAACGATGCCGCCCCAGCTGTAATCGAGGACCGCCTGGAAAATCATCCGGCGCTCCTTTTCGCTCCGGATTTCCAAGGCCATGACCTTGGCATCCTTGATAGCGGCGGCGATGCTCTCCGGGCCTGGGTAGACCAACACTGACGGCAATCCGGCCTTCTCGGCAAGCCGATTGGCGAGGCTCGCCCCGACCACCACGTCGACACCCGAAGTCTGGAGACCGCGGCTCAGTTCCTCCTCGTCGGCAAATGAGACCTTGACGATATCCATGTTCAGGCTTTCGCGCAGGACATCCGCGTAGCAGCGGGCATCCTTGTAGGTCGCGATGCCGATCCGCTCGCCAAGCCGTCTCGCCTTGGCAACGGCCGTGAGAATTTCGAACAGGCCGATGTCGATGATCTTCACCGGCACGTCGGCATGTTCCTTGATGAAGGTGCCATTGGCTCCCCCGCCCAGGAACATTTCGACCTTGTTCTCCCGGTAGTAGCGCTTCACGGTATCGACGATCTCGCCCATCAGCCCTTCGATGAAACACAGCTCGATATCTGGATCATCGACATAGTCGAGCGCCTGGAACGCGAGAGCGTGCAGATGGTCATAGGTCAGAAGGCCGATTCTCACCGTCATTTGGTCGCTCCGTTCCGGCCCCATGCGCGGGGCGCGCCACAGCCGGAGAGAAACGTGAACTGGCGGCAGGTCCGGAAACCCGCCGGCAATAGTTTCACAACCATGCATGGGAACGCAAGTTCGGCCCACGGTGCGGCGCCGCCCCCCCTCCGCGGTGCGCCGGAGGGGAGCGGCGCCGGTTCCGATATAATGTTTCAAAAGCCGAAGAAGCTCGTAGAATGAAACATGAAGGGCGATGAGGAAACGTTGTAAATCAATATGTTACATAATGGCATGGCATTTGCGTTGTTCAGGAAAACTGACCAAGGGAGATGTCCATGAAGAAAACGACCCAACTGAAAGCACTCCTCCGTGACCCCAAGCTGCTGGTGGCTCCAGGAGCCTATGACGTTCTCAGTGCGAAGATCATCGCCCAGTCCGGATTCGGGGCGGTCTACATGACCGGCTACGGCACCTCAGCCAGCGTCCTGGGCAAGCCCGACGTCGGCCTGCTCACCATGACCGAGATGGTCGCCCGGGCCGCGGCGATCGCGGACGCGGTCGACGTGCCGGTTCTGGCCGACGGCGACACCGGCTACGGGAATCCGTTGAATGTGATGCGCACGGTGCGGGAATACGAGAAGGCGGGCGTCTGCGCGATCCAACTCGAAGACCAGCTATTCCCCAAGAGATGCGGGCATATGCAGGGCCGTCGGGTCATTCCGATGGAAGAGATGGTGCAGAAGATCAAGGCGGCGGCGGATACCCGGCTGGACAGCGATTTCGTCATCATCGCCCGTACCGACGCGCGCACCAGCCTCGGCCTCGACGAGGCCCTGCGGCGCGGCAAGGCGTACGAGGAAGCCGGTGCCGACGTGATCTTCATCGAATCCCCCGAAGGGGTCGAGGAGATGCGCAGGATCACGGCGACGTTCCCCGATACCCCGACGCTGGCCAACATGCTGGAAGGGGGCCGCACGCCCAACCTGACCACCGAGGAACTCGAAGCCATGGGATTCGGGATCGCCATCTTCTGCACCGGACCGCTGTATGCGGCCGCGAAGGCGGTTTCCGACTACATGGTCGAACTGAAGACCCAGAAGACTACCCAGAAGCTGCTTCCGGAACTGATCACGTTCGAGGATTTCAACTCGCTGATTGGTCTTCCGGAATATAACTCGACCGAAAAACACTACAGTTCCTGAAACGAAAATATAAAATATTATAGCAGGAGGATTCTATGAGTAAGGGAAACGTCTTCCGTATTCTGTCTGCCGTATGCGCCTCTTTTCTGGCATTTTCTTTTGCCTCTGAACAGGCTCATGCCACAAAGTTAAAGCTTGGACACACGGGATCTCTGGATCACCACTACCAGAAGGGCTCCGACATGTTCAAGAAGCGGGTCGAGGAACTGTCGGAGGGGAAGATCCAAATCATCATCTTCCCCTCCGACCAGCTCGGCAAGCAACGCGAACTCGTCGAGGGAGCGCAACTCGGTACGGTGGACATGGTGCTCACCTCCGACGTTCTCCTGTCCAGTTTCGAGCCGACGATGGGGGCGCTCGGACTTCCGTTCCTCTTCCGCGACCTTGACCACTTGGGCAAGGTGATGGACGGCCCCATCGGAGACGAGTTGTCCAAGAACCTGGAAAAGAAAGGCCTGAAGGTTCTCGGCTATTGGGAAAACGGGTTCCGCCACATCACCAACTCCAAGCGTCCGATCGTCAAGCCAGACGACCTGAAAGGTCTGAAGATCCGGACTCCCGAGGGCGCGGTGTTCGTCGACACGTTCAATGCCTATGGGGCGAGCGCGACCCCCATGTCGTTCGGCGAGCTGTACTCGTCGCTTCAGCTTAAGGTGGTTGACGGCCAGGAAAACCCCGTCGCCCATGTCCTGACCCAGAAATTCTACGAGGTTCAAAGCTTCCTCTCGCTTAGTTCGCACATTCATTCGGTCGAGCCCCTGCTCATCAGCACAGTGGTCTTCAAGGGACTGCCAGCGGATGAACAGAAGGTCCTTCTGCAGGCGGGCAAGGAGGTGGCCCCCTGGATCCGCGCCGAGGTGGCGCGAATTGAAGCCGAGCAATTGAAGTTCCTGGAAGGGAAGATCGCCGTCAACAAGGCCGACGCCGCGGCATTCGAGGCGGCATCGAAGCCCGTCTACGACAAGTACGGGCCGAAGTTCGGCGATCTCATCCAGCGCATCAAAGCCGTGCGGTAACGCAGTCCGGCCTTGCTGGAGACCCCGCGGGAGCAGAGATGTCTGCTCCCGCGGAGGCCTTAACGGGAGGAAACATCATGAGGCTTCTTGCAGACTTCAACGCGCGGATGAACCGGCTTCTGGAGTATGGCGTCATCGTCATTTTCGGGATCATGACGACGGTCATCTTTCTTCAGGTCATCTTCCGCTATGGGCTGGAGCAGTCGCTCTCCTGGTCCGAAGAGTTGGCCCGCTATCTGTTCATCTGGTTGACGTTCCTGGGAGCGAGTGTGGCAATCCGCGAAGGAACGCACATCCGGGTCACGCTGGCGGTCGACGCCATCAAACACAGGGCGACCAACCTTTCCCTGAGCCTGACCGCCAATCTTCTTGGCATCGCGTTCCTCTACATCCTCATGACGAAGGGCGTAACCGTGGCGATGCGGGTGCTGGCACTCGAGCAGATCTCGCCGACCATGGAATTTCTGCCGATCGGGGTGATCTATCTGGCGATCCCGATAGGTTGCTTCTTCATGATCCTGAATCTTCTGGAACAGTCTTACCGTCAATGCACGGACCTGGTCCACGCACGTTAGGGGGCGATGATGGGTATCACCTTATTCGCAGCGTTCTTCGCGTTCGTCGTCCTGGGCGTGCCGATCGCGATCGCACTGGGCCTCTCGGGGGTCGTCGCCCTGGCACTGCACAGCCAGGTCCCTATCATGGTCATCGTTCAAAAAGTCTATGGCGGCGTCGATTCCTTCACCTTGATGGCCATTCCTTTTTTCATCCTGGCCGGCAACGTCATGAGTTCTGGGGGCGTCTCGCAACGCCTCGTCGACTTGGCCAGTTCCATCCTCGGCCGAATGCCCGGCGGGTTGGCGCAGGTGACGACCGCGGCCTGCACGTTCTTCGGGGCAATTTCCGGATCGGCCCCGGCAACGACGGCGGCCATTGGCTCGGTAATGGTCAAGCCGATGGTCGACAATGGGTACGACCGGGCTTTTGCGGGTGCGGTGGCCGCGGCATCGGGAACCATCGGCCTACTGATTCCCCCCAGCATTACCCTGGTGATCTATGGAGTAATCACCGGTGTGTCGATCGGCAAACTGTTCATGGGCGGCATCCTGCCCGGGCTGATGATGAGCCTGACGCTTATGACGGTGAACCATGTGATCTCGACGCGCAAAGGCTATCGAGGCGGCGAGCCTTCATCCCTCAAAAGGATCCTTCATGCAGGGCACCGCAGCATCTTCGCCCTCCTCATGCCGGTGATCATTCTCGGCGGCATTTACGGTGGCGTTTTCACGCCGACCGAGGCGGCGGTGGTGGCGGTATTCTACGGTCTGTTCGTCGGCTTTTCGATCCACCGTGAATTGAAAATCGGCGATCTGCCGTCCATTCTGCTGGAAACTGGCAAGAGCACCGCGGTCATCATGTTCCTGATCGCCACCGCGCACATCTTCAGCTACCTGCTTGCCAGCGAGCAGATCCCGGCCAAGCTGACGGTGGCAATGCTTGAGGTCTCCACGGACCCTCACATCCTGCTGCTGATGATTGTGTTGTCGCTGCTGGTGGTCGGCACATTTCTCGACAATGCGGTTGCCGTGGTGCTGATGACGCCGATCTTTTATCCTGTCATCATGCAGGCGGGCATCGATCCCCTCTACTTCGGCGTCCTCATGATCCTGGTGTTGGCCATCGGGCAGGTCACGCCGCCGGTGGGCTTGTGCCTGTTCGTCGCCTGCAACATCGCCAAAGTGGGAATCGAAAACCTGTCTTGGAAAAGCGTTCCCTATATCTTCGCGCTGATGGCGGTGATCGCCGTCCTGATCATCGTTCCCGACATCATCCTGCTCATACCGAGCAGCATGGATTTCTGAGGGCGGCACAAGGGGAGAACGCCAGACCTGGACGCTCGACGGCGGTTGGACCATGTAGAAAATTTTAATTCGGGGACACCATATTTAATTCACATTCTTCGCCCTTGGCAACGAACGAAACCTCTTGTGAATTAAATATGGTGTCCCCGAAATTGGAGCGGGCGGACGCAGAAAAGGGATCTGTTCCTACCCCCGCATCTCGGGCACCGGGGTCGGCAGCGGTTGGCCGGCGAAGAAGGCGTCGAGGTTGGAGCGGCAGAGTTCGGCCATGCGCCGGCGCGTCTCGTGGGTGCCGCTGCCGCGATGGGGCATCAGCACCACGTTGTCCATCGCCCACAGATCGGCCGGCACATGGGGCTCGTTCTCGAAGACGTCGAGGCCGGCTCCGGCGATGCGGCCCTCCTTCAGCGCCGCGATCAGCGCCTTCTCGTCGACGATGGTGCCGCGCGCGGCGTTGACCAGGAAGCCCTCCGGCCCCAGCGCGTCGAGGACCTTGGCATTGACCAGATGCCGGGTGGTGGCGCCGCCCTGGCAGGCGACCACCAGCAGGTCGCTGGCGGCGGCCAGCGACACCGGGTCGGGATGGAACGCGTAAGGCACATCCTGTTTGGCGGGGTCGGTATAGGCGACGACGGCGCCGCAGGCTTCCAGCCGCCTGGCGATGGCCTTGCCGATGCGCCCCAGGCCGATGATGCCGGCCGTCTTGCCGATGATGCTGTTGGCCAGAAGCTCGCGCGGCTCGGTCGGCCAGCCGCCGGTGCGCACCAGCCGGTCGAGCACGACCAGCTTACGCGTCACGGCCAGCGCCAGCAGAAGCGCGGTGGTCGCCGTCTCGTCGGTCAGCACGTTCGGCGTATGGGTGACCATGACGCCCCGCGCCTTGGCAGCCTGAACCTCGATGCCGTCGTAGCCGACGCCGAAATTGGCGATGATTTTCAGGTTCGGCAGGGCCGCGATGTGCTTTTCGCGGAAAACGCTTTCGCCCTTGGTGACGACCGCGGTGATGGTCTCCGGATCGAGGCCGGGCACGTCGGCCGGGCTGTCGAAGCCGGTCATGTCGAACATCTCGAAGCGGCCGTCGAGGACGGCCCGCATTTCGGGCTGGATGCCTGGGGCGAGGAGAATCCTGTGCATGACGTTACCTCCGCAGTGTTCGGTTGGACCGGCGCCCCATCGGCACAGGTCGATAGGAAGGGGCCGCGCTTTCAGCCGTCAAGGCCGAACCCCGATTTCCAAAGATCAAAAGCCCGTTTGACCAACGAGGGGTCGGGCAGGTCGCCCGCCACCGCGGCGGCGATCCCATCGACCTGGCCCGGAGAATTGAGCCCGACGATGACGCTTCCCACCAGAGGCGAAGCCAGGGCGAAACGCACCGCGAAGGCCGTCATAGAGCCGCCGATCTCGGCGGCGAAGATTTCCGCGATACGGGCGCGGCGGGCCAGATCCTTGGCGAACTTGGGCTCCTGGAAACGGTCATCCGGCTTCATGCGGGCAGGATCGCGGGCGTCGGTAAGAATGCCCTGGTAGAGCGGCCGGATGCAAAGGAACCCCATGCCACGGCGCTCCATCTCGGGGAAAAGCTCGGCCATCTCCATCTCGATGGGATTGTAGTAGGCGATGATGCCGGCGAAGCGCCCCGTCCCGATAGCGGCCTTGGCGCACGGCACGGTGTAGGGGAAGGTCATCAGATGGCCGACCTTGCCCTCGCTTTTCAACTTTTCAAAGGCTGCCCAGACGTCGTCCATGACCCCCGGCAGCATGGGCAGACGCAGCCCATCCTCGTTGGGCTCCGAGCGCCACATCCATTGCAGGACCGCGATGCGCTCGGCATGCAGGTCCTTGAGCGCCTCCTCGATACGCAGGCGGAACTTGGCCGGATCGAAGCGGCCGCCGTCCTTGAAATCGGGGACCGGCACCTTGATGACGTGATGGACGTCGTGACGCTTCGGGTGGTCCTTCAGCACCCTTTCCATCATCCAGCGGGTTTCGTACTCGTAGCTGGAATGCAGGAAGTTGACACCGGCGTCCAGCGCCGCGCGCAGGGCGGCCTCCCCGGCCTTCGATTTGGCGTCGTCGGCCGGGCTTTTGGTTGCGGCCCGCATGGGACCCAGGCAGATGACGGAAACGTCGAGGTCGGTACCAGCGAGGCGACGATATTTCATGATGGCCCCCTTCCCCTCAGTCGTGAACGACGTTGACCGGCCGCCCCTCGGCCGACGCCTGCAGGATGGCGTCGATGAAGCGGTGGGTGCGCAGCGCAACCTCGCCGCTGACCAGGGGATCGCGACCCTCTTCCAGGGCATCCAGGAAGTCCCGGAGAACTTCCCGATGATGGTCGTGTGGGAAGGCCATGGGGTCGGCCCCGGTGCCCCCCACCGCGGTGTCGGCTTCGACGGTTTCACCGCTGCCGTCGTGGTAGGAAACCTTAAGCTCGGTGCCGGTGATCAGCGCCGAGCCCTTCTCGCAGAAGAACTGCATGCGTTCGGGGAAGCCGGGATAGGCGGTGGTGGTGGCATCCACCACGCCGATGGCACCGTCTTCGAAGCGCACCGCGGCAGCGACGATGTCTTCGGTTTCCATCTGGTGTACCGGGCTGGTCCTGGCGTAGCCGGTGACCTCGACGGGCCGGGCGGTCAGGGACAGGAAGACGTCGAGCGGATGGATGCCCTGAGTCAGGAGCACGCCGCCGCCGTCGCGCAGCTTGTCGCCGCGCCCGGGCTGGTCGTAATAGCCCTTCTGCGGCCGCCAGACGGGAATGAACACCGAGGCGCCGACAATCTTTCCCAGGCGGCCGGAGGCCAGGATCTCGCGCAGCCTGATGCCCGGCCGCCGGTGGCGGTGCTGGAGCACGATGCCGAGGCGCACCCCCGCCTGGCGGCAGATGCCGATCATCTCGGCGGCCCGCTCGCTAGTAATCTCCAGCGGCTTTTCCAGCAAGATGTGCTTGCCGGCCTTGGCAAAACGGGAAACCAGGTCGAGGTGGCTGTCCGGCGTGGTCAGGATCAGCGCGCAATCGACGCTGGGGTCCTTCAGCGCCACCTCGAAATCGGCGGCCAGCGGAAACGGAAACTTCTCGCCGAACGCCTTGCGCCGCCCTTCCGAGCGGTTGCAGGCATAGGCGACCTCGACGCGGTCGGTAAGGTCGAGCAGGCTCTTGGCATGCGGGGTCACGGCCATGCCGAGTCCGATGATGGCGATGCGATGTCTTTTCACGGCTTCTCGTCCCCCCTTCGTCGATGAAGCCCCCGGAACGTAGGGTGGATGGTCCCGAGCGTCAATGCCGCCCGTTCTGCCCGCCTAAACCTTTGAAAGCGGTCGGGCGCGTGCTAAAAGTGGCCCCGCCAGTTCGGGCGCAGGAACCGGCGGCGTCGAAGCCGGCAACCCGCCGTCCCGCCACACCGACAATCTCCCCGAGAAGGAAGCCATCGCAGGATGTCCAACAAGATCGTCAGCGCCGCCGAGGCGGTCGCGCTCATTCCCGACGGCGCCGTCGTCGCCGTCAATTCGTCGAGCGGTCTCAACACCCCCAACGCCGTGCTCAAAGCCATCGGTGAGGCCTTCGAAAGCCAGGGCCGGCCGCGCGACCTGCATTTCTTCCTGCCGATCGCCGCGGGCGACATGTATGGCGTCGATGGCATCGACCACGTGGCCAAGCCGGGACTGTTGGCCCGCGTCATCGCCGGCTCCTATCCGAGTGGGCCGTCGAACCGCGAATCGCCCAAGATCTGGAAGATGATCGGCGCCGATCAGGTGCCCGCCTACAATGTGCCGAGCGGCATCCTGTTCGACATGATCCGCAACGCCGCCGGCAAGCGGGCCGGCGTCTTCACCAAGGTCGGTCTCGACACCTTCATCGACCCCCGGCGCCAGGGCGCCAAGATGAACAAGGCGGCCAAGGACGATATCGTCAGGCTGGTCGAGATGGGGGGCGAGGAGTGGCTGCACTTCCCCAACATCCCGCCCGACGTCGCCATCATCCGCGGCACCACCGCCGACGAGAAGGGTAACATCTCGATGGAGCACGAGGGCGGCTATCTGGGCGCCCTCGACGTCGCGCTGGCTGCCCGCACCAACGGCGGCTTCGTCATCGCCCAGGTCAAGCGCGTCACCACCGCCGGCTCGATCCCGCCGCAGCGCGTCTTCGTGCCCTCGACCATGGTCGACTTCGTCGTCGTCGACCCCGACCAGTGGCAGACCACGGAGACGCCCTATGACCCGGCGATCTCGGGCGAGGTGCGCCGCCCCTTCAGTTCGTTCCCGCCGGTCGCCTTCGATGCCGAGAAGGCAATCGCCCGGCGCGCCACGCTGGAGCTTTGCGCCGGGGACGCCGTCAACCTCGGCTTTGGCATTTCCCCCATCATCCCGCGCATCCTGATCGAGGAAGGCCAAGCCGAAGCCGTCACCTGGGTCATCGAGCAGGGCGCCGTCGGCGGCGTGCCGCTGGATGGCTTCGCTTTCGGCTGCTCGGCCAACGCCCAGGCCATCATTCCGTCGCCCACCCAGTTCACCTACTTCCAGAGCGGCGGCGAGGATTGCGGGCTGCTGTCCTTCATGGAGGTGAGTTCCGAGGGCGACGTCAACGTCTCGCGGCTCGCCTCCAAGCCGCACGTGACGGCCGGCGTCGGCGGCTTCATCGACATCACGTCGCACGGCAAGAAGCTGGTGTTCAGCGGCTTCTTCACGGCGGGCGGGCTCAAGCTCGACCTGGCGGGGGGCAAGGTGACCATCCTCCAGGAAGGCAAGTTCCCCAAGTTCGTCGAGGAAGTCGAGCACGTCACCTTCAGCGGCCGGCGCAGCCGGAAGCTCGGCCAGGACATCACCTACGTGACCGAGCGCTGCGTCGTGAAACTGATGCCGGAAGGCTTGGTCGTCACCGAGGTCGCGCCGGGGATCGACGTGAAACGCGACGTGCTGGGCCAGGCCCGCGCCAAAATGACCGTTAGCCCTGACCTCAAAACGATGGACGCGCGGCTCTTCAAGCCCGAGCCGATGGGCCTGGTGCTGCCCGAACGCACAACGCCGCGCTTCCGCTCGGCAAGGAGCTAGCGACATGGCCGAACTCGAAAAGATCCTGTTTGCCGTCGAGGCGGGCGTGGCGACGATCACGTTGAACCGCCCCGACAAGCTCAACGCGCTCGACACCGACATGCTGGACGGCCTGGAAAGGCTGATCACCAAGATCGATGCCGATCGCGACATCCGCGTGGTGATCCTGAAGGCAGCCGGCGAGCGGGCCTTCTGCGCCGGAGCCGACATCAATGCCTGGGCGGAGTTGAAGCCGCTCGGCATGTGGCACACCTGGATACGCCGCGGCCATCAGATCTTCGGCCGCCTGGCCGACCTGCGCCAGCCCTCGATCGCCGCCATCGCCGGCATCGCCTTCGGCGGCGGCCTGGAACTGGCCCTGTCGTGCGACCTGCGCGTCGCCGCCGACAGCGCCAAATTCGCGCTCCCCGAAGTCACCATCGCCACAGTGCCGGGCTGGACCGGCACCCAGCGGCTGCCCCGCCTGATCGGGGAAGCCCGGGCCAAGCAGATGGTGCTGACGGGACAACGCATCGACGCCCCGACGGCGGTGGCCTGGGGGCTGATCA
Organism: Rhodospirillales bacterium; assembly: GCA_014859895.1. Lineage (GTDB taxonomy): Bacteria > Pseudomonadota > Alphaproteobacteria > Rhodospirillales > Shumkoniaceae > Shumkonia. The sequence goes on from JACZKS010000009.1 coordinate 34,824, forward strand.
ACGAAAACGTGCCGATGGCCGATCTCGACAAGCGGGCGCTCGATTTGGCCCGCCAGATCGCCGCCAACGCGCCGGTTTCGGTGCAGACCGCCAAGCAGCTGATCAACGCCGCCCTCGGCCGCGACACGGCGGCGACGTTGGAGGCGCTGGCCGGCAGCATGACCGGCTTCACCGACGACGCCGTCGAAGGCCGCGCCGCCTGGGCCGAACGCAGGCCGCCGAAATTCACCGGGAAATGACCCATCCGTACGGAGGAACAATGTTCGAAGATCTCAAAGGCAAATCCGTTCTCGTCACCGGCTCGTCGACCGGCATTGGCGTCGCCGTCGCCAAGGGCTTCGCCGCCGCCGGCGCCAAGGTCGCCGTGCACGGCAATTCCAGCAAGGCTGAGGCCGAAAAGGTGGTGGCCGACATCAAGGCGGCGGGTGGTGAGGCCATCCTGGTGATGGGCGACGTCATGAAGACTGCCGTCATCGAACGCATCATCAAGGAAACGGTCGATGCCTTCGGCGGCCTCGACGTCCTGGTCAACAACGCCGGCAGCCTCTATCAGCGCGCCGCGCTGGAGCAGCAGTCGGACGAGCTTTACGAAAAGGTGACCGACCTCAACATCCGCTCGGTTGTGTCGGCTTGCCGCATCGCCGTGCCGCACCTGAAGAAGACCAAGGGTTGCATCATCAACACCGGCTCGATCGCCGGCCACAATGGCGGCGCCGTCGGGGCCGGGCTCTACGCCGGGGCCAAGGCCTTCGTCCACTCGTGGACGCGCACCATGGCGATCGAGCTGGGCCCGGACGGGATTCGCGTCAATTGCGTGTCGCCGGGCGTAATCCTCACGCCCTTCCACGAACGCTTCAGCAACCCGGAGAAGCTGGAAGGCATCCGCGCCAACATCCCGCTCCGCCGCCTCGGCGTCGCCGAAGACTGCGTCGGGATCTACCTGTTCCTCGCCTCTAACAAGATGGCCGGCTACATCCACGGCCAAGTGATCGAAATCAACGGCGGCCAGTACTTCAAATAACGCTGCGACATCTGCAAAAGTGTCGGGCGCCGACCTCACCGCCGGCGCCCGATTTATTTCCGGCCTCTTTCGTTACATAATCGACCGTGTGTTCGGCGGAACCCGGAGCAAAACCCCATGACTCTCGACATCAGCGAATGCAAGGCCCTCCTCTACACGGCGGTGCTGTCCGACGTGATGGACGATCTCGGTCTGATGAACCAGGCCATGAAGCCGTTCGTTCGACCGCTCGACGACGGCCTAGTGATGATGGGCCGAGCCCGCACCGGGCTCTACATGCCGGTCTATGATATCGAGGCGGGCGACAACCCCTACGACCTGGAGATTGACCTGCTCGACGACCTCAAGGAGGGGGACGTCGCCGTCGTCGCCTGCAACGGCCCGACATCACGCATCGCCCCCTGGGGCGAACTGCTGTCGACTGCCGCGCGATGCCGTGGCGCGGAAGGTTGCGTAACGGATGGGCTGATCCGCGACATCCGCAAGATCCGTGAGATGAAGTTCCCTGTCTTCCACGGCGGCATCGGCCCCCTCGATTCGAAGGGCCGGGCCCGCATGATGAAGATGGACGTACCGGTCGAGTGCGCCGGCGTCAGAGTGCGTCCGGGCGATTTCGTCTTCGGCGACGCCGACGGCGTCGTGGTCGTCCCTGAGGAGCGGGCCGAGGACGTCATCGCCCGCGCCAAACGCAAAGTCACGGGCGAGAACCACACGCGCGATGAACTCCTCAAAGGACACCTGCTTCGCGAGGTCTATGAGAAGTTCGGCGTTCTATAAATAATTTCGTGCATGCGGATGGGGCGCCGGCCAAGCCGGCGCCCGGCTTTCGTGTCTTACGCCGCTACGAATTCTTTCAGCCCCAGCCTCGCCACGGTCTCCGGGCTTGGCCGGCCTTCCTCGGTCCAGCCGCGCAGGTCGTAATATTCGCTGAGCATCGGATAGAGCGGCGGGACGTCGAAGTTGAGGTCCTGGCCGACCTTTTTCAGTGTATGCAGGCGGGGCGGCAGGTTGTCGTCCTTGCGGGTCACGCCGCGCCGGTTGCTGATCATGCGCTTGAGCTGGAAGCCTCGCTCGCCGAGGGTCATGAAATCCTCGAAATTGAGGCCCCGGCCGGTGATCAGGTTGTACCAGCCGAGCACGTGGGTGCCCTTGGCGGCGTTGTTCAGCTGGTCGAAGTTGCAGAAGACCAAGCTGTCGCGCAGGTTCATGTAGTTCTGGAGATTGACCACGAACTGGGCCTTGCCCTCGCGCTCGCGGCCCTTGGCCGGTTCCATCTGGCCGACCTCGGGGAAAGTGACGACCAGCTCGTAGGCGTGCGACAGCGAGGTCAGGTGGCAGCCGCCGCGGTTGCCGGTGGCATAGCTGACGCCGTGCCCCCACGAGAAGCGCGGATCGTGCATGGGCAATTCCAGGCCCTTGACCTCGATGGCGTATTCCTCGGCCCCGTGGCCGATCTCCTTGGCCGCTTGGCGCGAGCCGTGGCACAGCAATTCGCCGATGCCCTTCTCGCGGAAGGCGATGCGGCGGATCAGCTCGATGTTGGAATCGGGCCGACCCATGCCGAGTTCCAGGCCGTCGGTATCGGCCTTGGTCAGCAAGCCCTTCTCGAAGCACTCGTTGGCGAACGCCAGGGTGCCGCCGGTCGAGATGGTATCGAGGCCGTAGCGGTTGCAGGACTCGTTGGCCTTGGTCACGGCCGCAAGATCATCGACGAGCTGCATGCTGCCCAAGGCACCCAGGTTCTCGTACTCCGGGCCCTCGACGATGCCGTTGGTGGCATAGGGGCCGTCGTCGACATTGACCACGCGCGAGCAGATGATCGGGCAGCGCTTGCAGCCGGCCCTTTTGACCTGGATGGTGTCGGCCATGACGATGCCGTTGATCTTGCCCGCCAGGTCGATGGCCCGGGCGTCGCGCCAGTTGTTGATCGGAAGGTTGCCCAGTCGCTCGTTGTTCGAAAAGCTGCCCGGCGTGCCGTACTTGGCGAACATTTCGAGCGCCTTGCGCATGCGCGCGATGTCGAGCTTCAGCGTCTCCTCCAACCCCTTGGGGTCGGCGAAGGCGGGGAGGCTGTCTCCCACCTTGGGGATGACGATGGCCTTGAGGTTTTTGGAGCCCATCACCGCGCCCATGCCGCCGCGCCCAGCCACCCGGGTGTGGCGGCCGTCATGGGCGATACAGGCCATGGGGACCAGCAGTTCCCCGGCCGGGCCGATGACGGCCGAGGCCTGGGACCTGCCGAAGGATTCGGTCAGCAGGTCGTCGGTCTCGAAGACGTCCTTGCCCCACAGGTGGCTGGCGTCCCTGAGCTCGAACTGGCCGTCGTCGATGACCAGCATGACCGGCTTCTTGGACGCCCCGGTGAACACCAGGCCGTCGACACCGGTGAGTTTCAACTGGCGGCCGAAAGCGCCGCCGGCATTGGATTCGCAATAGATGCCGGTCAAGGGCGACAGCGCGATCACCTCGTGGCGATTGCCGCCGGGCACGCCGGCCGCGGTGAACGGGCCGCTCAGCATGATCAATGGATTGTCGGGACCCAGCGGGTCGGTGTCGGCGCCGACCAGGCGGGCCAGCAGCGCGGCGCCCAGGTTGGCGCCGCCGATGAAGTCGGTGAGGTCCTGGGTGCCGATTTCGCGAAACTCGACCTTGCCGCGGGTGAGATCGATCCAGGCCAGGCGATCATGGTAGCCGTACATTCTTGTCGTCCTCTTCTTACGGTTCGGCGCCCAAAGGTTGATGGGCAGGCGTCCGATTACCCGTTCGTTGTTTAGGGAGACTATAAACAACGACGACGCCCCTGTCTCCCCTTCCGACAGACCCGACCCCTTGACGTCGCGAGGCGGGTCGCCTTTATTGGCTCCATCAACTCTCAGGCCGCTCCACGGGCCGTGTAACTTCGGGAAAAGCGGGAAGAAGGAAGCGCAATGACTGCTCAAGCGGACATCGGCCTCGTCGGCCTTGCCGTCATGGGTCAGAACCTGGCCCTCAATATCGCCGACCACGGATACAAAATCGCCGTCTTCAACCGGACCACGGCGACCACGAAGAAGTTCGTCGGCTCGGAGGCGGCGAAGGGCAAGCCTGTCATCGGCTGCGATACCATGGCCGACCTGGTGGCGGCGCTGAAGAAGCCTCGTGCCATCATCCTGATGGTCAAGGCGGGTGCCCCGGTCGACGAGCAGATTGCCCTGTTGAGGCCGTTGCTCGAGCCAGGCGACATCATCGTCGATGGCGGCAATTCCCATTTCCGCGACACTCAGCGGCGCGACCGCGAGCTGACAGCGGCCGGACTGCATTTCATGGGCACCGGCATTTCCGGCGGCGAGGAAGGGGCGCGCAACGGCCCCTCGATCATGCCGGGCGGCACCGCCGCGGCCTACGCCAAGGTCGGCCCCATCTTCCAGGCGATCTCGGCCAAGGTCGATGGTGAACCCTGCTGCATCCACATCGGCACCGACGGCGCCGGCCACTTCGTCAAGACCACCCACAACGGAATCGAATATGCCGACATGCAGATGATCGCCGAGGTGTATTCGCTGATGCGCAACCTCTTGGGCATGCCGGCCGCCGAAATGGCGAAGACCTTTGCGGCATGGAACCAGGGCGATCTCGATTCCTACCTGATCGAGATCACCGCCGACATCCTGGCCCAGGTCGACGAGGAGACCGGCAAGCCGATGGTGGACGTCATCGTCGATCGGGCCGGCCAAAAGGGCACCGGGCAGTGGACCAGCGCCTCGGCGCTCGAACTGGGCGTGCCGGCGCCGACCATCGCTGAAGCCGTGTTCGCCCGCGCTCTGTCGGCGCTTAAACCCGAGCGGGTGGCGGCGGAGAAAATCCTCGGCGGCGCCAAGCCCGCCTTCAATGGCGACAAGGCGGCCTTCGTCAATGATCTGCGAGATGCGCTGCTGGCCTCCAAGATCTGCGCATATGCCCAGGGCTTCGCCCTGATCCAGGCGGCCAAGGAGGAATTCGGCTGGGATACCGACCTGGGGAAGGTCAGCATGATCTGGCGGGGCGGCTGCATCATCCGGGCCCGCTTCCTCAACCGCATCAAGGAAGCCTACGACCGCGACGCCGGTCTCAAGAACCTGCTGCTCGACCCCTATTTCCGGGATTTCGTCGAGAAGGGCCAAGCGGCGTGGCGGCGCGTCGTGGGGGCGGCGATTGCCAATGGGCTGCCGGTGCCGGCGTTAAGTTCGGCGCTGTCCTATTACGACGCCTACCGCAGCGGCCGGCTGTGGGCCGACCTCATCCAGGCCCAGCGCGACTACTTCGGCGCCCATACCTTCGAGCGGACGGACCGCGAAGGCTGGTTCCACCGCGAGTGGGCACGCGGCTGACCGACAAAACAACGCAAGGGGGTCAAGCATGATCATCATCGTCATGGGGGTGTCGGGATGCGGCAAGTCGGCCGTCGGCAGCCGCCTGGCCGAACTGCTCGACGCCCATTACGCCGAGGGCGACGAATTCCATTCCAAGGCCAACATCGAGAAGATGCGAAACGGCATCCCACTCAACGACGACGACCGCTGGCCCTGGCTCACAGCCATCGCCGAGGCGATCCAAGGCTGGCGGACCCAGGGACGCAATGCCGTGGTCGCCTGCTCGGCCTTGAAGAAAGTCTATCGGAATATCCTGAGAGGCGGGCACGACGACGTCATCTTCGTCCACCTCAAGGGTTCGATGGAACTGATCGCCGCCAGGATGGCCAAGCGCAAGCACGAGTACATGCCGGCCACGCTCCTGCAAAGCCAGTTCGACACCCTGGAGCCGCCGGACGAAAAAACGGAAAACGCCATCGCCGTCGACATCACTCCGCCGCCCGAGTCGATCGTTGAAACCGTCCTCGATCGCCTGCGAAAGAGGGGATTGATTACGTAAGGCAGATGTGGAAACGGCGCACCGAAGTGCGCCGTTCCTTTTTCCCGTCACTCCCGCGCAAGCGGGAGTCCAGAGTTCACTAAAGAAGGCTGGATTCCCGCGTTCGCGGGAATGACGGTTGAGCCTACTTCTTCAGGAACTCGGCGTTAACGCAGTTATAAAGGTTGCCGTCGCGCAGGAAGTCGACGGCGGTCTTTACCGATTTCTTGCGCAGCGTCACGATGCTTTCGGGGCTGTGGAAGGCCGAGTGCGGGGTCAGCACGACGCGGCCGTGCAGCCACGGCTCCTTGGTCCGCCACGCCTTGATCAGCGGATGGTCCAGTTCCGGCGGCTCGACTTCCAGCACGTCGAGGCCGGCGCCGTCCAGTTGGCGGCTTTTCAACGCCTCGTAGACGGCATCCAGCACCACCGTCTCACCGCGCCCGGTGTTGATGAGGATCGCCCCCTTCTTGACGTGCGACAGGGCCTTGGCGTCGATCATGTTGCGGGTTTCCGGCGTCAGCGGGGTGTGGATACTGACGACGTCGGAGCCGGCCAGCAGTTCCTCAAGCGAGAAAGCGCGGCCGAAGCCGAGGCCCAATTCCATGCCGGGACGCAGGTAAGGATCGTAGAACCACACGTCGAGGCCGAAGGCCTTGGCCCGCATGGCCGTCGCCGTACCGATGCGGCCCAGCCCGACGATGCCGATCCTGCGGCCCAACAGGCGGCGCTTGATCGGCGGTGTATGGAACATCCATTCGCCGATGGGGTCGCCGCGCAGGCGCTCGTTGTGCTCGACGATGCCGCGGGTCAGGCCCAAAAGCAGGCCGATGGCATGCTCGGCCACGTCCATGGTGCCGTAATCGGGCACGTTGCAAACGGGAATCCCCATGGCGCCGAAGCCCTTGAGGTCAACGTTGTCGAAGCCGACGCCGGCCCGCACCACCAGCTTGATATTGTCCAGCTTGGCCATGATGGCGGGCGTCACCGGAATCTTTTCGTAAAGCGCAAGCGCGTGGCACGACCGCCATGACTCGTCGGTGATCTTGGCCTCGATGCCGGGCTGCCAGCGGTAGAAGTCGATGGTGAAATCGGAACCGGCCACCTCGCGTTCGAGGTCGGCGTCGTCGTATCCCAAATCGGGAATGAGAATGCGCATGCTTCCTCTCATCGTTCCTGTTTGCCTATTGAGGCGTTTGTTTATCGGCGCCGGCAAAACGGGCGAATGGCCCGCCGGCGTCGCCTGCACTGGCGTCATATTAAAAGACTCGGGCTCCCCGCCCCATTTGTAATGTACTTTGCATCCGAAAGCCTAAATTCTTTTCGGGCGGAATTCAATAACCGGAATACGCGAAATGCCCCGAAGATTCCATTTCCACCCATCGCCGCCGCGATGGTATGCATCAACGGAATGGTTGAGAAAAGGGAGCCTCGTATGGACAAATCCGTGAGCGACGCACCGACCGCCGGCAAGCGCGATCCGGAAACCCGGCGGCGGTGGCTCACCGACGCCGCCCGCCGGGAGTTCATGGCCAAGGGCCTGGAAGGCGCCCGTGTCGACGAGATCGCCAAGCAGGCCGGCGTCAACAAGCAACTGGTCTACCACTACTTCGGCAATAAGGAGGCGTTCTACCTCCACATCCTGGAAAAGACCTACGAGGCGATGATCGAGGCCAAAACCTCGCTCGAACTCGACACGCTGGCGCCGCCGGCCGCCATCGAGCGCTTGGTCGGTTTCACTTTCGACTACATGGCGGAGCACCCGGAATTCGTCGCCCTGCTCAACGACGAGAACGTCCACAAGGCCCGCCACCTGCGCCAGTCCGAGCGCGTGCCGGCGATGCACAAGCGATTGATCGCCATGATCGACGCGGTGATGCGGCGGGGTGAGAAGGACGGCTCGCTGCGCCAGGGCATCGATACCGTGCAGTTCTACATCACGCTTTCCGGCATGTGCTATTTCACCTTCACCAACATGCACACGCTTTCGGTGGTGTTCGGCCGCGACCTCTCCACCCCGGCCGCGCTCTCCACCCGGCGCGCCCACATCATCGAGATGATGATGGCCTCGGTGAGGCCGTAGGGGGCGCCTGGACGCCGATCCGCCGATGCCCGGTCATTTCACCGCTTCCCACCACTTGGGCAAGGATTGCGGCAATGCGGCGAGCGGCAAAGGCTCTCCGATTCTGGGGGTGAGAAGCCGGTAGGGTTTTTCGCCGCTGGCTTCGGCCAAGCGCCTAAACGGTTCATCCCACGCATGATTGGAGAGGGTGAATTTCCCCACGTGCGCGGGGATCAGGTTTTGGGCCCGAAGGTCTTGTGCCGCTTGGGTGGCCTCTTCGGGGTTCATGTGGATATTGGCCCAACGCGGATTGTACTGGCCGCAGTCCAACGCGACGACATCGAAGCCCCCGAACTTCCGGCCGATCTCGGCGAAGTGCGAGCCGTATCCGCTGTCGCCGCTGAAGAACAGACGCCGGCTGTCCGAGGCCAGGGCAAAACCGACCCACAAGGTCTGATTGGTCGCCATCAGGCGCCGCGCGAAGTGCCTGGCCGGCAACGCGTGAATGGTCAGGCCAGGGTCGATGTCGAAGCGGTCGTCCCAATCGGCCTCGTGGATCTTGCTTTCCGGGTAGCCCCAAAGCGCCAGATAGGCGCCGATCCCCAAGGCGCCGATGGCGTGCCGGATTTTCGGCTCAAGCGCCTTGATGGTGTCGTATTCCAGATGATCCCAATGCTCATGGGTGATCAGCAGATAATCGATGTCGGGCATGTCCTCGACGCCGTACGGATTGGCACCCTCAAAAACCTTGACGGCGAAAGGCACCGGCGCGGCATAGGTGCCGAACACCGGATCGATCAGAATGCGCCGGCCGCCGAGTTGCACGTAGTAGGACGAGTGGCCGAGCCAGATCACCGTGTCCTCGTCTTTGTCCAGGGCTTTCAAATCGGTCTTCACCGTGGGTATCGGACTGTTCGGCCGCAGCCCCTCGGGATCTTCCTCAGTCAGGTATTTGAAAAGCGAGGCGGCAAAGCCGATGTCCTCGGTAAGTATCGGGGTCGGCTCCAGGTTGCGGAATTCCCCGTCGACATAATTGGGCGAGGCCAACACCGCCGCGCTCCGTATCGATTCAATCGACGGCCCGAACTTCGGATGTTGCAGGTAGGCGCATCCGCCGATGCCCGCGACGGCGATCACGATGACAATGAACAGAAACGCCTTGAACATCGAATTCCCCCCCTTCGGTAGCCGCGGCGGTCGAGCGCCGCCGCCACCGATTTGTTTCCGCGCCGTCCACCGATAGCTGATGCGGTCGAACGGGACGATTACAGCGCCGCCCGCAGCACCCCGACGATATCCGCCCCTGCCATCGGCGGACGGGCCGGAAGATTCCCGTTCCCGTCGTTCATGATGCAGAGCGTGTCCCTGGCATAGGCCTCGATCAGGCGGCCGTCGATACCTAATTCCGAGAAACGGATCGGACACCCGATCGACTTGAGGAAGTCCTCGAAGCGGTCGATCCCGGCCAGCGCGCAGTCCAGATCGTCCGGCCCCTTGGCGTACTGGGTTTCCCCGCCGGCGAACTCCACATAGCGTTGCTCGGCCGCCGCCGCGATGATTTGCTTGCGCTGTTCGACCGTCAGCGAGTGGTTCAGCGCGTTGCGGTTGGCGGCGCCCATGTCGTACATGCTGACCGTCGCGATGGCCTTCAGGCGCGGGTCGATCTTGGCCGCACTGATGACAAAGCTGCCGCTGCCGCAAACCCCGATCGCACCGATCCGGTTCCTGTCGACAAACGGCTGGGTGCCCAGGAAATCGACCGCGGCGCTGAAAGCCTCGGCATAGAGGTCCGGCGAAACCAGGTTGCGGGGCCGGCCATCGCTCTCGCCCCAGAAGAGCAGGTCCACGGACATCGCAACGAATCCCTGTTCAGCCATCTTCGTGGCATAGAGGTTCGCGCTTTGCTCCGTCACCGCACCCATCGGATGCCCCACGACGACCGCCGGATTCCTGGCGTTCCGGTCGAGGGTGTTGGGGGTGAAAAGATTGCCGGCGACGTTCATTTGATATTGGTTCCTGAAGGTGACCTTCCGCACGGTCACCCTGCCGCTGGTGTAGAAGTTGGCCGCGCCGTTGGACATGTCCTGAGCCATGGCGAAAGGCAGGGGCCGCGCCTGCGCCGGATGGCTTCCGTCGATACCCACAGCCATCAGATCGCCCGGGCGATCGACTGGCTGAAGGACAACTTCGACAATCCGATTCGGGTCGAGGACCTGGCAAGCAAGGCGGGCTTGAGCAGCTCGGCCTTCCACAACCACTTTCGCGCCATGACCGCCATGAGCCCGCTTCAGTTCCAGAAGAGAATGCGGCTCAACGAAGCGCGGCGGCTGATGTTTACGGAACGCCTGGACGCTTCGGCCGCCGCGTTCGAAGTCGGCTATGAAAGCCCATCGCAATTCAGTCGCGAATACAGCCGCCTGTTCGGCGCCCCTCCGGTGCGCGACATGAAGAACTTGAGCCAGGTTTCAGCAGGCTAGAGGCACGAACCGCAATCGCGGCCTCCGGAAATGTCCTTGGCTCTCCTCACCCCCTGGCAAACTCCTCCCTGAGCTGCCGGTAGAGGCGGCGGTAGCGGGCCAGTTTTTCGCCGTAGGCGGCGGCGAGCGCGGCGTCGGGCTCGATGACATGATCGAGGGGGGGCGGCGTGCAGACGGCGAGCGGGTCTTCGCCGGTGACGGCCAACCGACCGAGGCGGGCGGCACCATACGCGGGGCCGATCTCGCCGCCGGTGTGATAGGTCAGCGGCCGGCCGAGCACGGACGAAAGGATACGCCCCCACAGCCGGCTTCGGGCGCCGCCGCCAATCACCGAAACCGTCTCGATCTCGGCGCCGGCCGTCAGCAGGGCGTCCTGGCCGTCGGCGAAGGCGAAGGCCACTCCTTCCAACACGGCGCGGCCCAAGGCGGCGCGGTCGGCATCGAAGGTGAGGCCGAAGAAGACACCCTTGGCGTCGGGGTCGTTGTGCGGCGTGCGCTCGCCCGCCAGATAGGGCAGAAAGGTGACGGAAGCCTGGGCATCGCCGGCCGCCTCGATCTCGGCCACCAGCGCGGCTTCGCTGCCGGCGCCGGTCAGGGCCGTCACCCAGGCGAGGCATGACGCCGCGCTTAAGATCACCGTCATCTGGTGCCAGGTACCGGGCAGGCAGTGACAGAAGGCGTGAACCGCCTGTTCGGGATTGGGCGAAAAGGCGGCGTTGGCGACGAAATAGACACCCGAGGTGCCGAGCGAGAGAAAGGCCCGGCCCGGCGCCACGGTGCCGACGCCAGCCGCCCCCGCCGCGTTGTCTCCTGCCCCGCCGGCTACGATGACTTCGCGGCCCATGCCCCATTCGGCGGCCAGGCCGGCGCGCAGCGTGCCGCTCGGTTCACTCCCCTCGACGAGGCCAGGCATGTGGTCGCGGGTCAGCCCCGTCGCCGCCAGCATGGCCTCGGACCACGCGCGTTTGGCGACATCGAGCCATAGCGTCCCGGCGGCGTCCGACATCTCCGACACATGCTCGCCGGTCAACTTCAGGCGCAGATAGTCCTTGGGCAGCAATACCTTGGCGACGCGCTTGAACACGTCCGGTTCGTGGCCGGCCACCCATAGGAGCTTGGGCGCCGTGAAGCCGGGCATGGCGAGGTTGCCGGTGATGCGGCGCGAGGCAGGCTCGCGGCGTTCCAGTTCGGCGCACTCGGCCCCCGACCGGCCGTCATTCCACAGGATGGCCGGCCGCAGGACGCGATCAGAGTCATCCAGCAGAGTGGCGCCGTGCATCTGGCCCGATAGTCCAATGCCACGCACCGCCGCCAGTTCCTTCGGGTGCTTGGCCTTGAGCGCGCCGACAGCCTCCAGCGTCGCTTGCCACCACGCCTCGGGGTCCTGCTCCGACCACAGGGGATGCGGGCGGCTGACGTCGAGCGGAGCGCTGCCCTGCCCAACCACCGCCTGGGTGTCGTCGACCAGAGCTGCCTTGACGCCAGACGTGCCGAGATCGATGCCGAGGTACATGGGACCTTCCCCTACCAGCGGTGATGGACGTGGGCGCGGATGCGCGCGTCATAAAGCTTGTGCAGCCGCTTAAGCGTCTCCTCGGGCAATGCGGGCAGCGCCGAGGCGGCGGCATTGGCCTTGGCCTGCTCGGCGTTCTTGGCGCCAGGGATGACGGTGCCGACGGCTTCCTCCATGAGAATCCATTTCAGCGCGAACTGCGCCATCGACATGCCGTCGGGCACCAGGGCGCGGATGTCATCGACGGCGTCGAGGCCGGTTTCGAAGGGCACGCCGGAAAAGGTCTCGCCGACGTCGAAGGCCTCGCCATGCCGATTGTACTGCCGATGGTCGTCGGCGCCGAAGGCGGTGTCACGGCTCATGCGCCCGCTCAAAAGCCCGCTGGCCAGCGGCACCCGCACGATGACGCCGACATGGCGCTCGCGGGCCAAACGGAAGAACAGTTCGGCCGGGCGCTGGCGGAAGATGTTGAAGATGATCTGCACCGTCTCGACATCGGGATATTCGGTGGCCTTGATGGCTTCCTCCACCTTCTCGACGCTGACCCCGTAATGGCGGATCTTGCCTGCCTTCTTGAGGTCGTCCAGCACGCCGAACACCTCGGGCCGGTAGTAGACCTCGATCGGCGGGCAGTGGAGCTGCACGAGGTCCAGCGCCTCGGTTTCGAGGTTCCTCAGGCTGCGCTCGACATAGGCAGTCAGATTCTCGCGGTTATACGCTTGGGCGACGTGCGGGTTGGCCCGCCGCCCGGCCTTGGTGGCGACGAAGACGCCCTGCCGCCCGCCGCGTTCCCTAAGCACGCGGGCAATCAGCCGTTCGCTGCGCCCGTCGCCGTAGACGTCGGCGGTATCGATGAAATCGACGCCGGCATCGAGCGCGGCGTTCAGCGCCGCCACGGCGTCGGCGTCTGCCACGTTGCCCCAATCGGCGCCGATCGCCCAGGCGCCGAAGCCGATCTCGGACACGTGGCCGATGCGGCCGAATTCGCGATGGTTCATGGTGCGTCCCTCCCTGTCTGCGGGTTGGATGGGATCACGCCGACGCCGGCGCCAGCAGCCCCCATGCATCCAGGCGGCTTCGCAAATCCGCCGCCCCGCAAAAGTCGATGCCGTGGAAACCCAGGCGGCGGGCCGCCGCGACGTTGACCGTCGAATCGTCGATGAAGACGCATTCGCCAGCACTCAATCCGTGGCATTCGAGAAAATGCAGGAAGATGGCGGGGTCCGGCTTGATCAACCGGACCTCGCCCGATACCACGATCCCGTCGAAATGGTCGAAGAAGGGAAAGCGCTGGCGGGCCTCAGCGAACTTCTCGACCGAGAAGTTGGTGATGCCGTATAGGGGGACACCGGCCTCCTTCAGCCCTTCCAGGACCTCGACGGAATCCTCGAAAGCGTGAGGCACCATCTCGGCCCAGCGGTGGTGGTAGGCGGCGATCCGCTCGGCTTCCTCGGGGAAGCGGGCCGTCAACTCGGCCACCCCTTCGTCGAACGTGCGCCCTGCGTCCTGCATCAGGTTCCAGGAGGACGAGCAGACGAAGGTGAGGAAGCGTTCCATCGCCGCCTCGTCCGCCCCGAAGATCTTGCGATAGAGATAGCGAGGGTTCCACTCGATCAGAACACCGCCGAAATCGAAGACGACGGCGCGGGGCGCGCCCCCTGCATGGTCGGCCGTCATACCGCCTCCCACCGCGCCGACTTGCCCGAGCGGAACAGGGCGTCGATGACCCGCATGTTCTTGACCGAATCCTCGAGCGGGAATTCCGCCGGTGCGCCGGTGCGGATGCCTTCGGAAAAGGCGTCGCCCTGGAGCGTATACTGATTGATCACGGGAAACTCCTCGGGGTTTGCCGAGGCATCGCCGAGCGCGCCCTCGGCATCGACGTAGATGCGGCAGGGTTCCGTCGGCGGCGCATTGAAGGGAATGCGCACCTCTATGCGCCCGGCGGTGCCCAGGATCTGCACCCGCTGGTAGGGGATCAACTGGGTCGAACAGGTGAACGTCGCCTGCCCCTCGGGAAAATCGAGGATGGCGCTGGTCAGCCGGTCGATCCTCGTCACCGGGTCGCGCTCGATCAGTGCCACCACGCGAGTCGGCTCGACGCCGAACAGGAAACGCGCCGTCACCACCGGATAGCAGCCGATATCGTAGATGCCGCCGCCGCCGATGTCGGCCTTGTTGCGGATGTTGGCGGGATCGGGGTTGTTGTAGCTGAAGAACGCCTGGATGGCCCGCAAGCGTCCGATGCGGCCCTCGCGCACCAGCTCGCGGGCGCGCCGCCATTGCGGATGGTGGCGCACCATGAAGGCTTCCTGGATGCGCACGCCGGTACGGTCGCGCACGGCAATCAGGGACTTGGTCTCCTCGGCAGTGAGCGCGATCGGCTTCTCGCAAAGCACGTGCTTTCCGGCCTCCGCCGCCTCGATGCTGATCGGCACATGCAGGTGGTTGGGCAGCGGATTGTACACCGCCTCGATCTCGGGATCGGCCAGCATCTCCTCGTAAGTCCCGAAGGCTTTCGGGATTCCCAGCTTGGCGGCCACAGCCCTGGCCGAAGCGAGGTCGCGCGAAGCGATGGCCGCGACCCGTGTAAGCCGGCCCGCCTGCATGGCGGGAATGACCTTTTCACGGCCGATCTTGGCGGTACTGACGATTCCCCAGGCAACCGGCTGCATACCACTCTCCCTTGGCTGTCCCTTACGGCTCCTTCCCTTATGGTGGCCTGCCGCAACCGCCTGTCAACCTCAATCGAAGGACGCGGCCCCTGCCTCCGCGAACCAAAGGCCATCCCTCCTTATTTAACATATAAATTTTGTATATTAATTTTATAATACATATTTCTTGACTATTTTTTATCAATAATACACATGTCTCTGACCAACGACAGTCAGGACGTCATGCGATGACCGAGCCGAGACAAGACGCCCCCACTTTCGCCGCCGGCGCCCCACAGCGAGCGGCAGCCCTTGCCGCGCAATACGGCCATCTCCAGGGCATCGAACTGCTGCATGCGATGACCCTGGAATTTCCGGGGCGCATCGCGCTCGCCTCATCGTTCGGCACGGAATCGGCCGTGCTCCTGCATATGGCCTCGACGATCGACCCCGGCCTGCCGGTCATCTTCCTCAATACCGGCAAGCTGTTCGACGAGACGTTGCGCTACCGCGACGATCTGGTGGCGCGCCTGGGCCTGACCGGCGTCATCGAGGCAAAGCCTTCAAACGAGTGGCTTTCCGAGGTCGACCCCAGCGGCCGGTTGTGGCGCTTCGACCCCGACCTGTGCTGCCGCATCCGCAAGGTCGCACCGATGGAAACCGCGCTCAAGAATTTCGACGCCTGGATCACCGGCCGCAAGCGCATGCACGGCGGCCAGCGCACCGGGATCGATCCCATCGAGATCGCCGACGGACGGATCAAGATCAATCCGTTGGCCGACTGGAGCCGCGGCCGGATCGAGGCCTATCTCGATCGCGAAAAGCTGCCCCGTCATCCGCTGGAGGCGGAGGGGTTTCCATCGATCGGATGCGTGCCCTGCACGGCCCGCCCGCAGCCGGGAAGCGATGTCCGCTCGGGACGGTGGGCCGGTCAAGCCAAGACGGAATGCGGCATCCACCTTCCCTATCTCGCCGCCGCCCACGGAGAAAGCCGCCGATGAGAGATCTCGACCACCTTGAGGCGCAAAGCGTCTACATCCTGCGCGAGGCCTTCCGCACCGTGCCCCGCCTGGGTCTGCTGTGGTCCATCGGCAAGGATTCCAACGTCATGATCTGGCTTGCCAAGAAGGCCTTCCTCGGGCGCATCCCCTTCCCCGTCGTCCATCTGGACACCGGCAAGGAATTCCCCGAAACCTATGCCTTCCGCGACCGCTACACGGTCGAATGGGACCTCGATCTGATCGCCGACGCCTGCCCGCCGATCGAAGCGGTAGACCCGACCCTGCCGCCGGCCAGCCGCCTGGCCGCCCGCAAAACGCTGGGTGTGCGTCAAGCCATCGACCGTTACGCCTTCCAGGGCGTCGTCGCCGGCATCCGCCGCGACGAGCAATCGACCCGCGCCAAGGAACGGGTGTTCAGTCCGCGCGGCGAGGCCGGGCGCTGGGATTTCAAGGACCAGCCGGCCGAGTTCTGGGATCACTTCAACATCGCGGTGCCGCCCGGCACCCATCTGCGCATCCACCCCCTGCTGCATTGGACCGAGGTCGACATCTGGCGCTACACCCAGCGCGAGGAGATCCCCGTCGTTCCGCTGTACTTCGCCCGCGACGGCAAGCGCTACCGCTCGCTGGGCGAGGAAGGCATCACGTCCCCCATCGACAGCGAGGCGACGACCATCGAGGACATCATCGCCGAGTTGGAGGCGACCCGTACCGCCGAACGCGCGGGCCGTGCCATGGATCATGAATCGGAGGACGCCTTCGAGCGCCTCAGGACGGAAGGATACCTGTAGGATGAATCCGCGAGACCCGGCCCGCCAGCCGCCGCTCCCCATCGTCATCGTCGGCCATGTCGATCACGGAAAGTCGACCCTGGTCGGCCGCCTGCTGCACGAAACCGGCTCGCTGCCCGACGGCCGCGTCGAACAGATCCGGGCCGATTCCCGCAAGCGCGGCATGCCGTTCGAGTGGTCGTTCGTCATGGATGCCCTGCAGGTGGAGCGCGACCAGGGAATCACCGTGGACACCACGCAGATCTGGTTTTCGACGGCCAAGCGGCGCTACGTCATCATCGATGCCCCCGGCCATAAGGAGTTTCTCAAGAACATGGTGACCGGCGCCGCCGCCGCCGAGGCCGCGGTGCTGGTGATCGACGCCCAGCAGGGAATCTCGGAACAGACGCGGCGCCACGCCTTCCTTCTGCACCTTCTGGGCATTTCGCGGGTGGCCATCGCCGTCAACAAGCTGGACCTGGTGGATTATGGCGAGGAGCGCTTCGCGGCCGTCGAGGCCGGCATCCGCCATTATCTTGACGGCCTCGGCATCGCGCCCACCGCCGTCATCCCCGTCTCCGCCCGCCATGGCGAAAACATCGCCACGGCCGGGGGACGCACGCCATGGTACGCGGGCCCCACGGTCATCGAGGCTCTTGATGCCTTCCCCGACCGCGCGGCGCCGGCCGATCAACCCCTGCGCTTTCCCGTTCAGGATTTGTACAAGTTCGACGAACGGCGCCTGATCGTCGGGCGCATCGCCGGCGGCCGTCTGAAGGTGGGAGATACGCTCCGCTTCCTGCCCGGCGGCGGCGAGGCGCGCATCGCCTCGATAGAATCGTGGAATCGCGACACTCCGCAAATTTCGGCGGCGGCCGGCCAGTCGGTGGCGCTTACGCTCGACGACGAAATCTTCGTCGAGCGCGGCCACGTGGCGGTCCATCCCGACCGTCCCGCCACCGCGACGCACGCCGTCACCGCCCGCCTATTCTGGCTGGCCGCCGATACCCTGACAGCGGGTAGCCGGCTCAGCCTAAGAATCGGCACCGCCGACTACGAGGTGGCGGTCGAGGCCATCCATCGGGTCATCGATTCCCAAGACCTCGGCCAGGCCGAGGCAGATCGCATCGAGCGCAACGGCGTTGCCGACGTCGTGCTGCGCAGCCGCGCCAAGATGGTCGTCGACGCCTTTGCGGAAAGTCCGGCTTCCGGGCGCGGCGTCCTGGTTCGTGGCCATCGGATCGTCGGCGGCTGCATCATCCAGGGTCCGGCCGAGGTGACGACGAAGGAAAACCGCAACCTGACCGCCGTCGCCCACGCGGTCGGCGGCGAGGAGCGAACCCGCGCCTATGGGCACGCCGCGGGGGTTCTATGGCTGACCGGGCTTTCGGGAAGCGGCAAGTCGACCCTGGCCATGGCGCTGGAACGCCAGCTTTTCGATCGCGGCTATGGGGTCTACGTGCTGGACGGCGACAACATGCGGGGCGGGCTCTGCCGCGACCTCGGGTTTTCGGACGGCGACCGCGCCGAGAATATCCGCCGCGTCGCCGAGACGGCGCGGCTTTTCGTCGACGCCGGCTTCGTGGTGATTTCGGCCTTCATCTCGCCGTCTCGCGAGGACCGAAACCGGGCCCGCGAAATCATCGGTCCGGGCTTCAACGAGGTGTACGTCAAGGCCGGCCTCGATGTGTGCGAGGGGCGCGATCCCAAGGGGCTTTACGCCAAGGCACGGGCCGGCGAAATCGCCTCTTTCACCGGAATATCGGCTCCGTATGAGGAGCCCCTGGTCCCCGACCTGACAGTCGATACCGCCGACCTGTCCATCCACCAGAGCCTGGCCCGCCTGACCCACTACGTCGAGAACCGCTTCGGACGGGAGACGGCGCTCGGCGCCACCGGCTGAGGGCGGCTGGCGCCGCTTCAATCCTCGTGGAACTGGGCGCGTCCCATCTCGATGTGATGGCGCATCGCCTCGACCGCCATCGCCGGTGAGCGCTTTTCGATCGCTTCGAGGATGCGCAGATGTTCCTTGGCCGCCTCCTGGGGCCGGCCGTGCTTGTAAGTGCCGTGCTGCTGTGAGACCCGCTGCACGTCCGCCTGGATCAGGCCGATGAGAGACCGCAGCAGCACATTGTTGGTGGCCTCCGCCACGCGAATGTGGAACAGGCTGTCCTCCCCCAGCGTATCGCCGCCCTTCTGCACCTGCTCGGCCAAGTCCTCGCAGGCCTTGCGGATGTCGGCGATCTGTTCCGGCGTCGCCCTTGTCGCCGCCAATTCCGCGGAGAAGATCTCCAGCACGCCGCGAACCTCCGTCAGCATCTGCGGCGTCAGGTCTTCCATCACCAGTACGCCCCGGACCAGCCGCTCAAGCGTCTGGACGCTGATCTTCTCGACGACCGTTCCGCTTTGCGGAAAGGTCCGGACGATGCCGTAAAGCTCCAGTTTGTGAAGCGCCTCGCGCACATGGGCGCGGCCCACCTCGAACCGCTCCATGAGAGCCCGCTCCGACGGAAGCCGTTGGCCGGGCTTCAGCACGCCGTTCGTCACCAGCTGGCTGACCTGTTCGATAATGACGTCGGCTGGGCGCTTCACACGGATGCGCTTCAGATACCCGCACACGTCCGTGTCATCGTCAAGCATGGAGCGCCTCCGCGATATTTGGTATTTTCACAACCAATTTATCGACGCTCCTCACTCATGTCAAGGATGACATGGTTGACTTGCAAGAGATACACCGGTTATGCTCGTCAATAAAACCAAAAAACCAATTTACCAGAACCTGATCGACATCATCCCTTGCGCGCTCAACGAGCGGCCATCGCTTGAGCGACGAGATCGAGCAGTAGACGGAAACCCATAGGGAGGAAAGCATGCACAGAATCATCGCCATCATCGCCGCGACGGCATTGGCAACCACCACCGCCGCCGCCGCGACCACCACATTCAAGTTCGAAAGCTCGGACGCCGCCGGCAGCCAAGTCTACGAAATTCAGAAGGAATGGACCGACCGGATCGAGGCGGCCTCGAACGGGCGCTTCAAGATCGACCTCCTGCCATTGGACGCGGTGGTCAAGTCGTCGGACATTCTGACCGGCGTGCGCAACAACGTCATCAACGGCGCCATGGCCACCAGTGCCCATTACGCGGGCGAAGACCCGGGCTTCGGCCTCATCGGCGATCCGATCAGCGCGTGGAGCTCGGACGAGGACATCCTGAAGTTCTACTACCTCGGCGGCGGCATGCAGGTCGTCGACGAAATCATGAGCGGCTGGGGCGTCAAGCTCATCGGCATCTCGCTCACGGGGTCGGAATCATTCGTCTCGAAGAAGCCCATCCGGACGATCGAGGAATTCAAGGGTGTGAAGCTGCGCGCGCCGACCGGGCCTGTGCACAAGCTGTTTTCCGCTTTCGGGGCGGCGCCGGTCAGCCTGCCGAGTTCCGAGGTCTACACCTCGCTCGACAAGGGCGTGATCGATGCGGCGGACTATTCGACGTTCGCCAGCAACCAGAAGCAGGGCGTGAACGATATCGCCAAGTTTCCGATCTATCCCGGCTTCCATTCCTCGCCCACGGTTCACATCATCATGAACCTGAAGGAGTGGGAGAAGATCGGAAAGAACGACCAAGTCTTCCTGCAGTCCTACTTCAAGGGCCTGGCCATGGATTCACTGATCCGCCCCCATTACGAGGATCGTCTCGCGGTCGCCCAGGCCCTCAAGAAGGGCGTGCAGCCGGTCGCCTGGAGCGACGAGGAGCGGGCGAAAGTGCGCCAGCACGCCCAGAAGATCTGGGAAGAGATCGCGGCCAAGTCGGAAATCGGCAAGAAATTCCTTGATACCCTGATGACCTTCCTCAAGGCCCAGGGGCAGATGTAACCTGGAAACCGCCGCGGGACGCGCCTCCGGTCCGGCCCGCGGCCTTTTTCCGAACCGCCCCCGCCATCGGAGAGGAACCGTGCTCGATTTCATTGAAAAGGTCGACCGGGCCGTCATGCGGATCGGCAACTCGGCCAGCGTGCTCTATTTCGGGGTCGTGTGTATCGCCTTCTACGAGGTCATGGCGCGCTACCTGTTCAATTCTCCGACCAGCTGGGTACACGAAACCACAACCTTCGTCATCGGGCTCTGCCTCGTCTACGGGGGCGTCCATTGCTATGCGGCCGACAGGCACATCTGCATGCGGTTCATCCGCGACACCTTCGGCCCCCGGGGTCGGTGGATCGTCGACTTCATCACCAACAATTGCGTCCTGATCTTTTTCGCCATGCTGCTTCACGGCGCCTTCTTCTCGGCGTGGGACGCCTTCATCCGGCCGAACGGAACTTTCCGCATGCAAACTTCGGGAACCGGCCTCGACACGCCGTTCCCGGCGATCAGCAAGGCCTTCCTGCTGGTTTGCTGCGTGATCCTCGTGGGGCTCGCGATCCTGCATTACGTGCGCCACCTGGCCATCGCGAAGGCGGTCTTCGACGGCACCTACGTCGAACCGCCCCACGTCGGGAAGGAGTGACGCCCGTGTTGAGCGCGATCGGCATCGGGCCGGCCACGATCCTCATCTTCGGCACGATGATCATGCTGCTGGCTCTGGGCATGCCGCTTGGATTTCTGACCGGCTTCATCGCGGTCGGAATCGCCTATCTCTGGTTCGGCGACGCCAACGTGCTGCACATGGTGGCAGGCCGGATCGTCGATTTCACCACGTCCTACACCTTCGTCGCGGTTCCGATGTTCGTGCTCATGGCATCGATGCTCGACAAGACCGGGATCGCCAAGGACCTTTACAACGCCATGCGGATCATCGCCGGGCGGCTTCCCGGCGGCATCGCCGTGCAGAGCATGGCGGTCGCGGTGTTGCTTGCCGCGATGTCGGGCATCATCGGCGGCGAGACGGTGCTTCTGGGCCTGGTCGCCCTGCCGCAGATGCTGCGGCTGGGCTACAACCAGAACCTGGCGATCGGCACCGTGGTTGCCGGCGGCGCGCTTGGCACCATGGTGCCGCCCAGCATCGTACTGATCGTCTATGGCCTGTCGGCCAACGTCTCGGTCGGCGACCTGTTCCTGGCCTCCTTCCCACCCGCGTTCCTGCTGGCGGGGCTGTACATCGTCTACATCCTCGTCCTGTGCTTCCTGCGGCCCGAGTACGGCCCACCCATGAAGCGCGACGAACTCCAAGGCATGACCCGCGCCGACTTCGTCAGGATGGCCCGCGACATCGCCATTCCGGCCCTGATCGCTCTCTGGGTGCTCGGCAGCATTTACGGCGGCATCGCCTCGGTCACGGAGTCGGCCTGCGTTGGCGTGGCGGCGGTTTTCGCGGCGGCGTTCTATCGCCGCGAACTGTCGGTGGCGATCGTTTACGATGCCCTGAAGCACACCATGCGCACGGTCGGCATGATCATCTGGGTCGGCATCGGCGCCACCATGATCATCGGCGTTTACAACCTCATGGGCGGGGACAAGTTCGTCAAGGATCTCATCGTCAGCCAGGACGTCGCCCCCATCGTCGTCGTCCTTCTGATGATGCTGGTCCTGATATTCCTCGGCATGTTCCTGGACTGGATCGGCATCGCACTCCTGTGCATGCCCATCTTCGTGCCGATCATCGTCGACCTCGGGTACGACCCGATCTGGTTCGGCGTGCTGTTCTGCCTCAACATGCAGGTGTCGTTCCTGACCCCCCCCTTCGGCCCTGCGGCTTTCTACCTGAAAAGCGTGGCGCCCCCGGGCATCGAACTGACAGATATTTTCCGCGCCGTATGGCCGTTCATCATCATGCAGACCATCGTGCTCGTCGCGGTGCTGCTCGTGCCGGAGATATCGACCTTCATGATCAAGTAGCGGACCGTCGTTTTTTTTAATTCCTGCTCGGCAGGGCGTTGGCTTAGGAGCGGATCGGACTGCGGCAGATTCCGGGCTGTTTCGGAACAAGTTTCCAAGCATGGAACCATCTCGTTTCACGGGTGGAAAGGTCGCACCGCACACGAGACTTGATCGGCGTCCTGTTGTGCGCCATTACCAGGAGATCCTGGAGAACGGACATCGACAGCAAAGGGATACTGAAGCACATGCGCGCTCTATTCATTCACGGAGAAAAAGACCTTCGGCTGGGCGATCTGCCCGAACCGGAACTCAAGCCAGGTGAATACAAGCTGAAGGTGGCCAGCGCGCTGATCTGCGGCAGCGATCTTCACTATTACATCGAAGGCGGCATCGGCACCCGGCGAATCCAGAAGCCTCACGTTCCCGGCCACGAATTCGCCGCCTGGGTGTGGGATGACCGGGCCGAGGAAGTGGGCTTGAAGAAGGGCCAACTGGTGGCGGTCGAACCCTCGCACTTCTGTCGCGAGTGCGAATATTGCCGCCGTGGCCTGCCGCATCTGTGCACGAGCCTGCGCTTCCGCGGCTCGCCGCCGAACCATGGCGCCATGACCGAGTTCATCGCCGCGCCTCGCGAGTCGATCATCCCCGTTCCCGAGGGCTTCACCGCCGACGAGGTGGCCTTCCTGGAGCCGGTCGGTATCGGCATTCACGCGCTCAAGAAGGCCGACCTGCAGTTGGCCGACAGCGTCGCCATCCTGGGCTGCGGGCCGATCGGGCTCGTCCTGCTGCAGCTGGCCCGCGCCCATGGCGCCGGCACCATCTATTGCGCCGATCCGCTGGAGTACCGCGCCAAAAAGGCCCTGGCTTTGGGCGCCGACCAGGTGGGTGCCAGCTACAAGGACATCGTGGATATGACGGGCGGTCGCGGCGTCGATCTCGCCATCGACGCGACCACCTCGCCCGATGCCATGGCCGAGACGATCGCCATGGTCCGGCCGGCCGGGCGCATTGTGCTCGTCGGCATTCCCACCGGCGTCAACTACAATGCCTTCGACGCCATGCCGTTCCGCTCCAAGGAACCGACCATCAAGATCTGCAATCGTATGAGCGAGGTCTATCCGGAAGCTATCGAGGCCGTGCGGCGGGGCATGATCAACGTCAAAGCCATCATCACGCACCACGGCGCGATGGAAGATGCCGTCTCGCTGTTCGAGCGCCAGGGCTCTTATCGCGACGGCTCGCTCAAAAGCGCCATCTATCCGAACGGGGTTCCGAACTGACCCAGCTGCGGCGGCTGGCTGTCGCATGA
The DNA here is from genome assembly GCA_014859895.1 of Rhodospirillales bacterium. GTDB lineage: Bacteria > Pseudomonadota > Alphaproteobacteria > Rhodospirillales > Shumkoniaceae > Shumkonia. The sequence goes on from JACZKS010000009.1 coordinate 58,316, forward strand.
GGGGCCGCCTGCTGGCGGCCCCGTTTTTTCAGGCCGCCGGCCTGCCGTCCTCGGCGATCGGCAAGGTGAACGACGCCACGACCCCGCCCCCCATCTTGTCGCCGATGCTGAATTCCCCGGCGTGGGCCTCGACGATGTGCTGGCAAATCAGCAATCCGGTTCCCAGTTCCCCCGGCTTCGTCGAGACATAGGGATAAAACAGGCGGTCGCGAGCCGCACTGGCAATGCCGACGCCCGCGACGATCGCCGTTCCCTCGACCTGGAACCAGACGCGCCTGCCGTTGCGCCGGCCGGTGCCGACCCGGAGTGCCCGCTGCGGGCCTTCGACGCCGACCATCGCCTCGACGCAGTTACGCGCCAAGCTGACGACCACCTGGGCAATCTGCACGGGGTCGGCCGTCACCCGCGGCAGGTTCCCCGCGAGGTCAAGGTCGACCACGATGTCGCCCTCGTTTCGCACCAGGTCGATGGCGTCGCGGATGATCTCGTTGAGATCGACAGCTCGCCTGTCCGTCTCCCGGCCGACGATCTGCCGGACCCGGTCGATGGTTTCACCGGCCACCATCGCCTGCCGGAGAACGAAGTCGAAGGCCTCGTCCATATCCTTCATCGACGCCGACTGGGACGCCAGGCGGCGCCTCGCGTCATACGCTCGCGCGGTGAGGGCGGCCAACGGCGGGTTCATATCCCGGACCAGGCTGGAGGCGATCTCCTCGATGCCGCTACGGCCCGACATGCGGGCCAATTCCAGTGCCAGTTGCCGATGCTTCTCCTCGGCATTGCGGCGCTCGGTCACGTCGTGAACCACGCCGCTGGCCCGCACGGGCGTCCCATCCGGTTTCTTCTCGATCTCGCTACTGATCTCCAGATGGCGGACCGCCCAATCCGGCCGGATGACACGCAGTTGCCCGATGTCGAGGTTATGCCCCATTTTCGCCAGCAGGTTGAGGGCTTCCGCCGCGCGCTCGCGATCCTCGGGATGGACCGCCTCGAGGAAAACGTCGATGGACATCGGCGCGTCCGCCGGGAGCCCCAGGATGCTCCCGACCTCTCGCGACCAGGCAATCCGGCCGCTCGCATAGTCGTAGCTCCACGATCCCAGGTGGGCAATCCGTTGCGCTTCCCTCAGGCGGCTCTCGCTCTGCTCGAGGGTCGCGAACATGTCGTCGAGGCGCGCGATTGCCTGATCGAGCGTCCGCAGGGGAATTCTGCGCAGGACGATCACGACGGCGCCGGCCAGCCCGCAGGAGAGAGCGAACACCAGCACGGTTTCGAGGAGGATCGGCAACAGGCTGACGGCGGTTTCAACCCACCCGATCACCTGCCCGCCATCCTCGAAGCTCCGCGTCCGGGTCAGGACCGGAAAAGCCGGGTCCCCTCCCACCGTCCGAACCAGGTTGCCCCGCGCATCCATGACGCGTACACGGGTCCTGCTGGAAAAAAGCGACGTCGACACCACGTCGCCAATGCGTTCGGTCTGGAATATCCAGGTTTCGGGAAAGCGATAATTAAACCGGGTCAGGTTCTGCACGATCAATTCGGTCTGGTTGCTCAGGAACCGGGCCTCGCCTCGATAGGAGGCGATACTGAACACCAGCGGCGCAAGGACGGCAACGCCGACGGCGACCGCCGCGGCCGAGCGGATGATTGTTTTTCTGACGCTGCCATAGACTTGCCGTTGCATCGGCGGCCTACTTTCCTTCGCGCAGCGGCACAATGCCGACGCTTTCCAGAATGTCGCGCCCCTCGGGCGAGGCCGCGAAGTCCAGGAAGGCCCGCGCCGCGGCCCCGGTCTCGGGGCGGGTGATGAAGTGGAACGTCTTGGTCAGATCATAGGTGCCGTTGCGGATGGTCTCGACGGTGGCGGCAACGCCATCCAGCGCCAGGGCCTTGATCGGCCGCCTCTCGGCGAGGACCAGGGACAGCGAGTTGGGGCCGAAGGACCCGGGGATCGTTTCGACCATTTCGGCCGCTTCCTGGTCGGTATAGGCAACCGGCGCGATCCTTTTCTCAGCCGCCTCCTGCCAGGCAGAAGTCAGCCGGGGAAGGAAACGCATCAGGATTTCGGTGTCGCCGTCGGACGGCGGCCTAAGGATAAAGCGGATCGGCGTACCGTCACCCCACGCGGTGATCCTTTCCTCATAAATGTCGACGATCTCCGTGCTGCGGATGGTGCTGCGCGGATTGTCGCGCCGCACGGCGAACACCAGCGCCGTCGTGCCGTAGGGCCGGGCAGTAAGTCCCAGGCTGCGCTCCGCCGCCTTCAACGGCCGTGAAGTCAGGCCGATGTCCAGCGCGCCAGCAACCACCGCCTTGATAGCCCCAGACGTGCCGACGCTGGGCAGGACGATGCCGGTGAGCTCCGGGCGCCGTTTCGTCAGGCCGTCAAGCAGTTGCTGGGCGCCACCAAGGGCCGCTCCGGTGCCGCCAATTCTAAGCGTCTGTTCCGCCGCAGCCACGGGGCTGCCATAGCCCGCCGATCCGAGCAAAAGCACCGCAGCCAGCAAGATCCTCAGACCCGCCATCGCCGTTCCTTCCCTCGGCCGGCTTCGTGTCGTGCCGTTGTTATGGTGCGATCTTAGCCCATCGGCCGCGATGATCCCAGCCCTTACCAGGGATCAGAGCGGCCGAATCGGCCGCTGCGCGGCTTCGTCGGCCACCGCCAGCGGATTGGCCAGCGGCAAGCCGAAACCTTCCGCCTCGATCTCGAAGACGTCGCCCGGCACCGCCTTGATGCCGGCGGCGAAACTGAGGGTCGCGGTGCCGAAGAAATGGCAGTGCGCATCGCCGGGCCGGCGGAACTGCGGATACTTGAAATGGTGGTGCTCGAGGTTGGCGATGGAGTGCGACATGTTGTCCTCGCCGCTGACGAATTCGGCCTCCCACAGCACCTTGCCGGCCCGCAGGATGCGGCTCCTGCCGGCAACGTGGCCGGGCAGTTCGCCAAGGAGCAGTTCGGGCCCGAACGAGCAGGGCCTGAGCTTGGAATGGGCAAGATAGAGATAGTTCTGGCGCTCGGTGACATGGTCGGAGAATTCGTTGCCGAGCGCGAAGCCGAGCCTGAACGGCGTACTGTCGGGGCCAATCACATAAAGGCCGACGATCTCTGGTTCCTCGCCGCCGTCCAACGAGAAATCGGGCATGGCCAGCGGATGGCCGGGCGAAGCAACGATGCCGCCGTCGCCCTTGTAGAACCACTCCGGCTGGATGCCGGCGCGGCCCGGCCTCGGCTTGCCGCCTTCCAGGCCCCAGCGGAACATTTTCATGGAGTCGGTGAGGTCTTCCTCGCCCTTCGCCGTTCCCTGGTGCATGGCGGCCCGGGCACTGGCGCTGCCCAGGTGGGTCAGCCCGGTGCCGGTCACCAGCAGGTGGGCGGGGTCGGGATGCAGGAGGGGCGCCAACAAGCGGCCGTCGGCGACGACGGCGGCGTAGTCCGCCTTCTCGCGGCCGGCCCGCTCGGCCACCAGGTCGGCCAGCGGCCGGCCGGCGGCGATGGCGTCCTGGGCCAGATGGTAGGTGCCGGGCGTGCCGGTCAGCACGGTCAGCGTGCCCTGCCCCTCGTCGACCCGGCCAACGGCAACCTTGCCGTCGCCGGCCGTGAATTGCACCAAGCGCATGATTCCGCCCCCTTCGGTCGTCGTGGAGACCTCTCGTTCAGGGCGCAGTATAGGCGGTTTTCACCGTGGTGTAGAAGTCGACCGCGTAGCGGCCCTGCTCGCGGCTGCCGTAACTCGACCCTTTGCGGCCGCCGAACGGCACGTGGTAATCGACGCCGGCGGTCGGCAGATTGACCATCACCATGCCGGCGTGAGCGTGGCGCTTGAAATGGCTGGCGTATTTCAAGGAACCGGTGCAGATGCCCGACGACAGGCCGAACGGCGTGTCGTTGGCCACCGCCAGGGCCTCTTCGTAGTCCTTGACCCTGATCACGTTGGCGACGGGTCCGAAGATCTCCTCGCGGCTGATGCGCATGGCGTTGGTGGTTTCGGTGAACAGCGCCGGCTGCAGGTAATAGCCTTCCTTGGCGCGGTTGAGCCGCTGGCCGCCCCAGGCCAGCTTGGCGCCTTCCTTCTTGCCGATGTCGATGTAGTCCATGTCCTGAGCCAACTGGCTCTCGTCGATGACGGGACCGATGTCGGTGCCGGCGGCAAGTGCGTCATCCACTTTCAGCGCCTTCATGCGCTCGACCACGGCGTCCACAAAACGGTCGTGAATGCCTTCCGTCACCACCAGCCGGCTGGAGGCGGTGCAGCGCTGACCGGTCGAGAAGAAGGCGCCGTTGACGGCGGATGAAACGGCGGTCGAAAGGTCGGCGTCGTCCAGCACCACCAGCGGGTTCTTGCCGCCCATTTCCAGCTGCACCTTGGCGCCCCGGCCGGCGCACGCCGCAACCACCCGCGCCCCGGTCGCCACCGATCCGGTGAAGCTGACGCCGGCGACGTCTGGATGGTTGATCAACGCCTCGCCGACCACCGAGCCGCGGCCCATCACCAGATTGAAGACCCCCTTGGGCAGGCCGGCCCTAGAGAGAATTTCGGCCAGCGCCCAGGCCGAGCCCGGCGCGGCGTCGGCCGGCTTGATCACCACGCAATTGCCGAAAGCCAGCGCCGGGGCGATCTTCCAGGCCGGGATGGCGATCGGGAAGTTCCAGGGCGAGATGATGGCGACGACGCCGATGGGTTCCCGCGTCACCTCGACGCCGATACCGGGGCGCACCGAGGCCACGGTTTCCCCGGGTACGCGCAGCGCCTCGCCAGCGAAGAATTTGAAGACCTGCCCGGCGCGCGCCACCTCGCCGATGCCCTCAGGCAGCGTCTTGCCCTCCTCACGGGACAGCAGGCGGCCCAGTTCCTCCTTGCGGACCAGGATCTCGGTGCCGACGGCGTCGAGCACATCGAAGCGCTGCTGCGGGGTGCTGACACTCCACGCCGGAAAAGCCGCCTTGGCGGCGGCCACCGCCGCCTCGGCCAGCGCCTTGTCGCCGTATGCGTAGGAGCCGACGACGTCACTCAGGTCGGACGGATTGACGTTGTCGCGCGGCGTGCCCGACGCCACCCATTCGCCCGCCACATAGTTGCCATGCACCGTCATGCCTTACCTCGTTCCAGCCATCTTGGATCGAGCTAGAAGGTAAGGTCCGACACACGTCTTACAAGAGGCCGCGCGCCATCAGATTGCGCATGAGGGCGGAAATGCCGAAGGTCCAGGGCTCGACCTCCTCGCAATGCTCGACCCGGTTGACGAGCGTTCCCAGCTTGGGGGACGCGATGTTGACGACGTCTCCCACCTTATGGGTGAAGCCCTTGCCCGGCGCGTCGCGGTCCTGGGTCGGCGCGAACATGGTGCCGATGAACAGCACGAAGCCGTCCGGGTATTGATGGGAGGCGCCGATGGTCTGGGAGACCAGGTCGAGGAGATCGCGGCTGATCCTGCTGACCGAGCTGACGCCGTTGAGCTTGAAGCCGTCCGGCCCCTCGATCTCCAGGGTCACGTCGCAAACCCGCACGTCGTCCAGCGTGAAGGTGGCGTCAAACAGGCGGATGAAGGGGCCGATGGCGCAGGAGCCGGTGTTGTCCTTGGCCTTGCCCAGCAGCAGCGCACTGCGCCCCTCGAAGTCGCGCAGGTTGACGTCGTTGCCCAGACTCGCCCCCAGGCATCGGCCGCGGGCATCGACCACCAGCACGATTTCGGGCTCGGGATTGTTCCAGGTGGAATCCGACCGCACGCCGACGTCGGCGCCGAAGCCGACGGAGGCCATCGGCTGGCATTTGGTGAAGACCTCGGCGTCGGGGCCGATGCCGACCTCCAGGTATTGCGACCACAGGCCTTCCTGGATAAGGGCCTGCTTGAGCCGCTGGGCCGTCTCCGAACCCGGCCTGACGGTCGAAAGATCGGTGCCGATACGCGCCGAGAAATCGGCGCGGATGGCCTCGGCGTTAGCCGGGTCGCCCTTGGCCCGCTCCTCGATGACCCGCTCGACCAGGCTGGCCGCGAAGGTGACGCCGGCCGCCTTGACGCTCTGCAGGTCGACCGGCGCCAGCAGGAACGGCCCGGCGGCATCGCGGCTTTTCGGAAAGCTGTTGGCCATGAGCTCGCCGACCGCCCCCAGGCGGACGGCGCCCCCGGCCCCCTTGACAAGGGCGAGCGGGTCGGCGGCGTTGATCAAGTCGGCCATGGTGGCAATGGTGCGGCTGATGTCGTAAACGCCGTCCTCGCGAACGACGACGACGGCCGGCCCGGCCACCGGGTTGTCCTTCGAAGCCGGTACCCAGGCCCGCCCGATAAGCGTGCCCGCGGCGCCATCCTCGGGCAACGCCCGACGTTCCCATTGCGTCGCCGAGAAATCCGGATCGTTTTTCATTGGCCTCGTTCCCTGATTGCTGTCAGGCCGCCTATTTTAGCGATCCCGTTTCCCGTGTATACATGGGCCGGTGACGAAATGTGAATGGTCCCGCGAGGTCGCGTCGATGTCCGCCACCGACAGTCAACGACCCACCGCTACCATGGCCGGCCCGCTCAACGGGATCACCGTCGTCGATCTCACCCGCGTGCTGGCCGGCCCCTACTGCACGATGGTGCTCTCCGACCTCGGTGCCCGGGTCATCAAGGTGGAGCCGCCAGGCGGCGACGATTCCCGCCACTACGGCCCCTTCGTCGACGGCGAATCCGCCTATTTCGCCTCACTCAACCGCGGCAAGGAAAGCATCGAGCTCGACCTCAAGTCCGACGTCGACAGGGCGCTGTTCGAAAGGCTGCTGGCCAAGGCCGACGTCGTCGTCGAGAATTTCCGACCCGGCACCATGGCCCGCCTGGGCTATGGCTGGGAAGCCCTGCACGAGCGATTTCCCCGCCTGATCTACGCAGCCGTCTCCGGCTTCGGGCATTCGGGCCCCTACAGCCAGCGCCCGGCCTACGATTTGGTGGCGCAGGCGATGGGCGGCATCATGAGCCTGACCGGGGAACCGGGCCGGCCGCCGGCCCGCGTCGGCACCAGCATCGGCGACATTACCGCCGGCCTGTTCACCACCATCGGCATCACCGCGGCACTCCATCAGCGCCAGATGACTGGCCAGGGCATGATGATCGACGTCGCCATGCTGGACGGCCAGGTGGCGGTGCTGGAGAACGCGCTGGCCCGCTATTTCGCCACGGGGCAGGTACCCGGGCCGATGGGCACGCGCCACCCCTCGATCACGCCCTTCGAGGCCTTTTCGGCGGCCGACGGCTACATCGTCGTCGCCGCCGGCAACGACGCGCTGTTCGCCCGCCTGTGCCAAGCGGTGGGCCGGCCCGAGCTGCCGGCCGATCCGCGCTTCGCGAGCAACCCCGAGCGCACCGCCAACGTCGACGCCCTCAAGGCCGAGATGGAAAAGGCGCTCGCCGGGCGTCCGAGCGCCGAATGGCTGTCCGTGCTGGGAGCCGCCGGCATCCCGTGCGGGCCGATCAACACGCTCGACAAGGTTGTGGCCGACCCGCAGGTGGCGGCCCGCACCATGGTGGTCAGCGCCGAGGGAGCATCGGGCCAGCCGCTGCGCATGGCCGGCAACCCGATCAAGATGTCGGCCTTCGCCGATCAGCCGACCCGCGCGCGGGTGCCCCGCCTCGACGAGGATAGGGCCCGCATCGTCACCGACTTCGCCGAGGACTGAGGGATGGCCGCCGGGCGTTTGCCCCGCGCCGTCGTCGATACTACATTCTTCCCGGGGGAGAAGTTCGCCGCCGCGCCGTCCGACAGGGAGGAGACGCCATGGCCCGCATCCGCATCATCGTCTCGCGCCATTCGGCCTTCTACAGCCCATTGCTGGCTTCGATCGCCGCCGGCTTCCTGGCCGAAGAGGGCCTGCAGGCCGACTACGAGGTGGCCAGCGCCGGACGCACGGCCTGGCATGCCCTTAAGGAGGGTATCGCCGACGTCGCCCAGAGCGCGGTGTCGGCCAGTTGGGGGCCGCTGGAGCGCGGCGAGGCGCACGATCTCGTCCATTTCGCCCAAATCAACCAGCGCGACGGCTTTTTCATCGCCGGGCGCCGGCCCGACCCGGACTTCACCTGGGACAAGCTGGCCGGTCGCGAGGTGCTGGTCGACCACTTCGGCCAGCCTCTTGCCATGTTCAAGTACGCCGCCTATCGCCAGGGCGTGAACTACGCCGACATCGGCGCCATCGACGCCGGCGATCCGGACGCCATGGAGGCGGCCTTCCGAGGCGGCCGGGCCGACTACATTCACCTGCAGGGGCCGGCCCCCCAGCAGATGGAAAGGGATGGCATCGGCCACGTGCTTGCCTCGGTCGGGGAGGCCATCGGTCCGGTCGCCTTCAGCAGCCTGCTGGCGTCGCGCCGCTGGCTGGCCACCGATGCCGCCAAGGCATTGATGCGGGCCTACCGCAAGGCCCGCCTTTACGTCAAGGACGCCCCGGCCGAGATCATCGCCAAGGCAGAGGAGCGGTTTTTTCCCGGCATCGACATCGGCGTGCTGGCCCGCACCATCGCCACCTACCAGACCCTCGGTTGCTGGCCGCCCGACGTGCGCATTCCAAAACCCGCCTATGAAACGGCGCTCGACGTTTTCCTGCACGCCGGAGCCATTAAGGCCCGCCACCCCTACGATACGGTGGTGGCGCCGCCGCCCGACGAAACGTGATACCCTTCAAGCAACGTCCGCAGATAACCAGAGGGAGTGAACGCATGAGCCACCGAGCCATCGTGTTCAAGGCCGAGTGCAAGCCCACGCGCCGCGAGGAGTTCATCCGTCGTGCCCAACGCCATGCCGGCATCGTACGCAGCGAACCGGGCTGCATCCGCTGCGACGTCCTGATCCCCGAAAAGGGCGGCAACACCGTCTATCTTTACGAGTTGTTCGAGGACGAGGCGGCGATCAAGGCGCATTCCGACATGCCCTACATGCCGGGCTGGCGCGAGGAAATCACGCCGATGCTGGAAAGCCGTGAACCGATCTTCGTGATCGTGACGAACGACTGAGCCCGGCCGCCGTCACTGGCTGGCGGTGATGCCGCCGTCGACGTACATGACTTGGCCGGTGACGAAGGATGCCCCTGGCGAGCAGAAGAACAGCACCGGGCCGACGACATCCTTGGGATCGGCGATGCGCCCCAAGGGGATGCGCTCCTGGAGGTAGCGGCGGAACTCGGGGTTCTCCATGACGTGGCGGATCTGCTCGGTATAGACGAAGGTGGGGGCCACGCCGTTGACCGTGATGCCGTGGGGTGCCAGTTCCATGGCGTGCTGCTTGATCATCATCACCTGGCCGCCCTTGGTGGAGCAATAGGCCGAATAGCCGCGGTTGCGCAGCGCCAGTTGCGAGCGCACCGACAGGAAATGGATGATGCGGCCCGGCCGCTTGGCAGCCACCATCTGGCGGGCCGCCGCTTGGCCGAGGAACATCGAGGCCTTGAGGTTGACCTTGTAGACGGCGTCGAAGGCCTCCTCGGTCACCTCCAGCATGGGCTGCTCGATGTGCAGGCCGGTGCAGTTGATCAGGATGTCGAGGCCGCCCATCAGTTCGACCACGCGGTCTACGGAAGCACGGATCGAATCCACCGACGTCACATCGACCGCCAGGCCCTCGGCGGGGTAGCCGGCCGCGTTCAGGGACGCCGCCATCTCCTCGGCCTTCTCCAGGGAACGCCCGCCCAGCACCACGGCGGCGCCCTGCATGCACAAGGCCCAGGCGCAGGCCTCGCCGATGCCGCCGTAGCCGCCGGGCATGTAGACGACCTTACCGGCGAGGTCGAACAGGCCGGCCAGTTCCTTCTGGAAATCGATGACGGGCGCGATGCGCTCGGGTCCGCTCATGCCAGTGCCCCCCGTTGGCTGCGGCCGCGCGGCCGCGTTGACACGAGTAAAGAAATTTCCAAATATGGAGTCAATTGGAAATTCTTTTTTTGGCCGAAGGAGGCCCCCATGGCCCTGCACCTGACCCAGTACCGCACCGGCTTCGGCCCCGGCCTGACCGAGATCACCCGCATTGGCGAAGCCGACGACGACACCGGCATCGCCTTTTCGGTTCTCCGGCTGGGCGCCGGCGAGACGCTCGACACCGCCGCCGAAAAAGAGACCGCCTGGCTTCTGATGGAGGGCCGGGTGGCGGTGACGGCGGGCGACCTGACGGCGACGTTTGCGCGCACCTCGCTGTTCGACGAAAGCGCCAGTTGCGTTCATGTGGCGGCCGGCACCCGCGTAAAGTTCGCCTGCCAGACGGCCGCCGAGTTCACCGTCTATGCGGTCGCCAACGCCAAGACCTTCGCGCCCCGCCTTTTCACCCCCGCCGACGTACCGAACGAGCACCGCGGAGACGGCCAGGTGGCGGGCGCCTGCCTGCGCTTCGTGCGCACCATCTTCGACGACTCCAACTCCGACCCCAACACCGAGATGGTGCTGGGCGAGGTGATCACCATGCCGGGCAAATGGTCGAGCTATCCGCCGCACCACCACCCGCAGCCCGAGATCTATCACTACCGCTTCACCGATCCGCGCGGCTTCGGTCACGCCGAACTCGGCGATGCCGTACTCAAGGTGCGTCCCAACGACACGGTGAAGATCTTCGGCCCCAAAGACCATGCCCAGGTGGCCGCTCCCGGTTATGGCATGTACTACGCCTGGGTGATCCGCCACCTGCCGGGCGATCGCTATACGGTGCCGGAGTTCACGCCCGAGCATCGCTGGACGATGGACCCCAAGGCCGCCTTCTGGCAGCCGGGAGGCTTGGCCGACTGAGACCCTGCCGGCGGTTGCGCAGGGCGTGCCGCTCTGGCATCTTGCGGGCCCGCCCAACCGTCGGAGACGCCGCCATGCAGCCGCCCAGGATCGTCAACCGGCCCGCCTTCCGCCTGATGGGCATTACGGCGCGCACCTCGAATGCCGCCGAGATGAATCCGGCAACGGCAAAAATTCCCGGCCTGTGGGAGCGCTTCTCGTTCGAGAGCCTGCCCGGACACATTCCCTACCAGCCGACCCCCGGCGTCATCTACGGGCTCTATTGCGACGTCGAGAACGGCACCGCCGGCGCCTACACGCTGCTGGTCGGTTGCGAGGTCAAGGCCGGCGCCGAGCCGCCGGGCACGCTGGTCGCCCGTGACGTTCCGGCCGCGCGCTACGCCGTCTTCACCAGCCCGCGCGGGCCGATGCCCGACATCGTGATGAATGCCTGGAACGAGATCTGGGCAATGACGCCCAAGGAGTTGGGCGGCGAGCGGGCGTTTTCCGGCGACTTGGAGGTCTACGACGAACGCGCGGTGCACACCAAGGACGCCGAGATCGAGATCTGGATCTCGCTCAAGAACTGATCGCGCCGTCCCGCGGATGTAAAAGGGAGGGAGAGGCGCATGCGCCCCTCCCCGTTTTTTGCGTCTACGCCGCCTTGCCGTAGGCCTTGCCGATTTCCTCGATGTGGCGGTGGTCGGTACCGCAGCAGCCGCCGACCACGTTGACGTGACCCAAGCGGGTGCGCAGTTGGCCGTAGCGGCGGCCGAGGTCGACCGGGTCGCCCGCATCCAGCGTGGTGCACTCGTCCAGTTCGGCGTGGCTTAGCATGGAAGCGTTGGCGCGGATGCCGCGCAGCCGGGAAAGCCACGACGCGCCGGTTTCAATGGCGTCCTCGAAATGGGTCGGATGGGCGCAGTTGATCATGTAGTAGGCCGGCCCGCCGGCGGTGGCGTCATCAACCGCGTCGATGGCATCACCCAAGGATTGGCCGGTCGGCAGGCAACCATCCGTCTCCAGGGTAAAGGAGATCACGACCGGCATGGCCGCCGCCCGGGCGGCACGGGCGATACCGATGGCCTCGGGCGAGTTGGTGAGCGTGAAAGCCGACACCATGTCCGCCTCCGTCTCGGCGAAGACGCCGATCTGCCAGGCGTGGTAGGCTTTGGCTTCGTCCGGGGTCATCACGGTGCCGGGATCGTAACCGTCGCCGCGCGGCCCGATGGCGCCGCTGACGACCATCGGCGTTTGCGTCGTTTCATACTCGAAGCGCATTTCGAGCATGAGATCGACGGCCCGCCGATTGATGTCGGCCAGCGCCTCTTCGGAATAGCCGATCTTGGCGCCCCAATCGCGGTTGGCCCGCCAAGTCGGGGTTTCCAAAAGGAAGCCCAAGCCGCGGGTTCGCGCCATCCGGGCGTAGCGGCGGTAATAGGCGCGCAACGCCGCCATCCCCTTGTCGGTGTCGAGCAGGGTGAAGGCCTCGAAACGGGGCAGATCGAACCCGTCGTGGAAAATGAGGGTGGTTTCGAGCCCGCCGTCGGACAGGAAGACGCGCCCCGAATTCTGCGGAAGGTCGTGCCGGTACTTTGCCATGTCGGTCGTCCTTTATCGTCGCGAGTGAAGGTGGCGGACAATTAATACCGCGACGCAATCGCATCCAGGGTTGAAATGGCCAAAAGAAGGACAATCTGGTCAACGGGAAGGCCGTTTAGGACGTCAACGGGATGAACTGGCCATGACCGACCCGCCGAAGCTGAAGATCGCCCTCCTCGTCACGCCGGAAACCACGGCGTCGACCGTCTATGGCATGTACGACCTGTTTTGCTCGGCCGGGCGCGACTGGGACTTCGTCGTCAACGGCAGGCCGGGCGCCCAGAGGATCGAACCCCGCATCGTCGCCGCCAGCGCGGCCGCGCTCAAGGCCGCCAACGGCATCTGGCTTAAGCCCGATTGTTCCTTCGCCGACTACCCCAATCCCGACGTCGTCTGCGTGTCCGATCTTTTCGTGACGCCGGACGAGGATATTGCCAGCCATCACGCCGCCGCCATCAACTGGCTCAAGGCCTGCCACACTGCCGGCGCAACCGTCGCCTCGGCGTGCTCGGGCGCCATGCTGCTGGCCGCGACCGGGCTTTTGGACGGCAGCGAGGCGACCACCCACTGGGCCTACTGCGAGGCCATGGCCAAGCGCTATCCCCGCGTCAAGGTCAGCGCCTCGCGCGCCCTGGTCGCCTCCGGCGACGGCCAGCGCGTCGTTACTTCGGGCGGCGGCTCGACCTGGTACGACATGGCGCTGTTCCTCATCGCCCGCTTCCTGGGCCAAGAGGAAGCCATGCGGTTGGCCAAGCTCTACCTGCTCGACTGGCATCGCCTCGGCCAGCAGCCCTTCGCCTCGCTGGCCCGACGCGTCCAAGGCGACGACGCAGTGATCGGCACCTGCCAGGAGTGGATCGCCGAGCGCTACGCCAATACAAATCCGGTGGCCGGCATGATCGCGCTTTCCGGCCTCACCGAACGGACCTTCAAGCGCCGGTTCCGGGCGGCAACAGGGATGTCGCCGCTTGATTACGTGCATACCGTGCGCATCGAGGAATCCAAGCAGTTGCTGGAAACCACCGAGATGTCCATCGAAGCGGTAGCCCAGGAGGTCGGCTACGAGGACGGCAGTTTCTTCAGGCGGCTGTTCCGTCGCGAAGTCGCCGTCACGCCGGCCCAGTACCGCCGGCAGTTCGGGCCGCTTCGCAAGGCCCTGCGGGGGCCGGGGGCCGTCCCGCCCCCGTCGCCGGGGGCGTTCCCGCCTTGACGCTCGGCAGGTCCGGGCGTAAGTGACAAGGCCCGTGACGCCCACCGTCCCACTCCTCCTTCCCGGGCGCCCTCTCCTGCGTGGAGGATGAGCATGGTACTCAAGGAGTTCCGCACCGCCGACGGCCGCCTGATCCGCCACGATGGCCCCGTGGCCCCTACCGGCGCCTCCGGCCGTCCCGTCTGGATCGACCTGCTGGAGCCATCGCCCGAGGAGGAACGCCAGGTCGAGGCGTCCCTTGGCATCGACGTGCCGACCCACGAGGAGATGCAGGAAATCGAGGCATCGAGCCGCCTCTACGTGGAGGACGGGGCTCTGTTCATGACGGTGAGCGTGCTCCACAAGGCAACCACCGACGCCCCGGAAAGCTCGGCCGTTACCTTTATCCTGGCCAAGGATACTCTGGTCACCTTGCGCTACGCCGATCCCCTGCCCTTCCAGACACTGACGCGCAAGATCGAGCGCAGCCCCGGCCTTGGCGGCGGCTCGGCCGAGTCGATCCTGATGGGGCTCTTGGAGCAGATCGTCGACCGCCTGGCCGACATCATGGAAGCCTGCGTCGCCGACCTTGAAGCCATCTCGCGCGAGGTGTTCGGCGAGGACGGCGGGCACAACCATAAGAACGTGCTGCGGCGGGTCGGCCGCGTCGGCGACCTGGCAACCAAGGCCAAGGAAAGCCTGCTCAGCCTCAACCGCATGGTGCTGTTCCTGACCGCCCAGCCGCAAATCGGCAAGGAGACGCGGACCCGTCTCAAGACGCTATCGCGCGACGTTCTGTCGATCACCGAACACGCCACGTTCGTCGCCAGCAAGGTGACCTTCCTGCTCGACGCCACCCTGGGGCTGATCAACATCGAGCAGAACAACATCATCAAGATCTTTTCGGTGGCCGCGGTAGCCTTCCTGCCACCGACGCTGATCGCCAGCATCTACGGCATGAATTTCCGCGCCCTTCCCGAGTTGGAATGGACGTTCGGCTACCCGATGGCCTTGGGGCTGATGGTGCTGTCGGCGGTGCTGCCGATTCTGTACTTCAAGCGCAAAGGCTGGCTATAGGTCTTGCCCCTCAGCGGCCCCGCGCGCTGCCCTTCTTGATTTTCTGGACGAAGCCTGCGCCCTTGCGGCCGCCGGGCCCCTTGCCGGGATTGCCCGGATTGTCGTGCGTCGCCCAAGCCGGGCGCTCGTTACCGCGCTCCTTGGCGGATTTCGCGGACTTCTTTTCCTGTTCCTTTTCCGGCATGGCATATTCTCCCGATCTCAAGGGACGCCGGCGCGTCCCGATAGTGCCCTAGACATAAGGCCAAACGGCCCCCGGTGCAATCGGCGCAAGGGCTCCCGCACCTATCGCCCGCCGTTGCGGCGCAGCAGGCGGCCGGGCCGCCTGTCGGTGGCGGCGCCGTCCTGCCATACGGTGTCGCCATTGACCAGGACGCGGCAGATGCCGGCAGCCGGCTCGAACGGCTTTTCGTAGGTGGCTCGGTCCAGCACCCGCGCCGCGTCGAACAGCACGATATCGGCGGCGGCTCCCGCCGCGATGCGGCCGCGATCGGCAAGCCCGAAGACGCGGGCCGCGTTGCCGGTCATGCGAAAAACCGCCTCCTCCAGCGAGAACACGCCACCGTCGCGGGCGTAACGGCCAAGCACGCGCGGGAAAGTTCCCCACAGGCGGGGATGCGGCCTGACGTCGTGCGGCAGGCCGTCGGAGCCGACCATGGTGCGCTCGAAGGCCAGGATGCGCCTGAGGTCGTCCTCGTCCATCTGGAAGTAGATGGCGCCGGCCGGCAGCAGACGGTCGATGGCGGTGTCAACATCGACGCCCCAGTTCTGGGCGATCTCGGCAAGGTCGCGGCCGGTGGTCTCGGGGTGCGGCTCGGACCAGGCAATCAGTACGCGCTCGGCGCGCGCCACGAAGTCCTTGAGCAGCACCGTTGAACTGGCGGTGTACGGGTAGGTGTCGAGCTCGACCCCGAGGCCGGAGGCACGGGCCGCCGCGATGAGGGCAAGCGTTTTCCGGCTCAGCCCCCAGTTGGTACGCCCGCAGCATTTGTGGTGCGAAATGACCACCGGCACACCGCTTTGCCGGCCGATGGCAATGGCTTCCTCGACCGAGGCAACGACGCCCGCCGCCTCGTCTCGCATGTGCAGCGTGAAGATGCCGCCGGCCGCGCGCAGGCGCGACGCCAGCGTCGCCACCTCGTCGGCCGGCGCCGCCTTGGCGGTGGGGTAGGCGAGGCCGGCGCTCAAGCCCGCGCAGCCGGCCGCCAGCGCCTCGTCCAGAATATCCCCCATGCGCGCCGTCTCCTTTTCGGTGGCGGCCCTTCCCAGGTCGTCCATGACGGCGGCACGCAAGGTCGAATGGCCGACCAGCGCCACCGCGTTGACGGCGGCGGGGGCGGCATCGAGAGCCTCGACATAATCGGCGAAGCGGGGAAAGCGGAAGTCGCCCCGTCCGCCCAGCAGGTTCAGGGGCGGCGGCGGATCGCCGGCCGGGATCAGTGGCGCCAGGCTGATGCCGCAGTTGCCGACGACGACGGTGGTGACGCCCTGGCTGACCTTGGGCGCCATGTCGGGATGGATGAGCAGCAGACGGTCGTCATGGGTGTGGACGTCGATGAAGCCGGGAGCGACGATCCGGCCACCCGCCTCGATACGCTCCTCGCTCGCCGTCCACCCGGAAAGGTCCCCCACCGCCACGATGCGGCCGCCGGCGATGGCGACGTCGGCGCGGATGCGCGCCGTCCCGCTGCCGTCGATGACCTCTCCGCCGGAAATAACTCGCTCGCATTCGCTCATCGCGCCCCCTCCGTTTCCATCGTCAGCATAGCCCAATGAGCCGGGCTCAGCCATCGGCGCCAAAATGAAAAACTTTTTCTAACTATGGTATTTGAACGAAATTTCATTCTTGTCCGGGCCGCGTTTCCGGGTGCATAGTGACTGGCCACGGCGATGGTGGAAACGGCAGGAAACGTCATGGCGAGAACCGTAGGCGGCCACGTCCGCCCCCCCGAGTCCTTCGAGGACCTGTTGCGACAGATCACCGACCGCTATGATTCTCTGAGCGGGCAGTTGCAGCGCATCGCCCACTTCGTCGTCGACCATCCGGACGATCTGGCGCTGGAAACCATCACCCGGCTGGCGGCACGGGCCTCCGTGCAGCCATCCAGCATGGTGCGCTTTGCCCAGGCTCTCGGCTTCGATGGTTTCAGCACCATGCAGCGGCTGTTTCGCGCCCGCCTGATCGAGGGCTCGCTGAGCTACCGCGAGCGCATCAAGAGCCTGAAGGAGCAGCATGGCGGCGGGGCCGGCCGTCCGGGCTCCATCCTGGGTGAATTCGTCGACCAGGGCATCGCCTCGCTGGAGATGTTGCGTGCCCACACGCCGCCCCAGGCCATCGCCGAGGCCGTCGCCCTGCTGGGTGCTGCCGAGGAGATCCACCTGATCGCCCAGCGCCGCTCGTTTCCGGTCGCCTTCTACCTTGCCTACGCCCTGGCCCGGCTCGACAAGCGCTGTCATCTGATCGACGGCGTCGGCGGATTGATGGTCGAACAGGCCCGGCTGGCCACGCCCCGGGACGTGATGATCGCGGTGTCGTTCCGCACCTACTCGCTGGACGTCATCGAGGCGGTGACCGAGCGGGTCGACGCCGGCGTGCCGGTAATCGCGATCACCGACAGCCCGCTCAGCCCCCTAGCCGCCAAGGCGTCCCTCTGCTTCGAGATCGCCGACCCTGAAAGCCCGGCCTTCCGCAGCCTGGTCGCTCCCATGTGCCTGGCCCAAAGCCTGGTGGTCGGCCTCGGCGCCCATCTGGAGGCCCAGGCCCCGAAATCGAAAGGGAGGAGAAAGCATGGCTGAGCGCCGGCTCGACTTCATCGGCCTCGGACGGGCCGCCGTCGACCTTTACGGCGAGCAGGTGGGCGGCCGGTTGGAAGACATGGGCAGCTTCGCCAAGTACATCGGCGGCAGCCCCACCAACACCGCCATCGGCGGCGCCCGGTTGGGCCTCAGGACCGCCGTCATCGCCCGGGTCGGCGACGAGCACATGGGCCGCTTCGTGCGCGAGACGCTGGCCGCCGAGGGCGTCGACGTCAGCCACGTCAAGACCGACCCGGCGCGGCTCACCGCGCTGGTCATCCTTGGCATCCGTGACCGCGACACCTTTCCGCTGATTTTTTATCGCGAAAATTGCGCCGACATGGCCGTCGCGCCCGAAGACTTCGATCCCGCCTTCATCGCCTCGTCGAAAGCGCTTCTGACCAGCGGCACCCATTTTTCGACCGAATCCACCTACAGGACCAGCCGCACCGCCATGGATTACGCCAAGGCGGCCGGCACCCGGATCGTGCTCGACATCGACTACCGACCGGTCCTGTGGGGCCTGACCGGACGGGGCATGGGCGAGAACCGGTTCGTCGCCGACGACACGGTGACCCAGCACCTGCAATCCATCGTACCCGACTGCGACCTGATCGTCGGCACAGAGGAGGAATTCCACATCGCCGGCGGCACCACGGACACGCTGGCGGCACTCGGCAAAGTGCGCGAATTGACCGGCGCGCTGCTGGTGCTCAAGCGCGGCCCCAAGGGCTGCGTCGTGTTCCCCGACGCCATCCCGAATTCACTGGAAAAAGGCATCGTCGGACGCGGCTTCGCCATCGAGGTCTACAACATCCTGGGAGCCGGCGACGCCTTCATGGGCGGCTTCCTGCGCGGCTGGCTCAGGGACGAGCCGCTGGAAACCTGCTGCACCTATGCCAACGCCTGCGGCGCCATCGTGGTGTCGCGCCACGCCTGTTCGCCGGAGGCGCCGAGCTGGTTCGAGCTTCGCGACTACCTGGAGAAGGGCAGCCCTCACTTCCGCCTGCGCGAGGACGCCCGCCTCAACCACATCCACTGGGCAACCAACCGGCACGGCGAGTGGCCCGAGGTGCGGGCGCTGGCCTTCGACCACCGCGCGCAGCTGGAGGAGATCGCCGAACGCAACGGCGCCAATCGCGAGCGCATCAAGGACTTCAAGGGCCTGATCGGCAGCGCCTTGGAAGAAGCCGACGACGGCACCCCCGGCGTCGGCGCCCTGATCGACGGCACCTACGGCGAGGACGTGCTGGCTCGCCTCACCGGGACAGGCCGCTGGCTGGCACGGCCGGTCGAACTGCCAGGTTCGCGGCCGCTCGACTTCGAGGCCGGCGAGAACGTCGCGCTCGCCTTGCGCGAATGGCCGCTGGAACAGGTCGTCAAGTGCCTGGTGTTCTTTCACCCGGACGATCCGGAAGACCTCCGGGCCGCCCAGATCGACAAGCTCAAGATCCTGCAATCGGCAACGCTCAAGACCCGACACGAACTGATGATCGAGGCGATCACGCCCAACGGCCTGGCGGTGGACGCCACCACCACGGCCCGCACGCTCGCTTGCTTCTACGAGGCCGGCGTTTTTCCAGACTGGTGGAAGCTGCCGGCCCCGGCTGGGGGCGAAGCCGGGTGGCGCCACATCGAAGAGGTCATCGAGCGCCACGACCCGCATTGCCGGGGAGTCCTGTTGCTCGGTCTCGACGCCTCGCTGGCCGAACTGGACGCCTCGTTCACGACGGCCCGCCGCATGAAATGGTGCAAGGGATTCGCGGTGGGACGCAGCATCTTCCGCGCCGCCGCCGACAAGTGGTTCGCCGGACGGATCGACGATGCCGCGGCGACGGCAGAGATCGCCGCCAGCTACAGGCAGGTGGTCGACCTGTGGCGCGCCGCCTAGAGCGCCGTGGGGTTAATTGAAGTCGCCAGGTGCGCTACGCGCCATGGCTGGCGCACATGAAAAAGGGCTCCCGGTCGCCCGGGAGCCCTTTTTCGATGAACGTCGCGCCGCCGCGCTATCCGAGGAAGGTTCTCGGAATCCACAGCGTGATGGACGGAACGTAGGTGACCAACGCCAACGCGCAAAGCATGATGAGATAAAATGGCCAGATCTCCTTCACCACCTTTTCCATCGATAGGCCGCTGACGGCGCACCCGACGAACAGCGTGGAGCCGACCGGCGGCGTGATCAGGCCGATGCCGAGATTGACCATCATGAGAATGCCGAAATGCACCGGGTCGATGCCGAAGGTGGCGATCACCGGCAGCAGGATCGGCGTGCAGATGAGGATCAGCGGCGCCATGTCCATCAGGGTTCCCAGGACCAGGAACATGACGTTGATGAGCATGAGGATGACGTACTTGTTCTCGGACACCGTCAGGAAGGCCTGGGTGATGGCGCGGGGGATCTGCATCATCGCCATCAGGTAGCCGAAACCGGCGGCGAACCCGATGAGGATCATCACCATGCCGACCGTCTTGACGACCCGGTGCACCAGTTGCGGCATGTCGCTCCACTTGTAGTCGCGATAGACGAACATGGTGACGCAAAAGGCGTAAACGCAGGCGACGGAAGCCGACTCGGTGGCGGTGAAAACGCCGGACAGAATACCGCCCAGGATGATGACGACGGTGAACAGCGCCCACAGGCCGTCGCCGACGATGCGAAGCGCCTTGCGGATCGGCACCAATTCGCCCTTCGGATAGCCCCGGCGGTGCGCGAAGAACAGGCAAAGCGACATCAGCAAGGTGCCGAGGAGCAGGCCGGGGCCGATGCCGCCCAGGAACAAGGCGGCGATCGACACCGTACCACCGGTGGCGAACGAGTAGATGACGGCGTTGTGCGAGGGCGGAATGAGGATTGCCTGAACCGAGCCCGTGACCGTCACGCAGGTGGCGAAGACCCGGGGATAGCCGGCTTTTTCCATTTCCGGGATCATCACCGAGCCAATCGAGGCGGTGTCGGCGATGGCCGAACCGGAAAGGCAGCCGAAGAACGTCGAGGCGAGAACGTTGACCAGCGACAGGCCGCCGCGGATGAACCCGACAAAGACGCGGGCCAGGTTCACCAAACGCATGGCGAGTCCGCCTTCCGCCATGATGGCGCCGGCCAGCACGAAGAAGGGAATGGCGAGCAACGAAAATTCGTCGACGCCGTCCGAAATCTTCAGCACCACCGCCTCGAGCGGCAGGTCGATGTAGATCGCCCCTGCAACGGCCGCCATGCCGAGGGCATAAGCGATCGGGACACCGATGGTGACGAGGACTGCAAAAGTACCAAGAAGAACGAGAGGCTCCATGACGGGGTCCGATTCAATCGCCGCTTGCCGGCGCGTGGCCGGACGAGGCGGAAGGAAAGAATTTACCTGTCCACATGCGTTCGACGATGAACAGGAACGTGATCAAGCCGCCAACGGGCAGCGGCACGTAGGTGAGCCCGACCCGGATGGACGGGAATTCCGCGATGAAGTTGCCCCACGTCGCTTCACAAAGCAGGATACCGTAATAGAGGATGAACAAATTGAAGGCGACCATGAGGACCTCGGTCACCCAGGCGATGGCCTTCCGCTGCACCTCGCCCATCACGTTGACAAGCAGCATCACGGAAATATGCACGCCCGCCCGGTAGCAGACGGCGCCGGCGAAGAACGTGAATACGATCATCACCATGATCGCGAGCGGCTCCGGCCAACTCAAACCCCTGTTCATGACATAGCGCATGAACACGTTGATCGGGATGATCGTCGTCAGCACGACCAGGGACAGGCCGGCGATCCACATGCACACCGAATAAAGCCTGTCCATGGCTGCGATATAAGCTTGCTTCATCAGAGATCTCTTCGTCGCTTTAGCAGACTGCCGGCACGAGGCCCCATCGGGCCCCGTGCCGGCCGTTGAAGCGGCAGTTAGTTACTTAACCGCGTTGATGCGCTCGATCATCTTGGCGTACTTGGCGCCGTACTTGTCCCACACGGGCTTCACAGCCGCCTGGAACGGGGCCTTATCCGTGATGTAGTTGATCTCGACGCCGGGCGTCGATTTCATCTTTTCCATCGCCTCGGTGACCTTCTTGTCCCAGAGGACGCGCTCTTCCATCTGGGCTTCGCGGCCAAGCTTCTTCATCAGCGCCTGCTCGTCGGGCGTGAGCGTGTTCCACACCTTCTTCGAGAAGACGAGGATCTCGGGGATCATGAGGTGCTGGGTGAAGGAGTAGTACTTGGCAACGCTGATCAGATTGAACGAAACATAGGACGGTTCGTTGTTCTCGGCGCCTTCAACAACGCCGGTAGCGATGCCGTTGTAGACTTCGGGCATGCCCATGGCGACGCCGGTACCGCCCAGCGAGTTCATGGTGTCCACATAGAGCGGATTGCCCATCATGCGGATTTTCAAGCCTTTCAAGTCTTCGGGCTTGTTGATCGGGCGGACCTTGTTGAACACCGAGCGGGTGCCCGCGTCCATCCACGCCAGGCCGATCAGGTTGGCCTTCGGATCGGCGGTGATCTTGTCCAGAAGCTCGGTGCCGATATCGCCGTCGATAACCTTGCGCATATGCTCTTCGTCACGGAAGACGAAGGGCAGGTTGAAGACGTTGACCTCGTCGACGATCGGGCCAACCGGGCCGACCGAAACGCGAGTCATCGCCAGGGCGCCTAGCTGCACCTGCTCGAGGGCCTCCTTTTCGCCGCCGAGCTGCATCGCCGGGAACATCTGGATCTTGTACTTGCCGTTGGTGGCGGCTTCGAGCTTCTTGCCCAGGCTGACGACCGCCTCAACCGTCGGATACCCGAACGGATGGACGTCGCTCGCCTTCAGGACAGTCTGCGCAGAAGCCGTCGACGCCGAACCGACCATCATGGCCGCGGCGATCGCCGGAACGAAAAGTTTTCTCATCTCCATAGATGACCTCCCATTTGCCAAGTCGAAAGTGATGGAGCAGCCTCTCCGCTCCCAGGCGTTATGCCTTAACCAATCTTCTTCTCAATATGCGTGGTCTACAAGGCGATGGAATTCAGGATTGCGTCGGGCGGGCCAAGAACCCTCCCTCAACGGGGCGCGTGCCTCATTCCAGCGCGATGGTCCTTATTGTCCTTCCCCGCCGCCCGGATGGCGGCCCGATCTCCCTGTCGTCGTTGGGCGCCGAAAATTCCGCCGCCGCTTCCCGGTAGGCTGCCATATTCTTATCGGTCGGCCCCCGAAGGTCGCTGTTCCATATTAGGAACTTTGTTCTGTATTTTTAACCTTGTCCAAAACCCGGTCCCACGTCAAGGGTTTCCCTCGATGCTGGCCGTTTCCGAAAATCAACGATAATGCTGTAACCCACGCGAAACCCAAGGGAGGCGCGCCTAACGCGCCACCGGCCGCCCTGTGGGCCAACCGTCTTTTTTCGCATCCTGCGCTCCAGCCTTCCACAGAGAGGGGAAAAGGCCGTGCCATCCCCACCGGAACGAGATATATTGGCCCTACCACTCTACCAATCGACAAAAACCCCCGCAACGGAAATGTGACCGGGTATAAACAGGCAAAAGCCGCGCAGTCTAGGGGAGCATCCATGGCGTTCCAGGCGATTGAACCGCAACGCATGTACCAGCAAATCGCCAATCAGGTCGCCAGCCTGATTCAGGAAGGCCAGTTCAAACCGGGCGAGCGGCTGCCGCCCGAGCGCGACCTCGCCAAAGAATTCGGCGTCAGCCGCAACGTCGTCCGCGAGGCCATGGTGGCGCTGGAATTGTCGGGGCTGATCGAGGTGCGCATCGGGGCCGGGACCTTCGTCCACTCAAACCGAGAACGGCCGGTCCGATTCGCGCCGCTCCGCCAGGATGACGTCGGGCCGGGGCCCTTCGAGCTGCTGGCGGCGCGCCGGGTGGTCGAGGGCGAGATCGCCGTCATCGCCGCCCGAACGGCCACCGACGAACAACTGGCCAACATCCGCGAGGCGCTTATCCGCATGGAGCGGGATCCCGTTCCCTACCGCATCAGCCGCAACTGGGACCGCATATTCCACGGGCGAATCGCCGCCGCCACCAACAACACGGTACTGGTGTCCATCGTTGACACCATGTGGAAAGCGATGCTCGACCCGATGTTCGAAACCTTCTCCCAGCACGCCCGGCTGCCGGAATACCACCGGATGACCCTGGATGACCACCGGGCCATCCTGGCGGCGCTCGACCAGCACGACTCGGCCGGCGCCCGCCAAGCAATGGATGAACACCTGATGCATGTCGAGGGGGTGTTGTCGCAGGCCGACGAACTGGCCAGCGCCAGCGACCGCAAGCCGGCCTGAACGGCCGGCCGCGGGCGGGCGATAGGGCGCCCGCCCGGGTCGGAAATTCTTAGAGCTTGTAAGCCTTCTTGGGCAGATTGTAGGCGAGGTCGACCGCCACTTCGCGGGCCTCGTCCTCGTTCAGGCGGTGATCCGCCACCAATTCCGCAAGATAGGCGCAATCGACGCGTCGCGCCACGTCGTGACGCGACGGAATGCCGAGGAACGCCCGGGTATCGTCATTGAAGCCAACGGTGTTGTAGAAGCCGGCGGTTTCGGTGACGTTGCGCCGGAAACGCATCATGCCCTCGGGGCTGTCGAAGAACCACCACGGCGGCCCCAGGCGGAGGCACGGATAGGTGCCGGCCAGCGGCGCCATCTCGCGGCTTTGGGCCGATTCGTCCAGCATGAACAGGATGATGGTCAGCTTGGCCTCGTTGCCGAAGCGATCCAGCAGCGGCTTCAGGGCCCGGGTGTATTCGGTGGCCGTCGGGATGTCCGCCCCCATGTCCCTCCCGAACGTCTTCAACAGGTAGGGATTGTGGTTGCGCGACGAGCCGGGGTGGATCTGCATGACCAGACCGTCGTCGAGGCTCATGCGGGCCATCTCGGTCAGCATCTGGGCGCGGAACAGTTCGGCCTCCTTGGCCGAGAGTTTCCCCTTCAGGACCTTGGCGTACAGCGCCTCGCAGTCCTTCTTGCCGAGGTTGGCGGTCTGCGCCGTCGGATGGCCGTGGTCGGTCGACGTGCAGCCCACGGTCTTGAAGTAGGCGCGGCGCGAGGCCAGCGCCTTGAGATAGCCGTTCCAGGTGGCGATGTTCTCGCCGCTCACCGCGCCCAGCCTGGCCAGGTTGGCGGCGAAGCCATCGAATTCGGGATCGACCACCGGATCGGGCCGGAAGGCGGGGACGACCCGGCCCTTCCATTTGCTCTGCTTGATCTTCTTGTGGTGCTTCAGGTCGTCGACCGGCGAATCGGTGGTCGACATCGCCTCGATGTTGAACCGCTCGTAGAGCGCGCGCGGCCTGAATTCCGGCTTTTTCAGACTGTTCTGGATGGTGTCGTAGTAGAAGTCGGCGGTTTCCGGCGACAACGCCTTGTCGATGCCGAACACCTCCTTGAACACATGGTCGGACCACATGCGGGTCGGCGTGCCGCGGAAGAGATAATAGTGCTCGGCGAACAGCCGCCAGATCTTGCGGGGGTCCTTTTCCACCTTCTTCTTGCCGCTCTTTGGCGCGATGCCCAGCGATTCCAGCGGAATACCGACGCTGTAGAGCATGCGGAAAATGTAGTGATCCGGCACGATGAACAGCGTTGCCGGGTCCGGAAAAGGCGTGTCGTCGGCGAACCACTGCGGGTTGGTGTGCCCGTGCGGGCTGATGATCGGCAGGCTCTTGACCTCGGCATACAGCCGACGGGCCACGGCGCGGGCCGTCTTGTCCGCCGGGAACAGACGGTCTTCGTGAAGAACGAGGGGCTTGGCCATGGGTTTTTCTCCTCCTCCCTGGCGCCGCCGGCCGCGGCGTCGCGTGTGCGGGCCCGATCGTGGCCCAACCAATTCTTCTGGCGGTTTACACCAAGGCGACCGGCCGAAGCAAGCCGCGCCCGATCACACTTTGACCGGGCGGCCGCTCTTGACCGATTGCGCCGCGGCATCGGCCAACAGCAGGGAACGCAACCCATCCTCGGCGCCGGCCAGGGGAGTCGTTTTCTTTTCCAGGCAGTCGAGGAAGTGGTCGAGTTCGATGCGATAGGCGTCGGCATAACGCTCGAGGAAGAAAAGCATCGGCTTGTCGGTAATGACGCCGGTGCCGTCGGAAACCTCGACGGTGGTATCGGTGCGGTTGCCGGCGCGCAGCATGCCGCCGGCGCCGAACACCTCGATGCGTTGGTCGTAGCCGTAGACGGCGCGTCGGCTGTTGGTGATCTGGCAGATGGCGCCGCTCGCCGTGGTCAGCGTCACCGCCGCGGTGTCGACATCGCCCAGTTGGCCGATGGCGGGATCGACAAGGCAACTGCCGACGGCGAACACCTCGGTCGGTTCTTCGGCCAGCAGCCAGCGCGCCATGTCGAGGTCGTGAATCATCATGTCGCGGAACAGCCCGCCCGACACTTTGATATAGCTGGCCGGCGGCGGCCCGGGATCGCGGCTGGTAATGATGACCTGTTCCACCTTGCCGATGCGCCCGGCGCGGAGCGTCTTGTGCAGGGCCGCGAAGTTGGGATCGAAACGCCGGTTGAAGGCGACGAAGAAGAGCACCCCGGCCTTCTCGACCGCCGTAACCACCTCTTTCACACGGGCCGAGTCGAGGTCCACCGGCTTTTCGCAGAACACCGCCTTGCCGGCCTTGCATGCCGCCTCGACCAGGGGTTTGTGGGTATCGGTCGAGGAAGCGACGATGACGGCGTCGACGTCGGCGTCGGCGAACACCGATTCGGCGTCGGCCACCACGGCGCCATGCAACTGAGCCAGGGCCTGTGCCGCCGCCTCGTCAACGTCTACGACGTACTTCAGCCGGGCACGGGAGTTGCGCGCCACATTGCCCGCATGGATCTTGCCGATGCGGCCGGCACCGAACAGGGACAGGGTAACCATCGCTTCCACACCCCGGCGGTTGCACCGGGTCCTCTAAGGATGTTTGCGGCTTGTTGCCTCGAATAAAAAACAATATTCTACTCTTCGAAAAATTGGAAAAAAATTTTCAGCGCGTCGGCGAAAGGGAATAAGGGCGGCCCGCGACGACGCCGAGGAGGCCTCGCGATGACCACCGAGCGATTGACCATGGCTCAGGCCCTGGTGCGCTATCTGGCTGCCCAGCGGGTCGAGATCGAGGGCGAGGAGGCCCCGCTGTTCGCCGGTGTCTTCGCCATCTTCGGGCACGGCAACGTGGCCGGCTTGGGTGAAGCGCTCTATGCCGCCCGGAACCGACTTCCCACCTATCGCGCCCACAACGAGCAGGCCATGGCCCTGATCGCCATCGCCTACGCCAAGGCGATGAACCGGCGGCGCCTGATGGCCTGCACCACCTCGATTGGGCCGGGCGCCACCAACATGGTGACCGCCGCCGCCGTCGCCCACGTCAACCGCCTGCCGGTGTTGCTGCTGCCGGGCGACGTCTTCGCGGCGCGCCGCCCCGACCCCGTGTTGCAGCAGGTGGAGAGCTTCGCCGACGCCACGGTATCGGCCAACGACTGCTTCAAGCCGGTGTCGCGCTACTGGGACCGCATCACCCGGCCCGAACAGATCCTGACCAGCCTGCCGGCAGCCATGGAGATCTTGACCGATCCCGCCGCCTGCGGGCCGGTGACCCTGGCGCTCCCCCAGGACGTGCAGGCCATGGCCTTCGACTATCCGCAAGAATTCTTCGCGCCGCGCCTGCGCCGGCTGCGCCGCCCCGGCCCCGACGAGGGCGAACTGGCGGTCGTCACCCAAGCGTTGCGCCGCGCCAAGCGCCCGCTGATCGTCGCCGGCGGCGGCGTCCATTATTCGCTGGCCACGGACGCGTTGGCCCGCTTCGCCGAACGCCACGGCCTGCCGGTCGCCGAGACCCAGGCCGGCAAGGGGGCGTTGCCGTGGGACCACCCGAACCAGGCCGGCGCCCTCGGCGTCACCGGGGCCTCCGCCGCCAATGCGCTTGCCGCCGAAGCCGACCTGGTGCTGGCCATCGGCACCCGCCTTTCCGATTTCACGACGGCGTCCCATTCGTTGTTCGCCGACCCCGAGGCCGTCCTGGTGCAGCTCAACGTGCAGCCGTTCGACGCCATCAAGCATGGTGCCATGCCCCTGGTCGCCGACGCCCGGCGCGGCCTGGAGGCCCTGGAGGCGAAATTGGGTGACTGGCGGGCGCCTTCGGCCTGGACGGCCCGCACCCGCGATCTCGCCAAGGACTGGAATGCGGTGGTCGAGCGGGTCACCCGGGCCACCAACGCGCCGCTGCCCTCCGACGCGCAGATCCTGGGCGCCGCCAACCGGGTGGCGGGGCCGCGCGACGTCGTGGTATGCGCGGCCGGCGGCCTGCCCGGCGAACTGCACAAACTGTGGCGCACGCCTTCGGCCGGCGGTTATCACCTTGAGTACGGCTACAGTTGCATGGGCTACGAGATTGCTGGCGGCCTGGGCGTCAAGATGGCCGACCCGACACGCGAGGTGTTCGTGCTGTTGGGCGACGGCAGCTACCTGATGATGAATTCCGAGATCGCCACCTCGGTGCTGATGGGCAGGAAACTGATCATCGTCGTTCTCGACAACCGGGGCTTCGGGTGCATCAATCGGCTTCAGAAAAGCGTCGGCGGCGAGAGCTTCAACAACCTGTTCGATTCGGTGCGCGCCGATGGCGAGGTGCCGGCCATCGACTTCGCTGCCCATGCCGCCAGCCTGGGCGCGCTTTCGGAAAAGGTGGCCGGCCTGGCCGATTTGGAGGCGGCGCTGGAGCGCGCCAAGGCGGCGGAACGGACCAGCGTGATCGTCATCGAGACCGACCCCGTCGCCACCACCGCCGAGGGCGGGGCCTGGTGGGACGTTGCGGTCCCTGAAGTTTCCGAGCGGCCGCAGGTGCGCTCGGCGCGCGAAACCTACCTGGCGGCGACGCGGAAACAACGAACGGGAGGATGAGGCAATGGGCGTGCGCATCGGTATCAATCCGCTGACCTGGACCAACGACGACATGCCGGAACTGGGCGGCGAGACGCCGCTGGAGACCTGCCTCAGCGAGACGGCGCAGGCCGGCTACGCAGGCATCGAACTCGGCAACAAGTTCCCGCGCCAGGCCGAGACGTTGAAGCCGATCCTCGATCGTCATGGCCTGGCCCTGGTCTCCGGCTGGTACAGCGGCCGGCTGCTGACCCGCGACGTCGCCGACGAAAAGAAGGAGGTGGAGAACCACCTGAGCCTGCTTTCCGCCATGGGCTGCGGTGTCATGGTGTTCGCCGAGGTATCGGGCTGCATCCACGGCGAGCGCCAAACGCCGCTGTCCCGCCGCCCGGTGCTGCCGGTCGGCGAGTGGAAGTCCTTCGGCGCCCGGATGACCGAAATGGCCAAGTACCTGATGGGGCGCGGCCTTCGCATGGCTTTCCACCACCACATGGGAACCGTCGTGCAGAGCGCCGACGATGTTCATCGCCTGATGGAACACACTGGTGACGAGGTGGGATTGCTGCTCGACACCGGGCATCTGACTTTCGCCGGGGCCGATCCCGTGCGCATCGCCGCCGACTACGCGGCGCGCATCACCCATGTGCATTGCAAGGACATCCGCGCCGATGTCCTGGCCCGCGTGCGGGCCGAGGATTGGAGCTTCCTCAACGCAGTGCTGGCCGGCACCTTCACGGTTCCCGGCGACGGCTGCGTCGATTACGCCGCCGTGTTTCCGCCCCTCGCCCAGGCCGGCTATGCCGGCTGGCTGGTGGTCGAGGCCGAGCAGGACCCGGCCAAGGCCCATCCGCTGACTTACGCCCGCATGGGCTTCGAGTACCTGAAGAAGACGGCCCCCGCCGCCGGCCTCGCGATTTAGGCAAACGGGCGGATATCACCGTCCCATCGGACGCGCCCGTTTCCGTTGTGGTCACGGGCCTATAAGGCTTGGTTGCCGTCGCCGCTCTCAGGATGGAGGCGACGGCCTGCGCCCAATCCTGCCCCCGCAAGCATGACGGGAATTCCGAAGAACATCGGCGAAACGGGAGATTTTTCAAAAAAATCAATATAATAGTAAAATTTCTAAGATCATTACACATTGACGTCGATTGATGACAAATCGTTACGCGTTTCTCGCAAATTGACATCATTGAGAAACATCCCGCGCGCTAGCCTGGGAATGTTCAGGTTTCCAAGCTGCCACCCCCGGCGAGAACGCCTTCCGGGAAACCGCTTCCAAGGCCGTGGTCGCTCCGGATTTCTTGCCGTGAACTTGCCGAAGTCGCAACGAATTACCGGAAAAGGAGGCACTTATGTTATTCAGGAAAGGTGACGCCACCCTGGATGCAACAACCAAAGGTTATACTCCGGTCTCCGCTGATAACGTTCCGGCCACCACTCCTGACGTGGAAGTGATGGCTTGCCTGAGAGCCATCACCGAAAGCAATTATGGCTGCCGCCCACAAGGAACCGACCCCCTGTCCGCTATGGTCCGGACGGTGGCGCTTCACTTGGCCGAGCAGGGAACCATTGAACTGGGCCGCACCGTCGATTCCTCGATACAGGCCAGCAACGCAATGACCGCCGTTTCCTTCGTCACCGGCGACATGCGCGAGATCGACGAACGAACTCACGGCATTTCCGCCGCCACCGCCGAGATGGTCACCACCATCAATCACATCTCGGAAGCGGGCGCGGCAAGCGCCGTCCTCGCCTCGGAAACCGAGGCAGGAGTCCATGCCGGCATGGCGTCGGTCGAGGCCGCCACCGCCGAGATGGACAGCATCTCCCACTCGGTCGAGCAGGTGGCGGCAAAGGTGGGCACCCTGGCCACTGCGTCGCGGCAGATCGGAGACATTCTCGAGGCCATCGAAGCCATCGCCAAGCAAACCAACCTGCTGGCCCTTAACGCCACCATCGAGGCAGCCCGCGCCGGGCAGGCCGGCAAGGGGTTCGCCATCGTCGCCAGCGAGGTCAAAAGCCTAGCCCAACAGACCGCCCAGGCCACCGACGACATCCGCGACCAGATCTCCTCCATCCGGGCGGTGATGGATGAAATCACCCAGTCGATGAGCGTCACCGGGGAAGCCGTAGAAAAAGGGCAGGTCGCCATCGCGGATGTCGGAACCAAGATGGATACGGTGAACCATGCCATCGATTCGGTCAACGCGCGGATCAACGAAACGGCGTCAGCCGCCGCCGAACAGACCACGGCCATGGAAGAGATTTCCCGGGCCATTCACGATATCGCCGCCATGACGGAACGCGGGCGGAACCAGGCCGAACAGGCGATCGACGCCGTAGCCGAGGCGGAAAAGGTCATCGGCGACCAGTTCGCCGACCTGGAGAAACTGAACCTGCGGCACGCCGTTCTGTACCGCGCCCAGTCCGACCATTTCCTGTGGAAAAAGCATTTGGCGGAAATCCTGGTCGGCCGCAGCGACAAGACGGCCGCCTCGCTGTCCAGCCACCACGAATGCCGGCTCGGCAAGTGGTACGACAGCATCAAGGATCCGCTCTATACCCAGCATCCGGCTTTTGCGAAGTTGCAGGCTCCCCACCAACGGGTACACCAACACGGCAGAAAGGCCGCCGATCTGTTTCTCGCCGGCCACCGCACGGAAGCCCTGGCGGAATTCAAGGAGGTCGAGAAAGCCTCCGCCGAGGTCGTCCACCTGCTCCGCGAGATGATCGAGATGGTCGACCGCGAGAAGGCGCCGCTGATCAGTCGATGAAGCGGCCGAAACGCACCGCCGTCTGGCCGGGGAACAGGCGGCGGGATGGCATGACCAGCACGCAGTTGTCATAGGGTGTGCGGATTTCTTCCTCGTCGTCCCAACCGATAACGGTGCCTTCCTTGGCAATGACTTCCAGGCCGAGGAAGGGCTGGGCGAAGCGGAAAGACTGAGTCTTGATGGTCACCGGCGCCGTCACCTGGATCACTTTCTGCGGAGCCGGCGACGCGGCGGGCAGGAAGCGCGACGCGAAGTCGCGCTTGATCATGTCAAGCGACAGCAGGAAACGCAGCGTGATTTCGCGGGCAACCTCGACGCTCTTCTTCTCCCAGTGCTGGCCGCATTCGACCAGCAGGGCGTTCTTTGAACTGCCCTCGTCGGCAAAGGCGCCGTAATCGCGCAAACGGCGGCCGGCGGCATGGCCGGCATCGCTCATCACATATTCCGGGCAGCCGACGGTGCGCGCGAAACGGCGGCCCTTGGCGGTCGGCCCGCACAACATGAGGGGCGCCGTCGGATGCTGCATGGAATGGAGGTCGAGCAGGAAGTCGATCTGGTCGATCACGGGGCGGATCTCGCGGGCCCTTCTCAACTCGACGCTGTCGCGCGGGCCATCCAGAACGGTTGAGTCCCACACCCGGTTGAAATCCTCGTCGACCCAGCGCGACGCCTCGGGCCTCTTGGGATCGAAGGTGGCGAAAGCGTCGACATTAAGGAAGCCCAGGGTCAGCTTGCCGCGCAGCGGGCGCACCTCGTTGCGCAGCAGGAAGTCGAGCGTGATCGGCCCGCACAGTTCGTTGCCGTGAACCAGGGCGGCGACCATCACGTGCGGCCCGACGCGGCCGCTGTCCAATGTCGTGATGTAGTCGATGCCCGTGTTGCCCTTCCTGTAGGGGCCAATGTCCGGCGCCGAAATTTCGACGGGATACGGCTGGCTTTGCGACATGGCTTCCCTTTCCTCCTCTTTCCCGGCCGCCGCCCCGCCCTACAAGATTTCGCGGGCGCAGAAGTCGGCAACGGCGCGCACAAAGGCCTCGCCGCGGGCGACCTCGTCAAGCGTGATGAATTCATCGGGCTTGTGGGCCTGGTCGATATCGCCGGGCCCGCAGATCACCGTGGGAATGCCGGCCGTGGCGGCGAACAGGCCGCCCTCGGTGCCGAAGGCGACGCGCCCCGTGCGGGGATTGCCGGCAAAGCGGGTGGCAAGGCCGACTACCTCGGCGTCGACCGCGGTGTCGAGGCCGGGGAAGGCGCCGATTTCCAGCCAGGAAAAGCCGGTCTTCGGGTCGATCGCCTTCATCTGCGGCTCCAGCGTCCGCTCGGCATACTCCTTGACCTCGGCAAACAGGACCTCGGGATCGTCGGCGGGCAGCACCCGGAACTCGAACTCGAACCAGCAGTCGCGCGGTACGATGTTGAGCGCGGTGCCCCCCGCGATGCGTCCGACGTGGGCGGTGGAGTGCGGGATGTCGTAGGCCCCATCGCGGGCGCCGTCGCGCTCCAGCCGCCGGGCCATCCCCTTGATGAAGGCGATCAGTTCGGCGGCGTATTCGACGGCGTTCACACCCGTGGGGGCCAGCGACGAGTGGCATTCGTGGCCGCGCACCGTGACGCGCATGCTCTTCTTGCCCTTGTGGCCGGTCATCACCGTCATCCGGGTCGGTTCGCCGACGAAGCACAGTGCCGGCTTCACCGGCATGCGGTTGATGACCTCGATCATCGGGCGCACGCCGATGCAGCCCACCTCCTCGTCGTAGGAGAATGCCAAGTGGATCGGGGTCTTGAGGTTGGAGGCCAGGAACATCGGCACATGGGCCAGCACGATGCCGAGAAAGCCCTTCATGTCGACGCAACCCCGACCGTAAAGCCGGCCATCGCGCACCTCGGCGGCGAAGGGATCGGACGACCAAGCCTCGCCGTCGACCGGCACCACGTCGGTATGACCGGAAAGCACGATGCCGGGCCGCCCGGCCGGGCCCACCGTTGCCAACAGGCAGACCTTGCCCTCTTCGGTCCCCGGAATGATCCGGGCCTCGACGCCGAGCCCTGCGAGATAGGCGCGGATGAAATCGATGATGTCCCGGTTGGGGTTGCGGCTGACGGTGTTGAACCCCACCAACTGGGTGATCAGGTCGAGGGAGATGACGTCGGCGGCGCGGAGTTCGACCATGGGATGGTCCCGTCTTGTTGTTCTGGCCCAGGCACGGCCTAGGACTATAGCGGTCGCACCGGGGCGAAACCAGCCCCGTCCGGGCCGAATCGCCCGGTTTGGCGATTCGCGGCAGCGCCATCCCGACACGGCAACGACAGGCCATCCGCCCCGTCAAAAATTGGGCATTTTTCTGACTTCTCGCCCAATTCTTGTCCGGCCGCCGAGAAAATGTTCAAAAAAAGTCGCCCGGAAGGTGCGAATCGGGACAAGGCAATTGCAAAACCGGTCCCGTCCCGTCACCGTTCAGGATGTCGGGACGGGAAACGAGACTGGACCGGGAGACGTCACGGGGAGCCCGACTTCGTTTTTCTTCACTCCCGGCGCAACGTGGGCCCGCCTAGAGGGGCCCGGAAATTGATTGTTCCTATTGGGAGGCAAATGCTATGCGGAAATTGTTAGGCGTCGTCACCGCCGCGGCAGCCATCGCCCTGGCGGGATTGGCCTATGCGGCTGATCTCAAGGTCGGGATCATGGCCGAGCCCAACTCGATGGACCCCGCACTACCATACCCTCAGCCCCAATAACATGATGGCGACCGCGGTGTTCGACACCCTGGTCTACCAGGACGAGTTCCAGAACAAGGTCCCGGGACTCGCCGAATCCTGGAAGCAGCTCGCCCCGAATGAGTGGGAGTTCAAGCTGCGCAAGGGCGTCAAGTGGAATGACGGCTCGCCGTTCACGGCGGCCGACGTCAAGTTCACCATGGGCCGCGCCGGCAACGTGCCGAACAGCCCCGGCTCGTTCGGCGTCTACACCAAAATCCTCACCGACGTCGAGATCGTTGACGATTACACCGTCCGCTTGAAGACCAAGAACGCGTTCCCGCTCATGCCCGACTACATGAGCGTCCTCTACATCGTCTCCAAGAAGCATGGCGAGAACGCCTCGACCAACGACTACAACTCCGGCAAGGCGATGGTCGGCACCGGCCCCTACAAGTTCGTCGAGTGGGTCAAGGGCGACCGCATCGTCTACACCAAGAACCCTGACTACTGGGGCCCGAAACCGGAGTGGGACAAGGTCACCGTCAAGCCACTCACCAATACCACGGCGCGCGTCGCAGCCCTGCTGGCGGGTGACGTCGACTTCATCGAGTTCCCGTCGACCACCGACATGGGTGCCCTCAAGAAGAATCCGAAGATCACGCTGGCCCAGATCGGCTCGAACCGCCTGATCTACCTGCACCTGGATTCGGATCGCGACAAGAGCCCGTTCGTCACCGATGCTGCCGGCAAGCCGATGGACAAAAACCCGCTCAAGGATGTGCGGGTGCGCCGGGCCCTGTCGCTCGCCATCGACCGCAAGGCGATCGCCGACAAGGTCATGGAAGGCCTTTCGGTTCCCGCGGGCCAGCTCATGCCTTCGAACGTCTACGCGACGGTTCCCGACATCAAGGCCGATCCCTACGATGCCAAGAAGGCCAAGGCCCTGCTGGCCGAGGCCGGCTATCCCAACGGCTTCGGCCTCACCCTCCACGGCCCCAACGACCGCTACGTCAACGACGAGAAGGTTTGCCAAGCCGTCGCCCAGATGCTGAGCCGGATCGGCGTCAAGACCAAGGTCGAGACCATGCCGTCGAACATCTTCTTCCAGAAGGGTTCGGCCCTGGAGTACAGCCTGTTGCTGGTCGGCTGGTCGTCGGGCACCGGTGAACCGTCGAATCCGTTGAGAGCGCTGGTACAGACCTACGACAAGACCAAGGGTACCGGCTCCACCAACCGCGGCCGCTACTCCAACCCGGCATTCGACATTCTCGTCGACAAGGCGGTGAGCGCGTCGACGCGCGAGGAATGGGCCAAGGGCACGCAGGAAGCGACCAAGGTCGTCATGAACGACCTCGGCCTCATTCCCTTGCACTTCCAGGTCAATGTGTGGGCCATGCGCAAGGGGCTGACCTATAAGGCCCGGGCCGACGAGTATACGATGATCCAGAGCATCCACACCGCCAAGAAATAGCCGTCTCGGCGTTTCGAACAGCTTGGCGACCGTGCGTTCCTCCCCCCGGCCGGCCGGCCGGTGGGAGGCGCACGTTTACAAACAGGCGGGCATCGAGTTCGTCGTGGCCCGGGATGATCCGGCTCTCGACGCCAAGCCCGTGCAGTAGTCCCGGATGAAGTCGATGTTCGCCCGGTTGGGGTTGCGGCTGACCGTGTTGAAGGCGACCAGGCGACGGATCATGTCGACGGAAAGAACGTCGGCGGCGCGAAGACTATTCATCGGGAGCAGCTTTTATGTTGTTGGTCGGAACGTGCGTCTGCGGCGACTATACCGGCGGTGCGGGGGCAAGCCCCCCCCCCGCAGAAAGGGCCCCGATTCGCCGGATTTCCGCCCCCGGAACCCCGCAGATGACAAATGGTCGGTCGTGGATTGGGCAGGGATCTGCCTTTCTGCCTAAAACTTGACCCGCACCCGTCAGACATGATCAAAAATAAGTCTGAAGACGGGCGGAATTGGGACAAGCCGATTGAAAAACGGATTCCGTTCCGTCATCGTTTGGGAACTTCGGGACGGGGCGAGCGTCAAACAGAAGACAAATGGGCAACCCGTCTTCGGTTTCGATTTTTCCCGTCATGGTGCGGCCCCGGCGACACGGGCCGCGGATCGTTTGTTTCTACTGGGAGGCTTTTGCAATGCGTAAAATGATTGGCATGGCAGTCTCGGCTGCCGCCATCGCGCTGGCAGGTTCGGCCTACGCCGCCGACATCAAGGTCGGTCTTTCGTCCGAACCGACGGCGATGGATCCGCACTATCACAACGTCGGCCCGAACAACATGCTTTCGAACGCCGTGTTCGACAAGCTGGTGGCCCAGGACGCCGCCCAGAACAAGGTTCCGGGCTTGGCCGAATCCTGGAAGCAGCTTGCACCCAACGTGTGGGAGTTCAAGCTGCGCAAGGGCGTGAAGTGGCATGACGGCTCGCCGTTCACGGCCGAGGACGTCAAGTTCACGATGAGCCGGGCGGGCAACGTGCCCAAGAGCCCGTCATCCTTCAAGCTGTTCACCGGTATCCTCACCGAGGTCGAGGTCGTCGACGATCACACCGTGCGCATGAAGACCAAGGACGCTTTCCCGCTCATGCCCGAGTATATGAGCGTCCTCATCGTCGTCTCCAAGAAGCACGGCGAGAATGCCACGACCGACGATTACAACAGCGGCAAGGCGATGGTCGGAACCGGCCCCTACAAGTTCGTCGAATGGGTCAAGGGTGACCGCATCGTCTACACCAAGAATCCCGACTATTGGGGACCGAAACCGGAGTGGGACAAGGTCACGGTGAAGCCGGTCTCCGACAACGCCGCGCGGGTCGCCGCGCTGCTGGCCGGCGACGTCGACATCGTTGACTTCCCGGCACCTTCCGACCTTCCCATGCTGAAGAAGAACCCGAAGATCTCGCTCGCCCAGACCCAGTCCACCCGGCTGATCTACCTGCATTACGACACCAACCGCGACAAGAGCCCGTTCATCTTCGACAATGCCGGCAAGCCGCTGGAGAAGAACCCGCTCAAGGACCTGAGGGTTCGTCAGGCGATGTCGCTGGCGATCAACCGCAAGGCGATCGCCGAGCGGGTCATGGACGGTCTCGCCGTTCCGTCGGGCCAATTAATGCCGCCGAACGTGCTGGGCGCCATTCCGGACCGCAAGCCCGACCCCTACGATCCGGCGAAGGCCAAGAAGCTGCTCGCCGACGCCGGCTACCCTGACGGCTTCAAAATCACCATTCACGGCCCCAACAACCGCTACATCAACGACGAGAAGGTGACGCAGGCCATCGCCCAGGCTTTGACCCGCGTGGGCATCAAGACCGACGTCGTGACCATGCCTTCGGGCCCCTTCTTCTCGAAGGGCACGGCGCTGGAATTCAGCCTCCTGCTGGTCGGCTGGAACTCAGGCACCGGCGAGCCTTCCGACCCGCTGCGCGCCTTGGTTTCCACCTATGACAAGGCAACCGGCACCGGCGCCACCAACCGCGGCCGCTACTCCAACCCGGCCCTCGATCAGATGGTCGCCGATTCTCTCAAGGCGCCAAACCGCGAGGAGTGGGTACGCCTGTCGCAGGGAGCGACCGCCATCGCGATGAACGATCTTGGCATCATTCCGCTCTATTTCCAGGTCAACGTCTGGGCCATGCGCAAGGGCCTCGACTACGTGGCGCGGGCGGATGAGTACACGCAGATCCAGGACATCCGGTCCAAGAAGTAGTTGAAGTACCGTTCATGAGCATAGCCGCGCGTTCCCTCGCCCCATATACGTCATGGCATGGAACGCGCGGTTCCATTTTTGATTGACCCTCCGGGAGGGCTTCGTTGACCGTTTTTCTGATCCGCCGTTTTTCGCAGAGCTTGGCCGTTCTCCTGGTGATGTCCCTGCTGGTGTTCGTCGGCGTCTATGCCATCGGCGATCCGGTCGAGCTTCTGGTCAGCGCCGAGGCGGACCAGTTCGAGCGCGCCCGCGTCATCGCCGATCTCGGCCTCGATAAGCCACTGTGGGAGCAGTACGGATATTTCCTGCTGCAATCCTTCAAGGGCGACCTCGGCACCTCGTTCGTCTTCAACCAGCCGGCCCTGCTGCTCATCCTGGAGCGCATGCCGGCAACGCTGGAGATCGCCTTCGCGGCGGTCATCCTGTCCATTGTCATCGGCATTCCATTGGGCATGATCGCCGGCCTGAGGCCACATGCTTGGTATTCGCGCACTATCATGAGCGTCTCCATCCTGGGCTTCAGCCTGCCGACCTTCTGGGTCGGCCTGATGATGATCATGGTGTTTGCCGTGATACTGGGTTGGCTACCCGCCTCAGGGCGCGGCGACACGGTCGACCTGTTCGGCGTCCCGGTCAGCTTCCTCACCTGGGACGGCCTTACGCATCTGCTGCTTCCCGCCGTCAACCTTGCGCTGTTCAAGGTGTCGTTGGTGATCCGCCTGACCCGGGCCGGCATGCGCGAAAACATGTTGATGGACTACGTCAAGTTCGCCTACGCCAAGGGCCTGTCCCATGCGCGCGTGATTTTCGTCCATGTGCTGAAGAACATTCTGGTCCCGGTGGTCACCGTGGTCGGGCTTGAACTCGGAAACGTCATCGCCTTCGCGGTGGTGACCGAATCGATCTTCGCCTGGCCCGGGATGGGCAAGCTGCTGATCGACTCGATCTACCGGCTCGACCGCCCGATCGTCGTCGCCTACCTGCTGATCACGGTAGTGATGTTCATCGTCATCAATTTCATCGTGGACGTGCTCTATTCGGTGCTCGATCCGCGCGTCCGCCTGGAATCCAAGTCATGACCCCGCCTCTCGACATCGCCACCGTCGCCATCGTCGACGAACCACTACCCCCGCCGCAGACGCCGTTCCGCCGCTTCGTCTCCGACTTCATGGAGAGCCCGCTCGCGGTGGCCAGCCTCATCGTCTTCTCAATCACGGTGCTGATCGCCGTCTTCGCTCCGTGGCTCTCGCCGCAGAATCCGTACGACCTGATGCAATTGGACATCATGAACGGCAAGGTGCCGCCGGGAACCGAGGACATCGAAGGCGTCATGGTGTTCTGGTTGGGCACCGACGACCAAGGCCGCGACCTTCTGAGCGGCATTTTCTACGGTCTGCGCATCAGCTTGTTCGTCGGCGTCGCCAGCGCCTTCATTTCGCTTCTCATCGGTGGCGCCGCCGGCCTGTTCTCGGCCTACATGGGGGGCCGTTGGGATGTCTTCCTGATGCGGATCGTCGACCTTCAATTGAGCTTCCCGGCCATTCTCATCGCGCTGATCCTGCTGGCCGTGCTGGGCCAGGGAATCGACAAGGTCATCATCGCGCTGGTGGTCACCCAGTGGGCCTACTACGCACGCACGGTGCGCGGCTCGGCCCTGGTCGAACGCGGCAAGGAATACATCGAGGCCGCCCACTGCCTGGCGCTGGGCACCCGGCGGATCATCTTCTATCACCTGCTGCCCAACTGCCTGCCGCCCTTGATCGTCATCGTCACCATGCGCGTCGCTTACGCCGTCATGCTGGAGGCGACGCTTTCCTTCCTGGGCATCGGCCTGCCGATCACCGAACCGTCGCTCGGCCTGCTCATCGCCAACGGGTTCGAGTACATGCTGAGCGGCTACTACTGGATCAGCTTCTTCCCCGGCGTTGCGCTGCTGATCACCATCGTCAGCATTAACCTGGTGGGCGACCACCTGCGCGACATCCTCAACCCGCGCCTGCAGCGATAGGGGAAACGATCATGAATGCGAACACCCCGACGCTCGAGGTCCGCAACCTCAAGACCCACTTCCATACCAAGGCGGGTGTGGTCAAGGCGGTCGATGACGTGTCGTTCACGGTCGGCCGCGGCGAGGTCCTGGGCCTCGTCGGAGAATCCGGCTCCGGCAAGACGGTGACCGGCTTTTCGGTGATGGGACTGGTCGACCCGCCGGGCCGCATCGTCGACGGCTCGATCCTTTTCAACGGGTCCGATTTGGCCAAGCTGCCGGATTCCCAGTGGCGCCACATTCGGGGATCGAAGATCGCCATGATCTTCCAGGACCCAATGATGACGCTGAACCCGGTGCTGCGCATCGATACCCAGATGGTCGAGGCAATCAGGGCCCACGACAAGAACGTGAACCGCGAGGAAGCCCACCGGCGCTGCGTCGAATCCCTGGGCCAGGTCGGTATTCCCTCGCCGGAGGAGCGCCTCAAGGCCTATCCGCACCAGTTTTCGGGCGGAATGCGCCAGCGTGTGGCCATCGCCATCGCGCTCTTGAACAAGCCCGACCTCATCATCGCCGACGAACCTACCACCGCGCTCGACGTCACCATCCAGGCGCAGATTCTCTACGAGGCGCAGAAGCTGGCGCGCGAGACGGGAACGGCGCTGATCTGGATCACCCACGACCTGACGGTGGTGGCCGGGCTGGCCGATCGCATCTGCGTCATGTACGCGGGCCGCATCGTCGAGGAAGGGAAGGTCGAAGAGGTACTGGACCAGCCCATGCATCCCTACACCCGGGGGCTCATCGGCTCGGTACCCAGCCGCAACAAGCGGGGCACGGCGCTGTACCAGATTCCCGGCATGACGCCGTCCCTGATCCGCCTGCCCAAGGGCTGCGCCTTCCGCGACCGCTGCCAGCGAGCTCAGGAAGAATGCGCCGCCGAGGCGCCTGCCATTAGCTACCCCGCGCCGGGCCGTGCCATCCGCTGCATATATCCGTACGTCGGAGACTCCCGATGAACAAGCCTGCCCTCCTCGAAATCGATCGCGTCTCCAAGCGCTTCGTCAAGCACCTGGACTTTGCCGGCCGCATCGCCCAGCGCATGGGCTCCAAGATCCGCGAAGAGGTCGTCCGCGCGGTCGACGACGCCAGTTTCTCGGTGCGTGACGGCGAGGTCGTTGGCCTGGTCGGCGAATCCGGATGCGGCAAATCGACCCTCGGGCGCATGGTGGCGGGCATCATGCACCCCAGCGACGGGGTCATCCGCTATCGCGGCCATGACATCTACAAGATGGAAGGTGACGAGGCCCGGCAGACGGCGCTGAAGACCCAGATGATCTTCCAGGACCCGTTCGCCTCCTTGAACCCGCGCATGCGCATGCAGGACATCGTCGGCGAGGCGGCGCTGGTGCACGGCATCACGACGCGGGCCGAATTCGATTCCTACGTCGACGAGGTGCTGGCCCGGGTCGGTCTCGATCCCGAGTTCAAGCGGCGCTACCCGCATCAGTTCTCGGGCGGCCAGCGTCAGCGTATCGGCATCGCCAGAGCGCTGGCGGTGAACCCCGAATTCATCGTCTGCGACGAATCGGTGGCGGCGCTCGACGTCTCGATCCAGGCACAGATCCTCAACCTTTTCATGAAGTTGAGGACGGATCTGGGGCTGACCTACCTTTTCATCAGCCACGACATCGGCGTCGTCGAGCACATCTCGGATCGCATCGTCATCATGTATCTGGGGCGCATCGTCGAAATTTCGGATTCCGAGGAGTTGTTCAAGAAGCCAAACCACCCCTACACGCAGGTCCTGTTGCGCGAGGTCCCGCGCCTCGACGAGCGCCACCACCAGTTCCGCCCCGTGCAGGGCGAAATTCCCTCGCCGCTCGACCCTCCGTCGGGGTGTTACTTCCACCCGCGCTGCACGTTTGCCACCGAACGCTGCCGGCTGGAAAACCCGGCCCTGCGCGAGATCGCGCCGGGGCACACGTCGGCCTGCCACCTCAATGACGCCTGAGGCCCCATGAACCGACGCATTCCAGGTGTGTTGACCCTCGAAGCCCCCGCGGTGCCGGAGGTTCCCGTCGTCTTCGATTCGCCGCACAGCGGCACCGTCTACCCCGACGACTTCGACTATGCGGCGCCCGAGCACATCGTACGAACCGGCGAAGACACCTATGTCGAAGAGTTGTATGCTGCGGCGCCCGGCTTCGGTGCCGCC
The DNA here is from genome assembly GCA_014859895.1 of Rhodospirillales bacterium. GTDB lineage: Bacteria > Pseudomonadota > Alphaproteobacteria > Rhodospirillales > Shumkoniaceae > Shumkonia. The sequence continues at coordinate 99,933 of JACZKS010000009.1, forward strand.
TTCCTCAAGGCCCATTTTCCACGCGCCTACATCGATGCCAACCGCGCCACCGCCGACATCGACCAGGAGCTCCTGGACGAGCCGTGGCCGGGCCCGGTGACACCGAGCATCAAGACGACGTCGGGCATCGGCCTGATTTGGCGCATGGCCCGGCCGGGCTGCTCCATCTACGCCCGCAAACTGACGGTGGCCGAGGTCAAGACGCGCATTGATACCTACCATCAGCCCTACCAGCACATCCTGATGGAGACGGTAAGCGGCGTGAAGCAGCGGTTCGGCCGGGTGTGGCATGTGAATTGCCACTCGATGCCGGCAGTCAGCGACGAGCGCTCGCCGGAAGGCGCCGGCATCCGACGGGCCGACTTCGTCCTGGGCGACCGCGACGGCACCACCTGTGCTCCCGACTTTACCGCCTACGTGGCCGGCGAGATTCGCGCCATGGGCTACCGCGTGGCGCTGAACGATCCGTTCAAAGGGGTCGAACTGGTGCGCATGGTGGGTGCCCCGGCCGAAGGGCGCCACAGCCTGCAAATCGAGGTCAACCGCGACCTCTTTCTTGACGACGCCACCAAGGTGAAAACGGCCGGCTTCGAAAAGCTCAAGGCCGACATCACCACCCTGATCGGCAAGATCTGCGACTTCGCCAAGGCCAGGACGGAAATCGCCTAGGGTCGTCCCTACAGCACGGCACCGCGCGCAGACACCGGCCACACCACCTCGACCGTGCCGTGCCGCACGCCGATGATCCAGTCATGCAGGTTAATGGTCGGATCGCAATGGCCCGGCACCAGGCGCAGCTTCTCGCCCAGATGCGGCGCGTTGCCGCCGCTGGCCACCTTGATGGCGCCGTGCTCGTCGGCCGCCGACACGTAGGTCAGACCCGGCCGCTCCCACACGGTCGGCATCGCCGAATCGATGTTGCCGGCCTTGGTCCCTGCATCGACGACCGCGAAGTCCGGAAAATTACGGCTCATTACCGTGGCCAGGATGAAAAGGCTGTTCTCGAACTCGGTAACCGGATGGCCCCCCTCGGCCAGAATAAGGCCGTAGCCGACGTCCATGACGGCGTAGGAACCGGGCTGGATCTCGTTGAAGACGCCGCTCGTGCCCTCGAAGGCGTGGGTGCCGGTGCCGGCCCCGGTGACAAGCTCGCAGGCAAGCCCATTGTCGGCCAACAGCGCCTTGGTGGCGGCGACGGCGGCGATCCACCGCTCGCTCGCCACCCGCCGTTCCGCGAAATCGCGGATGTGCTGGGCCGCCCCCTGATAGGCTTGCAGGCCGGCGAAACGAAGCCCCGGCTCGTCAGCCACCCGGCGTGCGAGGTCGAGGGCCGCCGGCCCCGGCTCGACGCCGGCCCGGATGCCGCCCGAATGCAGATCGACCAACACCGCCAATTCGGCCCCGAAGCGCCGCGCGGCGGCGCCATAGGCGGCCACCATGTCGGGATGGTCGGCCAGCACGGTGACGTGGGCCTGGCGGGCCAGCGCGGCCAGCCGGGCGACCTTCACCTCGCCGACGATCTCGTTGCTGATCAGGATGTCGTGCACGCCGCCCGCCGCCATCGCCTCGGCTTCGGACACCTTCTGGCAGCAGACCCCGACCGCACCAAGCGCAATCTGCCGGAGCGCGATCGGCGGACACTTGTGGGTCTTGGCGTGAGGCCGGAGCCGCACGCCAGCCTTCCTGGCGAAGGCAGCCATTTTTTGCAGGTTGCGCTCCAGCGCATCGAGGTCAATGACGAGCGCCGGCGTATCGACGGCGGCGACGGCATCGCCGACGCGGGCGGCAGGTCGGGTCGTCATGGCAATTTCCTCCGCTTACATCGCCGCTTCGATCAGGTGCGGCCCCGGCTCGGCGATCGCTTTCTTGATCTCGCGCACCAGGTCCTCGGCCCGCTCGACCCTGACGCCGGGCACCCCATGGCCGCGGGCCAGCGCCACCCAATCAAGCGGCGCGTCGCGGAAATCGGCCAACGCATTGGCCCGCGGGCCGGGGTTGTCGACGCCGGCGCGGGCCAGTTCCACCTTGATGATCTCGTAGGTGTTGTTGGCGTAGATGACGGTGGTGACGTTGAGTCCCTCGCGCGCCTGGGTCCACAGCGATTGCAGGGTATACATGCCGCTGCCGTCGGCCTGCATGGCGATGACCGGACGATCCGGGCAGGCGACGGCGGCCCCGGTGGCGCCCGGGAAGCCCCAGCCGATGGCGCCGCCAGAAACCAGCATGTAGGCATGGCGGGGCGCCCCGGCGGTGGCGGCATAGAGCGGCGGGCTGCACGAGATCGACTCATCGACCACGATGGCCCCCTCCGGCAGCGCCCGAGCCAGGGCGGCGGCGATGGTTTCGG